>JALYVO010000067.1 GCA_030853195.1 Bacteroidota bacterium | reverse complement strand
TTCTCATGCAGTTTTATGCACAAAAAAAGGATAGTATTGAAACCGGTTTCAATACTATCCTCTGAAATCAAATACTGTTATGACTTATTGATGAATTTTTGCACCATTTTTGACCACATTGTCTTTTATTTATTAAATGAAGTGTTTGGTAACTTTAGAAAAGCGAAAAAGTAGAAGTGCACAATATTTTAAATTCCAGACTTCATTGAAAACTCCAAATACGGAATTTCTATATTTTAGTTTATCACGATATCAAACATTGTACAATAAGTATCTAAAGTAGATATTGCTTTAGTATTTCCAGACGACGTCAACAAAATATTTATTCCTGTCAAAAAAATGGGCGACAGGTTTAAAACCAGACTGCACCGCAATTTCATCAATTTGGCTAACAGAATACTTATGAGAAATTTCCATAAAAATGGTTTCATCTTTCTCAAAATGGATCAATGCATTTTCGCCGATACATACTTGCTGCTTCACTTTTGAAACGAGATAACTTTTGCAGGCGCCATCATCAGGATCATACATGGCATAATGCTCAAAACTTTTCAAATTGAAATCAGCATTCAATTCTTTGTTGATGCGGCTTAATAAATTCAAATTGAAATCTTTTGTAAATCCTGCAGCATCATCGTAGGCAGCTAATATTTTCTTTGGATCTTTTTTGAGATCAAACCCGATTACGATCATATCGCCATGCGAAAGCAAGCCACGTAATTTTTTGCAGAATTCGGGCATTTCATTGAATTTAAAATTGCCAATATTAGCGCCGAGAAATAAAACAAGCTTTTTATTTCTTGAAACCTGGTTTGCTTCTGAAAGCATGTTGAAATATTCACCATTCAACCCATGCACATTGAGTTTGGGAATTTGCGCCGGTAAAGTTTCTTTTAAAAGCTCAATAATATTTGCAGAAATATCTATCGGGAAATAAATATCTATTGCATCTCTGCCAGACAATTCTTTTAAAAGAAAAATCGATTTGATAGCATCTCCCGGCCCGAATTCAATTACATCAATTTTTTGTGTTTCTTCTACAATTGAATTGGTTATTTCCACAGTCTGTTGTGAAAATATTTCCATCTCGCTATCAGTAAGATAATATTCATCACTCGACATTATCTTTTGAAACAATTCATCGCCTTTTTTATCATAAAAATATTTG
Organism: Bacteroidota bacterium; assembly: GCA_030853195.1. Taxonomy (GTDB): domain Bacteria; phylum Bacteroidota; class Bacteroidia; order Chitinophagales; family Chitinophagaceae; genus Ginsengibacter. The sequence continues at coordinate 5,674 of JALYVO010000067.1, read as the reverse complement.
GAATCTAAATACTTAGGTGTAGACTGTATGCCTTTCAGCACATCCTGTAAAAAATGGTTCATACTTTTTATTTATTGTGCTAATCTTATTCCTGTATATTGCCAGCGCAGGTTTGGCTGAAAAAAATTGCGGTAAGAAATCCGGCTGTGGCCGGGAGAAGTAACATCAGATGCTCCCCGAAGCACCATTTGATTTATCATAAATTTTCCATTATATTCTCCAATTGCGCCCGGCGCTTTCGAAAATCCCGGATAAGGCAGATATGCGCTTTCAGTCCATTCCCAACGCCTTCCCCAATCAAATTTTTGCGCAGCAGCTTCCCATTCAAACTCAGTGGGCAGGCGCATTCCCTTCCATGAAGCAAACGCCGCAGCTTCATAAAAACTCACATGGCAAACAGGTTCATTCATATTCACTAATTGCAATCCTTCTAACGTATAATTGTGCCACTCATTATCAATAGAATGCCAGTAAAACGGCGCAGCTATATGATTTGCATTCACCCATTCCCAACCATCAGCATGCCAGTAATTAAAATTTTTATAACCTCCTGCATTGATAAATTCAATGAACTCTTCATTGGTAATTAAATTTTTTGAAATGCTAAAATCATCCAGATAAACAGAATGCTTTTTTAATTCATTATCAAAACAAAATCCTTTGCCTTCAAATCCAATTTCATAAATACCTTTTTCAATTTTGATAAAATCATTTTTGATTTTTTGCGCAGCTTTTTCTTTTTTATCTAATAAAGATTTGTATGCTGGAAATAATGGATTGTTTCCCAAAATATATTTAATGTCAGTCATTAAAAGCTCCTGGTGCTGCTGCTCATGATTAAATCCGAGAATCAAAATTTCTTCAGCCTCTTTTAATAAAGGATTTTGCAGGAATTGATGCATAGCATCGTCCACATACTTTCTGTATTTGTAAACATTCGCAACTGTTGGCCTGCTTAAATTGCCACGATCTGTGCGGATAACCCTCGCGCCAATGGTTTCATAATAGCTGTTGAAAACATAGTTATATTGAGGGTCATATTCCACATAATCTTTTTTATAGGTTTTTAAAATAAAAGTTTCAACAAACCAGGTAGTGTGCCCAATGTGCCATTTGGGCGGGCTCACATCAACAATGGGTTGCACTACGTAATCCTCGGTTTCCAAAGAGTTGCAAATATCTTCTGTGTATTTACGAACTGTGTTATATTTTTCTAATAAATTCATTTCTTATCAAGGTAATTTTTAAGATCAGTAATGCTGTGAATTTTCAATTGCTCTGACTGATATCTTCGCATCATCAATGCATACGCATTATTGAAGCCGATTGGTTTCAGCCATTTCAAATTATATTTTTTAAAAAATTGCTGTTGCACGTAATTATATATTTTCTCTTTATCGCCCCTGAAGCTGTCTACAACTGAATCAGGAGTTTGCAAAATTACTAAAAGCCCGGTTCCGGTATATTCAGGATACATATCGATCTGGTTATTGATCAATGCATCAAAACAGATTTTAGTGCCACCCAAACCTGTTTTTGTTTCTACGTGCAAATTACTATTTCCTTTTATCAACATAGAATACATTGCGGCCAGAATATACTGCTCGCCGAATATTTTTGATCCTATCCGGATTATTTCTCCATTTGCGTTTATAGGTTCTTTATACAAACCCTGTTCCATCAAAAAATCTTTTGCAACTTTATCAGGAGATTGCTTTAAATAATCAACCCGGTAATTTAATCGGGTCATTATGGAATCATTGATGTGGCCTGATAACTCATTTAGTAGTTTTTCAACATTTGGAAATTTTTTTAAAACATCTTCACGAATAACCGGAGCCGCATAATAAGGAGGGAAGATTTTTTTATCATCATTCAAAACCATAAGATCGTAAGCCTTCAAACGTCCGTCTGTGCTGTAGCCGCTGATGACGTCCAGCTTTTTTTCATACGCAGCTTTGTACATTACTGCATCGCTGATAACCACTGTTCTGATGTTGAGTTGATAAATATTTTTCAAACCGAGATAACCATCTTTTCTTCCCATAAACTCAGGTGTAAAGCCTGCGAGCATTTTACTTCTGTAAATATCAGGCAGTAAATAAAAAGAGGAAAGAATTAAAATACCGAGCGGGAAAATCCCAAAACTGATTCGCAATTTTTTAAGATTCAACTTTTGAACTTTAGATAAAATAAAATCAAAAAAAATAGCAAGTAACGCTGCGGGAATTGCTCCGGCCAAGATCATGTTGGTATTATTAAGCGCGATACCGCCGAAGATAAATTCTCCCAGGCCACCAGCGCCAATATATGATGCAAGTGTGGCTACGCCTACGTTTATAACAGTTGCCGTTCGTATTCCTGCCAGTATAACAGGCATGGATAGGGGCAGTTCTACTTTCGATAAAATTTGCCAGTAGGTCATTCCCATTCCCCTTGCAGATTCTGTTATTGTTTTATCAACTCCGGTAATTCCCGTGAATGTATTTCTTACAATTGGCAACAATGCATAAAGAAATAAAGCCACTATTGCGGGTTTCGGGCCAATGCCGAGCAACGGAATCATAAAGCCAAGTAAAGCAATGCTCGGTATTGTTTGTAAAATTCCTGTGAAGCCCAAAACAGGCGCAGCAAATTTTTTCCTGCGTGCGATAAAAATTCCTAATGGAACTCCGATAAGAACAGCTATTGATAATGAAATAAAAGTGAGCCCGATATGCTGGAGCAGCTGATCCAAAATCTTACCGGATTGCTGGCGCATAAAATCAAAAAGAGACTGTCCCTGCTCATTCATAAAGATTTCCTTTTAAGGTGTTAAGAGCGGTGAACAGCGCATCATAGTCCGCATATTTTATTTCATCTGAAGAGATTTTTTTTATTGAAAGGAGATTATTCTTTTGAAGTGATAATATTTCCAATGCATCCCACAAACTTTTGCCTGCATCAATTTCCACAGCTTTATTTCCGTCATTATTATTGATTAGAAGATGCGGCCACACATCTTTCAGAAAAACCGCATTCAATTCAAGCTGCATTCTTTGTGCTGAAAAAAAATCGGTTACAAATTTATCTTTGGGATGAAATAAAAGTTCAGTGGACTTTCCTGACTGCACAATTTTGCCTTTATCCATCAACAAAATTTTGTCTCCCAATTCGAAGGCTTCCCGTATATCATGTGTTACCAAAACAATTGTCTTTTTTTTTAACACTTCAAGCCTTGAAAACTCTTTAGTAATGTTATCCCGGGTAATTGCATCAAGCGCCCCAAAAGGCTCATCCATAAGCAACACAGGCGGATCTGCAGCAAGAGCCCTTGCCAGTCCGACTCTTTGTTGCTGGCCTCCGCTTAACTGCTGTGGATAAGAGGTTAAGCAATTCTCCGGAAGATGAAGTTGCTCTAATAATTCCTCTGTACGTTTTAAAATTTTTTGTTTGGGCCATTTTAAAAGCTGCGGCACAATTGCAATATTTTCTGCAATCGTGTAATGAGGAAAAAGCCCATTATGCTGCAACACATAACCAACACTTCTTCTTAATTCTTCCGGCGGAATATCTTTGATATTTTTTTCTGCAACATATATCGAACCTGATGTTATTTCAATCAAACGATTGATCATCCTGAGTGTCGTAGTTTTGCCACAACCACTGGTACCAAGCAACACAGCATTTTCACCTTCCTTCAGTTCAAATGAAATATCATCTACGGCTTTGATATTTCCGAAAATTTTTTCCACGTTGTTGAGCCTAATCATTTTTAAATTCTTTTAAGCCACGAATTATACCACTTTACACGAATCAGAAAACCGGGTCTAGACCAATAATTTATTAATCTGATAATAAACTAATAAACCAATAAACCAATAAACTTCTCTATTCTCCCATTCCTTCCACGTCTGCGGTTTTACTGCTGTTCTCGATCATACTGTTTATTTCTGCGATTTCTTTTATGGTAAAAAAACGCCATTTGCCTTTTGCTAAACCACTCAATGTTACATTCATTATCCTTACACGTGTCAGCGAAGTTACTTTATAACCAAGCGCCGAACACATACGACGGATCTGGCGGTTTAGCCCTTGCGTAAGAATTATCCTGAATCGCTTTTCGCCTTCCTGTTTTGCAAAACATTTTTTTGTGGTGGTTCCTAAAATTGAAACACCATTTCCCATCCTTTCTATAAAGTCAGGTGTAATTCGTTTGTCAACTGTTACCACATATTCTTTTTCATGCCCGTTTCCGGCGCGAAGAATTTTATTTACTATATCTCCATCATTGGTTAAGAAGATTAATCCTTCAGAAAGCTTGTCCAGCCTGCCTATTGGAAATATCCGGCTTTTAAAACCGATAAAATCTATAATATTGCTTATATCGCTTAAATCAGTGGTACACGTAATTTCTTTTGGTTTATTGAGCATTATATAAACTGGAACAGGCTTGTTTTTCAAAGCTTGTCCGTCAATTTTTACCACATCTTTTTCAATAACGCGGTTTCCTTTTTTTGCTTCTTTTCCATTGAGGGTAACCCGGCCGGCTTCAATTAATTTATCCGCTTCTCTGCGGCTGCAGAAACCCGTTTCACTAATGTATTTATTCAAACTAATATCCATAATTCTAAAAAACAATATTACGATTTAAGAAGAAAGTTTGAAAAATTGAATTGACTAAAAAGATTGAGCAAGGTTTTTGATAAGTAAAAAACAAATCAATCATTTATGGAAAAAAGGAAATTGGGAAACAGTGATCTTGAAATTGCTCCATTGGTTTTTGGCGGAAACGTTTTCGGCTGGACGGTTGATGAAAAGAATTCATTCAAACTGCTTGATTTGTTTACAGATAATGGGTTTAATTGTATTGACACTGCAGATGGATATTCTGTTTGGGTAGAAGGGCATAAGGGTGGCGAATCCGAAACTATCATCGGGAATTGGTTAAAAAAAACCGGCAAGCGAAAAGATGTTATTCTTGCCACAAAAGTTGGCTGGGAAATCGCGCCTGATAAAAAAGGATTATCAAAAAAATATATTTTATCTGAAGTAGAAAGCTCATTAAAAAGATTACAAATAGATTATATTGATCTTTACCAATCGCATAAAGATGACCTGGAAACACCGGCTGATGAGACATTAGAGGCTTATGACCAATTGGTGAAAGAAGGAAAAGTAAGATACATTGGCGCCTCTAACTTTGCATCCCAAAGACTGGAAGAATCAATGAAAATCAGTAAAGAAAAGAATTTACCGGAATATATAAGCCTTCAGCCAAAATACAATCTTTACGACCGGGAATTTGAAACTGAATACGGGGAAATTATAAAAAAATACAATCTTGGTGTAATAACTTATTCATCACTGGCCAGTGGATTTCTATCTGGAAAATATCAGTCAGAAAAAGATTTTTCAAAGAGCACGAGGGGAGGAGGAATGAAAAAATATCTGAACGAAAAAGGATACTCTATTTTAAGAATTTTGAATACTCTATCAGAGAAATATAATTGCCATCAAGCAAGTATTTCTTTAGCATGGATCATTCAGAATCCTTTGATAACCGCTCCAATTGCGAGCGCCACCAATGAAAAACAATTAGATGAATTAATGAAATCTGTAAATATAAATTTAACAAAAGAGGATATAGATTTGCTCAACAAAGCCGGAACATAGATTATTAGAATAATTTAAC
>JALYVO010000006.1 GCA_030853195.1 Bacteroidota bacterium | reverse complement strand
ATTTAACCGAAGAAATAACAGAAAGACTATTCTTCATAAAATAGTGAATAATATGATGAATCAAATTCCTCATCCGTATCCAATATTAAAAAGACTTTATGCCTATTCTACCTAATCCTAAACTTTTTAAAACATAGTGATAACAATTCTTTTACTAAGTAAATAGGGCGGTTTTGCATAAAACATTCTATGGTACTATAATTCCAGAGCTTTGATGTTTCCTAATATTTAGTATAAAAGATGGACTTGAATTCTTATTATATAGGAGGTAATTTTAAAAACAGGTTTGTCAGTTTTCTTAACAACTTCGTAAGGGTAGTATTTTGCATACATTGACCTTTGTTCTTGAGGTTGGTTTGCAGCAGCCTTAGCAATCCTATCATTTCTTTAGTAATAGCCAAAATTCTCTTATAAACTTTCTTAACAATGCCTGCAATTCATGTTTAGTTGAGGCTGTCCTCTCTACTTTTTTTTGCCATATTGAAGCCAAGGAAAGATATCTATGAAGGCACCCATTCAAAGAGAATCGTTAATTATTTTTTTGAAATTACTGAGATATACATTGTCGTAATGTGATTAGATTTTTTGAAAGGCTTTTTTACTCTTGCTCGCCCCTTGACTCTTACTCAAGACAGTTACTACATAGGATTCGTAGATCTGAATTTGCTTAATCTTTTTTCTTTTTGGGACAAAAAATTTCATACTTCCAGTGGGAAAGCTAATATCAGGACATGACCATCAGAAATTATAAGCTGAGTTGACGAAATCGATAAAGGTATAAAATCAGGGCCAAACCTCATTTAGGACGAGTTCATTTCCAGTATAGTGAATATATCTCAAAAGGTCTTCATCTAAGTAAATCAAAGAGCAGAGGAATTTGTGATGAAATATTTCTTAATTTTTATCATGATTAATTTACATTTATAAAACGACTTGATATCAATCTTCATCATTCCGTTAAAATAAATCTTAAAACAAACAGCATGAATTCACGTAGAAAATTTTTACAAAACTCAGCAGTGATGCTTGGCGGCGGCTTACTGACTGCGTCAGTAAATAACAATGCGTTTGCTATTTTTAAAAACCGGATCGCTCCAAGTGACCAGCTAAATATCGGTGCCATTGGTATTAACGGAATGGGCTGGGCCGACGTAACTGCTGCTTTAAAAATTCCAGGGGTGAATCTTGTTGCTGTTTGTGATGTAGATAAAAATGTTATTGAAAAAAGACTTAATGATCTCAGCACTAAATTGAATAAAGACGCTTCCAAAGTAAAAAAATACAACGACTACCGGAAGTTACTCGATGATAAAGATGTAGATGCTGTCATAATCGGAACTCCCGATCATTGGCATGCGTTAATTATGATGCACGCATGTATGGCGGGGAAAGATGTTTATTGTGAAAAGCCTGTTGGTAATTCTATCGACGAATGCAGGGCGATGGTAAAAGCGCAGCAGAAATATAATAAAGTAGTGCAGGCAGGCCAATGGCAACGAAGCCAGCAGCATTTTAAAGATGCCGTTGATTATGTACAAAGTGGCGTATTGGGAAATATAAGAACAGTAAAAGTCTGGTGCTACCAGGGATGGATGAAACCCGGGCCAGTTGTTCCGGATACGGCACCTCCCAACGGGGTAAACTATACGATGTGGCTTGGACCGGCGCCCACGCGAACTTTCAATTCCAGCCGTTTTCATTTTAATTTTCGTTGGTTCTGGGATTATGCCGGCGGCTTAATGACCGATTGGGGGGTGCATTTATTAGATTATGGATTGTTGGGAATGAAATCGCCTACTCCTAAATCGGTATCTGCATTAGGTGGCCGTTTTGCTTATCCTGAGTTATACGAAGAAACACCTGATACGTTAACAACCTTGTATGAATTTGATGATTTTAATATGGTTTGGGATTCTGCTATGGGAATAGATAACGGCTCATATAACCGCGATCACGGCATTGCCTATATTGGCAATAACGGCACGTTAATTTTAAATCGCGGTGGCTGGGAAGTGATTGAGGAAAAGCAAAGCAAAAACAAAGTGAGTAAGCCGTTTGCGCCATCTACTGATAATGGTGTGGATAAACATTGGGAGAATTTCGTAAGTGTTATCAAATCAAGAAAAGTAGAGGATTTGCATTGCCCAATACAGGCAGGCGCTCAAGTGGCTACAGTTGCGCAGATGGGAAACATAGCATATCGTAGTGGAAAAAAATTGGAATGGGACGCAGTAAAAGAACAATTTACCGATAACGACATAAATAAGAAATATATGATGAAGGAATATTACAATGGATATAAGTTGCCTAATGTCTAAAGCAAATTTTTAAACATCATAAAACGAAGGTCTTTCAAATATTGTTTTGCATAAAAGTTCAAAAAAACGAACATAAGGGGTTATGTGGTAAAAATAAGTTTTTCAAGTTAGGGTTAAGGTTTTTCGTTGCGCCTTTGGTTTATGTTTATATATACTTTAAGCAATTACATATAGTTTATACGTCTTGCGCTGTTACATTCGGAATTTATTAATCCACTGTATTTTCGACTCAACGTAGCAGCTTACTCTTGTATTTCCGAAAGTTTATCAGTAGGTTATAATAATTGTTTGGCTTTAAAAAACTTTCGCAAATAACATACTCAACTCAAATCCCCTCACTCAATCCCCACCTTATCCACTTCCTTCATTAGTCTATCCGTTTCTGTTAGTGCGACAATCATTTTTGGTAATAAAGAATATTCTCAAACGCTAACACATATCCTTACGGTGTTTGAGCCATTATGCTGAGTTCAAAACATCAAGATAGCAGCTTTTTTATTATTTGAATATAATACGTGTAGCAGGGTGATAGAAGATTTTACCTGGCTCAGCAATATCAATGATTACTGAATTGTATGTTGGCAAGGACGACAACATTAGCAGTGGTTAATTTATGTTACCCTCTGTGGAACACAAATGCATAGTTGCAAGCTAAGCCACATGCGGAGTGTACCATGGCTATTATTCAATTTTGATTCCGGTGATCAAAAGGCAGCCAGACACAAAAAACAGAACCTTTATCGTTACTGCTTTCAACCCAAATTCTACCACCTTCTCTTTTGATTATTTCTGCGCAAATGTATAAGCCAATACCCATACCGGGGTATGTTGCCTGGCTATCTCCTGTTACCCGGTAAAATTGTTCAAACACTTTATCCTGCACCACTTTCGCAATGCCGATGCCGTAGTCTTGTATCGATAATGTAATCCGTCATTCTGCAACTTGGTAGTCACCAAAATTTTATCAGCGCGCGGTGAATATTTTATTCCATTTGAAATAAGGTTGTTGACTACATGGCTTAATTTTTCTTTGTCTCCAAAAATGCAAGCATTAGCACTTTGAATATATATAATCTTATGCGTAATACTCGTGTGGCGCATATCTTCAACTACTTCTTTTACAAATTCATTGAAATCAATAAAGGCTTCATTGTATATCAACTTTCCTTCCCGTATTTTGGTAAAATCGAGAAGTTCTCCAATAAGAGTAGTAAGCCTGACTATTTGATTCCCCATCTTATGCACTATAAGCAATGTTTTACTATCCCCATTTTCCTGCAGCATCATTTCTGCAAGCTGGCCATAAGCTTTGATGGTAGTTACCGGCGTTTTAAGTTCATGGCTTGCCATAGAAATAAAATTGTCTTTTTGTCTTTCGTCATCTTTCATCTTTTGTATTTCGCTGGTAACACCTATCCACATTGTAATGTTTCCGTTTTCATCTTTCACAGGTGAAGCACGGTTCAGGTTCCATATATATTTACCTTCTTTATTCAAAAATCTCATTTCCATTTCTAAGACACTTCCTGTTTCTGCCGCGTTAGTTAAGCGCTTTTGAAATTCTTCCAGTTCATCAGGGTGCATAATGCTATGGTACCCAAAATCTCTGAAGTCTTCAAAGCTCATTCCTGTAAAATCCATCCATTTTTTGTTGAAATAGGTCACACTTCCATCAGCATTCGCAGTGGTTATTTTAGCTGGCATTAAATCAGTCATTTGCCTGAAGCACTCTTCACTTTCTTTTATTTTTAAATTGAATGTTGCTTGTGGCGTTACCTCGTTAGCAATTACCGCCACGCCTTCTACCTCACCATTTACATTTCTTTGGGCCTGGTAAACAAATGTATAATAAGACAATTCTTTTACGCCGTTTCGAATAATATGAACCGGAAGCTCGTAGCCATAATTGGGTTGTCCGGTTGCATAGACCTGGTGTAATAATTTTCCTAAACCCTGTTCAATTATTTCGGGTATCACTTCGAGCAAGGGGTGGCCCACTATACCTTTTCCTTTACCCAGAGTTTGGAGCATCGCATCATTGGCTACTTCTACAATCAGATCTTCTCCTTTTAATATCAAGATCATTGAGGTAGAAGTATGGATCATGTTTTGATAACGGTATTCGCTTTCTTCTGCCTTTTTGCGGGCCACTACCTGCTCTGTAATCTCAGTTGCAACGGCCATTATTCCCGATACGGTTCCATCTTCTTCACGCAGTGGTTCATAAATAAATTTTACAAAAGCATTTTCCTTTTTTCCATGGCGCATTAAATTTACGGGAAGCTCTTCTGTAACAAAACGTTCCCCTTTTTTATAAACAGTATCTAAAAGTTCTTTAAACCCTTGTTCTTTCACCTCCGGCAGTGCCTCAAACACGGGCTTATTCAAAACTTCGTTTTGGGTTCTGCCCCAAAATTCAAGCATCATTTTATTGACTACTTCCACGATATAATTTTCCCCGCGAAATATGCAAATGGCTACAGGGGCCTGAATGAAAAGATCATTTAATAGTATTGAAAACTTTCTTTCTGCATTTACTTTTTTTGTAGTTTCATTTAAGGCGCAAAATATACCGCCGACATTTCCGGCTTCATCACGGATAGCGCTATACGAAAAAGTAAAATAGCAAACTTCAGGGCGTCCATTTCTTTCAATAACCAATAACTGGTCTTCCAAACCTGAAGCTTTTCCATCTTTTAAAATGTCTTTCAGCATAGGTAAAACATTAGGTAAAATTTCCGGCCATACATCCGCTCCGTTAGCGCCCATTGCTTTGGGATGTTTTGTTGCTATAAGATCACGATAGGCATCGTTATAAATTTTTACGAGGTCTTTTCCCCACCATATTAATAAAGGGGAATTTGAGTTGAGGCAAATACTTACTGAAGTTCGAAGGCTTTGCGGCCATCCGGCAGGATCGCCAACCGAAGTTTGTGACCAATCCATAGTACGAACGAACTCGCCCATCTTGCCGCCGCCGGATAAAAAGTTTAAAGATGGAGCAACGGTTTTTTGTAATAGCATAGCATAAGAAATTTAAAGCAAATTCAAAGAATTCTTTTTCAAATGCAGCGTATAATTTTGGGGGTTATACAGGTGTACTTGTTGCAATGTTATGTAATGTAACCTTTTATTAAATGGAAAAGATATAAAAGAATTATGCCCCAACTAATATAACCGGATATAAATATTAACTGGGTTGGTGTTGTTGGTGTCTAAAAATATTGTGCTCCTAAGGTGTCATTTCTTTCGTTGGTTGAAAGAATAAAAGGTCTCTTATAATTTGTTGAAGGATCTTCTATATTTTGTGGTCTTTTCAATAAAGATTTAATACCTCGGTAATATCTGAATTATAAAAGCATTATAGGATTAGGTAGAATAGGCATAAAGTCTTTTTAATATTGGATACGGATGAGGAATTTGATTCATCATATTATTCACTACTTTATGAAAAATAGTCTTTCTGTTATTTCTTCGGTTAAATCTAAAAACGTATTCATCGGCGTAGGCAAACAAATGTTGTGTAGAACATTTATGATGAATGCCTCTTAACCAGTTTTTGAACTGCATAATTTGTTTATGAAGCTCTTCCAGCGATTGGCCCATGTTGGATATTACGGTTTGTATTTTCATCTCTTTTTTTAAATGTTGGTAAGAGCGGTGATGATCGGTTGTAATGGTTGCCTGTTCATGTATCATATCCTTCAAAGCGTATTTTAATGTCAAGGCTTTAAAGTTCTCAATGTGCTGCATACGAATATTACCTGTTCTGCCATCGGGCAATTTTTCTGCAGCTAATAGAATAGCTTCTTTACTTTGCAAACTTCTGCCCCTGTTCTTATTGGTATAACCGCCAATTAACGTTTCATCGGCGTCCACATTGCCTTTGAGCTTATCATTATTATCTTGTTTCATAGCTACCTGAACTTTACGCTTAAACAGCCACGCTGTCTTTTGCTGAACGCCAACCTCGCTACCCAGTTTTGTTGTTGACATCCCTTTCTTCTTGGCCGTAAGCCTGAATACCATGTGAAATGCTTTTAGCATCGGCATCTTTATACCATGAAAAACAGTATTGGCTGTAACGCTTTCACTGTATCCACATTGACGGCATTTACGATGATAATAAGTTTTGCCTTTGTAATGCTTTTGATGTCCACATCTGCTGCATGAAAAACCGTTCCCCCATTTCTGTTCTATTAAGTACAAATAGCAGCTTTCATTATCATAAAACCGCTTACCAAAGTCAATGGCATTTATTCCTTGAAACATAACTAAATATTTTAGAACGAATATACTAATTTATTTAGTTTTAAAATAACCCTATCTTTACTTTGTTCCCGTTCTACCTAATCCTATTAAAAGTTAATAAGTTTTATTAATGAATTTCAATTAAGGAATTACCTAGTGAAGAAAGAGTAAGTATTGATGAGTGGAATTATATTTATCGATACGTGAAAGATAGTACAGTCAAGGCTTTAAAATTTAGGTAATGTGGTCAAAAATAGTTGGTTTTTATTTCAATAATTATTCCTATTCTCATTTATTAGGTATGCTTTATGGCAAAAAAACTCAACAATAGATGCTCTTTTAAGTCATTCTATTTTTTACTAGAAACTCGGATTTATAAATAATCAAATAATATGGAAAGATTATTGAAACCACTTTCAATAAAATCCGCTAAAGCCCTTTACTGTCTTTATTATAGAAAAGAATTACCAACTATTTTTGACTACATTGTCAAAATTTAACAAGTACCCGGGATGAGAAATGAACCTGGGTAGCCTGCTATTAAATAAGAAAAAATCCAATCATTCTCTTTTTTTTCTATTATTTCTTTCAACTTTTCAAGTGAAAGTATCATGTCCCGTCTTCGATGAACCATAGAGTGGTAATTAAAAGACTTTGTGCTTATTTTACCTAATCCTATATAACTTATAATTTATAATTTAAATTTATTGATCCCACCACAGGTGATCCGTTCTTTGAACATTGGGAACGTTTGATCCGTTTGTTGATATTTCAGAGCTTGGATAATCCAATCTGCGAATGAATGTAGGCAAGGTAACATTCACTGGCAATACAAAATTCTTATAAGCATAATCAAAACGGCGCATATCATCCCATGTGACAGGCATCAGGAAGCAGGCTACATATTTGTCTTTCATAATTAAATTTAAAGTAAGTGCTGTCATCCCTACAGAAATTGCAGGATTGGCAATATACTTAGCAATGGAATCTGCCGGAACATTCAATTTATTCATGCTGGCCGATATTCCGGCAATGTAAGCCGTATAAGCGCGTGATAAATTGCCTGAACGAAAAGAAGCTTCGGCCTCAATAAAACGGCATTCTGCATTGGTGATTAATTGTAAAGGAGAATTAGTGCTGGAATACCACTTGCCAACGTCTAAATAAGATTGCGCATGATCGGTATTTTTAAATCCCTGGAAACCAGCACCATTAGGGGTTCCCCGGTAATCATGAAACATGGTAGTATCAGTAATCTGGGGGAGACGGGGATCAAATACCCCATATATGGTACCATTGGTTGCGTTTACAAAATAAGATGAGAGCCACGCATCCAGCAGCAAATTTTGATTGTTTATTGCCGCCTGTGCCCATGGATTGCGTACTGCAAACTGAGTAATTTGCGCATCATCTCCACTACCCGTATAAGCATTATCAATAGCGGCTAATACCTGGACTGGATCATATTGAGAAGTTTTGGAAACTTGGTTTAGCAGCCTCGCTTTGATCGCATAGGCTGTTTTAATCCATGATGAATCACTTCCCCCGTGAATAAAATCACTTGCTGCATCTAGTTGCCCTTGTAATGCCGGCTGTTGTAAAATAGCAATTCCTTTGTCTAACAACATCAGGCAGGAATCATAAATAACTTTTTGATCATCATATTTGGGAACCAGGTTATTTACTCCCACAAAAGCTTGGGAATAAGGCATGTTACCCCAAAGGTTGCTTCCCATGCTCAGGTTGAAAGCAGTGAGTATTTCTGAAACGCCTGCATAAGCTAAAAGGTTTTTTTCTGAACCGAATTTTCGCATATCATACAGATCCGTAAGTACATTATAAATGCCACCCCATGTGCCGCTCGGATCAGACTGTTGATAAGTATCATTTGTGCTGCTAACACTTGGAGATGCCAGGTATTGCACAAAGTATGAAGTCGAATTACTGACATTATAAACATTATATGCTGTCAGGTTAGTGGTATTTGCGAGTAGCCCTGCTATTGGTGGCTCATTTGCAGCATTTGGGTTTTTATTTATATCCAGGTATTTTTTGCAACCTCCGGTTAAAATAGTCAACACAAACAAAGAAGCCGGTATAATGAAATATTTTTTCATGTGCTTATTTTAAAAAGTTACGTTTAAAGAAAACAAATAATTGCGTAGTTGAGGATAAGTGAAACCCTCCTGCGAGCTGGCTGTAAGATCCCCTGAAATGGCGTCACTTGCTTCGGGATCAAAGCCATTGTAAGGAGTGGAGAGCCATAAATTGTTTCCTGTGAAACTAACAGTAACCCCGGAAATGAAAGAACCTTTAATCCAGCGTTGAGGTAAGGTATAGGAAACACTTACAGTTCTTAACCGTATCCAAGAGGCATCCTGCACAAATTGTTCTGTCACGCCCCGATAAATTTTTCTGTAATACCCATCGCCATAATTAACTCTATTTGGCCCAACTCCCTGGCATAAAAAAACAGGTGTTGTGTTTTGAGTTCCATCTAAATGAACCCCAGGAAATATAATTGTCTGGTATCTGTTTTCGGTATATTTGGCTATTCCAAAGGCAGACATAAAATTATCTAACTGGTTGTATTTTTGAAGCCCCTGGCGGGTATCAAAAAGAAATGAAAGCCCCCAGTTTTTATATTTGAACGAATTGTTGATGCTTGCAATCCATTTGGGCAGTGAATTTCCCACAACTTTTTGGTCTGATCCGGGAGCGCGTACCGGAAAACCATTGGCATCGATAATAATTGGCAGGCTTTTATCAATATGCAAGGGGTCGGGGGTTTTGCTTCCATAATAACGTTCCCAATGCGTTCCATAAATATCTCCCACAGATTCTCCTGGCCTGTAAATAAAGGTTGGGCTCGCTCCTCCATAACCGAAAGTAGAACCTGCAACTAATTGTTTAAGGCCCGGATAAATTGAAATTACTTTATTACGGTTTGCTGAAAAATTCAACAAAACATCCCAGGAAAAGTTTTTTGTTTTTACAGGGCTTCCTGTTAGCGTTAATTCAACGCCGGTATTTTGTATTTCACCTGAATTAAGAGTGATTTGAGTAAATCCGGATCCTGGCGAAGTTGATACAGGCATTATCAAATCTTTGCTATTTGATTTATACCAGGTAAAATTAAATCCAAGCCGGTTATTAAAAAAACTTAAATCGGTTCCCACTTCGAATGCAGTGGTTATTTCAGGTTTTAAATTACTGATGCCAGCGGCATTGTCGCGGGTCCATAAACTTACATTGCTAATCGGAGCGCCAGCGGGAATATACACAACGCTTGTACTGTAAGGAGGAGCATCTTTGCCTATTTGCGCCAGTGATACACGAAATTTTCCACTGCTAACCCATGAAGGCATCCTAAACTGATCTGAAAAAATATAACTTAAACTGTCTGAAGGATAAAAGAAAGAACGGTTTTTTTGTTCTAATGAAGAGGTCCAATCGTTGCGGCCGGTAATAGATAAATACAAATAGTTATCGTAAGCCGCAGTAAATTTACCGTAAGCGCCTACGATACGGTATTGAACTTTATTTTGACTGGTTGCCTGAACCTTTGCATTGCTGAGATTGTATAAATCCCATAGTGCCAATTCGCTGCCGGTTGCTGCGATTTCATTAATAGATTTATCTAAAAGATCGTGCCCTACCCGAAGAGTAGTTTTGAGTTTAGTAGTCCAGTCTTTGTTAAACGAAATCATCAGGTTTGAATTTACCTGTCTGTATTCCCTTCTGTATTCCCCAACAAAACCTAAACCGTTATCATCTGCACCCGTAATTTCACCTGGCACACCTCTTGGTCCCGGCGCTGTTGCTGTGCGTGCATCTGAGTAATAATCCATTCCTAAACGATAAGTCACTGTCATCCATGAGACAGGAGAATAAGTGAAATCCACACTCCCTATGAGCCGGTTTACATTCGATCTGAATTTGCTGGTAGCTGCGGAATACCAGGGATTGTTGTTGCCATAAGTTTTTTGAGTGCCATCGGGTTTTACATAATCTCTCACATCCCATCTTGGCGACCAGTAAGAAAGGTTTTCATTAAAACGATTGGCGTCATAAAAATTACCATCTGTGTTAATATAATATAATGAAGTTCCCATTGAAAACTCTTTACTGAATTTAAGCCTTCCGTTTACTCTCGCAGAAATGTCCTGGTACCAGGTGAAAGGGATAGTACCATTTTGCTTAAAATATGATAAAGAAGAAGAAACTGAAGCCTTATCAGTTCCACCGGATAAAGTGAGATTATTTCTAAGCTGGTTGCCATTTATATAAGCACGTGCGTACTGGTTATATAATTTTGCAGGTTGAGTTGGATCGAAAGCTCTTGCTGCTGCAACTGTAGGACCCCATTCCGGCCAGAACGATTGTGGATCATATTGGCCTTTATAGCCTTGTGTGAAAATTCCTTGTACAGAAGGAAATTTATCTACCTGGTCTATTCCGTAAGTAGAATTAAAATTTACTTTAAGAGTACCTGTTTTTGCTGATTTGGTCGTAATTACTACCACGCCATTCGCCCCGCGGAGCCCGTAGAGAGCAGTAGCAGCGCCTCCGGAGAATATTGACACTTTCAATATCATCAGGGTTAATGTCGCTGGCTCTGTTAGCCATTGCAGCGGGTAAACCTCCGCCTGCGCCAAGCGCAGAAGAAGAATTGTCCATTGGAATTCCATCTATTACAAAGAGCGGCTGGGTTCCTAGTCCGTTCGGATCCGGATTAATCGTATTTATTCCCCTGATATTAATGGTGGCTCCCTGCCCCGGGCCTCCGCCCGAACTGGTTATAGTAACTCCCGCCACCTTACCTTGTAATGCGTTTAATAAATTACTCTGATGCGATTCTACTAACTGCTCCGAATTTACACTTTGAGAAGCATAGCCGAGGGAGCGCTTCTCACGCTTAATACCTAAAGCCGTAACTACTACTTCTGAAAGCTGGCCTGTTCTGTTCAATACTACATTGTACGATGACTGACTGCCAATATTGAATTCCTGCGTATTGAAATTCACTGATGAAATCTCGAGAATTGGGTTTTTGCCTGACACAGGAATACTAAATGTTCCGTTATCGCCCGCGGTAACAGCTTTTGAAGTTCCCTTTTGCTGCACGGTTGCCAAAGGGACAGGAACACCATTTTCATCTACAACTTTTCCGGTAATCACTTTTGTTTGGGCAAAAGTTGAAAACGGAATGAATAATAAAGTAATTAGTGTTATTAAAATAAATTTTCTCATGATCAATTCTTTAAAGGTTAAATACTTAAAAAACGATTTTTGAATGCGGGGATGGTTAAAAATTATTCATAAAAATACAATAATGAAAAGTTAAATAAAAAATCAAATATTAACACAATTATCCCAAAAATTTATTAAACAAATGTTGGGGGAAACGGGATTTGTTTCAGAGTAAAGCTTATTTTTCATAAAATAAAAAATTCTGGCAATATTTACAATCATTGTTGTCATTAAAAACATGATGCATAATGAAAAAGTTAGATTTAATTTTATTCGTTTTCATTGTTTCTTAATGATTTCAAATGCCCAAATTGAAAAATAAATCCCCGGCGGATTCGTTTTTACTTTATCTCATCTTAAAAATAATTACTTAGTTTTTTTGTCGTTTTTTTTGGAGAACATTCAATAATCTTACATGGCTTTACTCATGCAAATTTATCTTAACAAAGTTAGGCTTATAAAGAAATGACTCAAACGCATTTAGAAAATTTAGAGGGTGCAATTGGATATTTCCGTTACTACTTTCAGTCTAATATGCCGCCACCAATATTGCCACTAAAAAATACTAAACCAGCTACCAGAGCGGGTTTATGAACTATTCAGCGGACCGGAAGGGACTCAATCAAACTAATAGTTAAACGGCGGTTATACTATTTTCAAACTATCAAAAAATGTCAAAAGAGGTATTAGGTGTTCGACTATGCTCCCTCTCTCTCCGCTGAAAGTTATCGTCGCAAGATTGTCCCTTTTAATTTCATAATCACATAATTTTTCTCTCATCGCCAACGAATTATGTGCAAATATATTCATCATTGCAGGTGCTCAATAGATGCCATCGTGATAGTATAAATTGTTGTCGAAAACCATGCTTACAATCCCTCTTCTGCATGGTATCTGCCTGCGTATATACATAGCGCATATCGGTTAGCAAATTAAGAAGTTTATTCATTATTTTCTTCTGCCAGTTCAATACTTATTTTTCTTTTTTTACTTTCTTCATCACAAAATAAATCAAACACACCACCATTATGAAAATGATCACTGAAAGGATTTCCCATTTAGTCAAACTGGTAAGCAGCCATATAATAGCTGCAAGGCCAATAATAGGAATCACCAATCCTCCGGGAATCCTGAAAGTCTTTTGGGATACTTCTTGTTTTTTTTTCTCATTTTAATAGTTGACAAAATAACCGCGAGATAAATAAGAAGTATGGAGGCACTTGCCAGGATAGCCAATTGTTTAAAGCCACCGGAAATTGAGAAAATAAAGATGAAAGAAGCGTAGGTAATTATAGCCGTGTATGGTGTTGCAAACTTAGGGTGCACTTTCCCCAAAAATTTTGGAAACAAACCATCATTAGCACTGGCAAATAACAAGCGTGGCGTTGCTAATAAATCGCCACTGTTTAAACCAAAGCAGGAAATAGCAGCCGCTATTAGAAGAACCGTTGCGCCTGTAGTACCTACTATTTGTTGGGCAACTGCCGCCAATGGTGCGGCTTTGACTGCTGAAATCTGATCGCCTAAAACGCCCTGAGTAACCGTTTGTAACAGCATATAAGTAATATATACCATGACGCCACCCAATTAAATTCCAATAGGAATAGTGCGTCTTGAATTCTTGATTTCCCCACTTACACTAAGCGTTGTTTCGAAGCTTGCAATCGCAAATACCAATATAAGCACCGTATCTGCAAATGTTTTAAGAGGCGGAACATTGTGCAAGTGCAGGTTAGCCGCTTTTATGTGACTAAAGCCAAAAATGATAATTGCAAAAAGCGGGAGCAGCTTAATGATGCTGATCACTTTTAAAAATTGTACGCTTTGTTTGGTGCCGCGGATGTTCAGCAAGACCAGTGAACCAAGCAATACAAAAAATAGTATAGCACGCGCAGAATGATTAGTCAGGACAGGGAATATCCCGGAAAGAGAATCAGCAAAAATATTAATTACCGCCGCACTGCCTAATACACCCCAGCCAAACAAGAATAGCCAACTTATAATAAATCCCGCAAATTTTCCGAAAGCTGCCTCAACATAAGCATATGATCCGCCACTAGTCGTTATTTGCGTACCAATTTCCATATAACATAACATAATGGAAGCCATCAGGAGACAACCAATTATATAAGCGAAAATACCATAAGCGCCGAGTTGCATGCTTACGATGGCAGGCAGAGCAAAAATTCCTGCACCTATTGTAGCATTTACAATTGTGAGGGCAAGCCCCGGTACACCTATTACACGTTCTAAACCTTCGGCTGTTTTTTTTATAGCCATTTAGTTCAGTTTTAGATTTTAATAATTTTCTTATTAATACTAATGCCTATTCCTAATACAGCCGGTTTAATAAAAAGGAGGTGGCTTAGCTGCTCTGTAATCAATGAAAGAATGATTTTTTTGAGAAGCTCATATCATCAGTTTTATAATTAGTAAAATTTAAAAAGCATTTTTGTTTTAGTGTTTTTCATTCGCCTCCAAAACTCGTAAAAGATTTCCACCTAAAATTTTATCAATATCTTTTTCGCTGTAACCCTTTTCCACCAGGGCTTTCGTGATCAAAGGATATTTGGTAACATCGTCCATCTCCAACGGCACTGATTCCACACCATCATAGTCAGATCCTATTCCTACATAATCAACACCAACTAATTTGATGACGTATTCAATGTGCTGCATCAGTAATGAGAATGGCGGACGTAAAAATTCTGCCTCTTTTTTGTGATTCCAATAAAGATAATCTTCTACCTCGTCTTCATTTTTACCTGCTTTTGTCAGTGAGTCACTTTCTGCTTTATATTTTTGAAGAAAAATTTCTTCCTTACGGCTTTCAGTGCTGTCTAAAAAACCTGAATTAAAATTTATCTGTATCACACCTCCGTTTTTTGCAATCGCTTTTATCTGGTCGTCTTTTAGATTGCGTTGATGATGGTTGAATTTATAAACAGAACTATGCGATGCAATAATTGGTTTGGTAGTCGTTTTCATCACATCCCAAAAAGTAGCTTCTCCCACATGACTAACGTCCACCATCATACCGATTTTATTCATGTGATGTACGACCTGTTTTCCAAAATCAGTCAGGCCTTTGTGCGGCAAATTTTTTGTAAATGTTTCATCGTAAGCGCTGGTTGCCCAGCTTGTAGAGTTGTTCCATGTGAGTGTCATGTATCGTGCGCCTCGTTTGTAAAGCGTATCTAATTTCCTTAGATCATCTTCTATCTGGTGTCCGCCTTCTATACAAACATGGCTGCAAGTTTATTCTGATGAACTGCCTTGTACAACTCTTTGGTGTTAGCTACTTCCACAATTTTATCTGGATTTCTTTTTGCCACGGCATCTAATGAATCCATTTGCCTCAGCGCATAAGCGAAAGGATTTTTTCGATTGCCATCACTCCACACTGAAAAAAATTGAACATCCAAGCCACCTTTTTTCCAACGGGCCAGATCGCTGTGTGTTTTTCCTGTAAGATCTTTATCCATAGCAAAACCATACATCACTACTTTGGTAAGAATATCATTGTGTGTATCAACCACTATAGCATTGCGGTGTATTTTTTGAAACAATTGTGCATGGATTTGCTGTGCAAAAGAAATGCAGAGAAGGAATAATATTTTTTCCATTTTGTTTATTTGATTATTAAAGCATAAAAATAGAAACGAAAGCTTGGGTTGTTTAAATTATTTTGTTTGTGAGAATTTGTTACAACATCATTCTGCGGCGGCAGGGAAAGTAAAAGATAAAGCAAAAAAAGTAAGCATGACATCGAAAATAAGTAGATTAAGAAATGCGAGTGTTCTACTTAGAATTAATGCTGGCGGCATTAAAGCCGCTATTATTATGAGGGCGGAATTAGGTTTTTTTTATGCCGTAACTTTTACAGCCTGAAAAACGAAAAAGTAGATTATGTCTTTTTTTATAAAATCGAAATTTAATAATAGCAAAAACTACTTTTTCACATGCCCGAATACGAACAGGAAGGTTTAATTTTGAACAGTTAAGCCAAAATATAGATTTTCTATTTTCTATTGAAAAAAATAATCAATAAGCCAGCAACACAAAACCTTGGCTTTATTCATTATTTTTTATGCAACCATTCGCACATTGCATTCCTCATCATTCATTTCAATCCCTACCAATCTGTTCCATCTCCCTTAAAGCATTTTCTCAATATCTAACAGAAAAACATTTCTTTTGGACAAACCGGAATATAGGGCATAGGTAGATGAGCCTTTGGGAACATGATTATAACCTTCGTATTTTTGATTCGTAGTAACTTTCACCATATTTTTTGTAAACAGATCTTTTGCATTAGAATATGCATCATTCATCTCGACAGATTGCATGATTCTCAACCAGGAATACAAAGACTGGAACGAACCATCGGTATGAGCGTCTTCATCAATGAAGGTTTTGCCATTTTGTGTAGCAAGATTTGAAACCGAATTATGAGAAAATATTCCCTTTACTGACGCATCAAAAGTAGCCGGCTTCATATAATCTAATCCACAGCTATAAATAAAAAATTTCTTAAGACTTTTTTTATCGTCGGATGGAATATCCGTGTCTTTAAAATCACAAATATTGCTCACATCATTATAAGACACAATCTGTAGCCATACCGGATCTATGGATGGAAATTCTGCCTCATTTTTGGAAATCAAACCTTGCAGAAGAAGAATAAGATTCTCTAATTTTTCCGTTGAAGGCAGCGTGTATGATGGATAATCTCCACTCCATTTTGCATCAATGTAATCGCTTCCGGATAATTTCTTCGTCACCCAATCCGGATTTTTGAATTCAATGCCAATGGCAATATCATTAAAGATTCCAACATGCCACTCTTTTTCTGAGAGATCATTAAATTGCCGAATCTCATCAGACGCAATTACAAAATGAGAAGTGTATGGCGGGTCAAAGCCAGTTCCTCCATCCCCTCCGGAGGTTTCATGCAAAGCAATAAACTTTATCTCAGATGCTTCTCTTACCTTTTTCGCATTAGAGTTGTGCAATGATGCATTATTTTTCCAATTTTTGAAAATAGGAATGCCTGATTGAAATTCCTGTGTATTTACAACGATAGTATCCAGGTTGTTGGGCACATAACGATTTATTACTGATGACGTTTTTAAAGCATTGCCATCGCCGGCATCGGAAGCAGTTACCACTATCACCGGTGTCCCCTGCGAATAAGGTTCAACGCTCGTCACTGCTGAAGTCTGGTGGATATCATCAGTTGAGATAATTGCAAAATCATTTCCAATCACATATTTAGCTCCTGAATCTAGGAAGGTAATGCTATCATTACCTGCGCCATCTACATCTGTCAACTGACCTAATTTTTTGCTGCTATCCGCAAAAGTTACCACAACAAAACCACCCGCCTGAATGCTTTGTGTACTATCAGCAGTATAAATCGTGTAATTGGCTAGCTGAGTTCCCACAGATATGGCTCCCCCTAAACTGGTGATTTTCATCGAATCAGCATCAAACGTATATGAATCTCCCGAGTTTAAAATAAGACATTCAAAAGAACTGGTGTCGCTTTTTGTGATTTCGCCAATATATTTAGTTACATCATTGGCAAAAGAGCACTCTATGAAATCATTAACTAACATAAAAATTTGTTTTTGAAAAGTTTATAAATTTTTTCAGAATAAATAACTATTCATTATGAGAGTCTCTATGATCCAAGGAAAAATCAATTTCCAGTCAACAATGTAAAGAAATAATTCAGGGATAAAATAAATCTTTATTTTCTCAATTAGTATGCCTGATCGTTTAGAAGCTTTCCAATATTTTTTCCATTTGTACACTTCGCGAGCCCTTAATAAGAAAATGCGCATTTTCTACATTCTGGCTTTTAAGCCAATCCCTTGCCTGCAACGAATGTTCGTAATTAATATATTGGTTTCTGATTTCCGTAAAATTTTTACCGACTAGCACAACTGCATACCATTTGTATTTGTCGATCAAAGAAATAATGGCTGAATGTTCTCTACCGCTCTGTTCGCCAAGTTCCATCATGCTTCCAAGAAGAAGAATCTTTTTTTCCCCTTGCATTATAGCAAAGTTTTCAATAGCTGCTTTCATGCTCCCTGGATTGGCATTATAAGCATCCAAAATGATGACATTAGAATTTTGCTTTATCAATTGCGACCGGCTGTTCGAAGGAGCATAATTCTCAAGGGCGTTTTTTATCTTTTCATCATCTATCTTAAAATATTTTCCAATGCAAACCGCTGCAAGAACATTGGGCAAATTATACACGCCGACCAAATTTGTTTGAATGTTTATTTGTTCGATACCATTTATTTCTACTTCAATGAATGGGTCATTTTTCAAGACTTTCCCGTTACTATTTTCCCCAATGCTCCCATAACAAATTACATTTTTTAAACCGCGGCTTAGATTCAAAACAGCAGAATCATCTTTGTTTACAAACGCAACGCCAGCGTGCATTTCCAGATATTTGAAAAGTTCGCCTTTCCCCTTTTTTACATTTTCAATGCTTCCAAATCCTTCGAGATGTGCCTTACCAATGTTTGTGATGAGCCCGTGCGTAGGCTTTGCATATTCGCAATAACCTGCAATCTCATTAAGATGGTTGGCACCCATTTCAATGACAGCCATTTCTGCATCCGGCTTTATTTTTAAAATAGTGAGAGGAACACCAATATGATTATTTAAATTTCCATTGGTGGTGTATGTTGTATAAGTAGTTGACAAAACTTCATGCAATAATTCTTTGGTAGTCGTTTTGCCATTACTTCCAGTAATGGCGATAAAAGGAATGCTGAATTGATTGCGGTGAAATTTTGCTAATTGCTGCAGCGTTTCCAATACGTTATCAACCTGGATGATTTTATCATTAGTAAAAGATAACTCTTCATCGGCTATAACATACGCGGCGCCGAGGCTTAAGGCTTGTTCTGCAAAATGATTACCATTAAAGCTGGGGCCTTTCAATGCGAAAAAAAGATCATCTTTTTGCAGTTTTCTTGAATCAGTTTGAATAGAATGATATTGTTGATAAATTTTATAAAGACATTCTGCATTCATTTGTCAAATGTACATTTATGTATTTTGAATATCTTTTCCTTATTCTGATAGAGTTCCAAATAAAAAATCTGCAAAAACTATTTTTTCGTTTGCCCCTTGCTGTTATGCTAGTTTATGATTTTCTGAAAAGCCATTTCCCCATTTCCTTAAAGGTTACTTTTTTACCATATAGCAAAATGCCGGTGCGGTAAATCTTTGCGGCGAGCATTGTGGTAAGAATAAATCCTGCAACAAGAGAAATCATTGAAACCGCAATCTGCCATGCAGGAACACTTCCTGATGGAATACGCGCCATCATTACGATGGGCGATGAAAACGGGATCATGCTTCCCCAAACAGAGATAGGCGCATCCGGCTTTCCCGCAGCAGTTGTCATTATCACAAATGATAGTATAATCGGCATTGTAATAGGCAACATCAATGATTGCGCTTCTTGTGGATCTTCATTTACAACGCTCCCAACAGCCGCAAATAATGAAGCATAAAAAAGATAACCTCCAATAAAATAAAATAAAAAACATGGAATAATAAGCGACCAGTTCGCAGATAAAAAACTGGTTTTTGCTGAGAGAAAATTCATCGCTGCAGAACTTCCTCCGCCAGCGCTCATAGCAGTATTGGCAGCCTGTGCATGTTGTAAAGTATCTGCAGAAAGAAAGCCCGATGCTACGGAAGACAAGCCAATTATCAGAACCATCCATATCAGTAATTGCGTAATTCCAACGGCGGCTATTCCCAGAATTTTTCCCATCATCAATTGAAAAGGCTTTACAGAACTGATAATTACTTCTGCAATGCGGTTCATCTTTTCTTCCATAACGCCGCGCATTACAGCAGCACCATAAATAAATAACGTGATGTAAATTAATATTCCACTTCCAAAACCAATTCCATAAGATAAGCCTGAATTAGACTCAGCGGTTTTATTTCCTTGCTTTATCACCGGCCTGAATTTATACATATCATCTTCGTTCATTTTATTGATGGAGTCAAGAATTTTTTTATCAATATTGTTTTGTAGAAACGCTTTATTTCTGATGGCATTATTGATCTGGTCTTTTATTTTTCCTTCGGCTATTACACCAAGCTGTTTGTCAGAAATCAAAGAAATAGAATCTTCAGGAGAACCATAATTTTCAGGAATTTTTAAAAAAGCGGAATAGCCTTTTTCTTTAAAATTATTCGCGTCAACATCTGAAGGAAATTCATAAGTGATCACTTTATCACTTTGAAAACTGTTTTTGAAAATACCGTTGTTGTCCATTACTGCTACCTTCTGGGTTTCCTCACTATTGATGGAAAAATAGGCGGACGCAAAAATAAAACCGATGAAAAACAGGGGAAGCAAAATGGTAGAAAGTATGAAAGTTTTATTTCTAACCCTAGTTAAATATTCTCTTTTTATTACGAGCCAGATTTTATCCATGTCAAATAGTTAATTGGTTAATTGGTATATTAGTTAATTGGATTAGAGGTTTAAATGAGCAAATAATAGAACATTATAATTCTTGATTCTTAATTCTTAATTGCTTAATTCTTAATTCCTAAATTTCCTCCTGCTACATTTATGAAAATTTCATTGAGGGATGGGAGTATCTCATTGAAAGAAACTATGCTTGCCTTATGATCTAACAATTCCTGCAAAACGGCAGCAGGGGCAAACCCATCTTTTATTTTTACATTGAAATAATTTTCTTTCTCACTGACAATCTCAAAAATATTATTATCATATTTTTCCGGAAGCGTTTGAAAACCTATCTTGAAAATATGCTGCTTAAAATCATCTTTAATCTGTTTAACACTTCCGTCAAGAATCTTTTTTCCTTTATTTACCAATATAATATTATTACAAATTTCTTCTACCTGCTCCATTCTGTGTGTGCTGAAAATAATAGTTGTTCCTTTCTGTGAAAGTTTAAATATTTCATCTTTGATTAAATTACTATTTACCGGATCAAGGCCGCTGAAGGGTTCGTCAAGAATAAGCAAACTTGGCTCGTGCAAAACGGTAGTAACAAATTGAAGTTTTTGGCTCATTCCTTTACTCAGATCATCTACTTTTTTGTTCCACCAACTTTCCATTTCAAATTTTACAAACCATTCTTTTATTCTTTTCATTGCTTCCTTATGGCTTAAACCCTTGAGCATCGCGAGATACAAAGCCTGCTCCCCTATTTTCATTTTTTTATACAAGCCCCTTTCTTCAGGCATGTAACCGATCTTTGGTATATCGGCGACAGGATCAAATTTTTTTCCTTCAAATGAAATGTGGCCACTGTCAGGATAAAAGATCCCTGTGATCATTCGCAGCAGCGTGGTTTTGCCGGCACCGTTCGGCCCCAGCAAACCAAAAATGCTTCCTTGCGGAATGGAGAAGCTAATATCATCCACTGCTTTTTGAGAAGCATAATATTTCTTTAAATTTTGTAGCTCAAGTATGTTCATTTTCAATTTTTAAATGAAAGCATTTTAGAAATGATAGTTGCGAAGATATTGAACTGAAGATAAGCTTACCAATTTTTTTCAATCCTTTTTTATGAATGGTCAATTATCCGGATTTTCTACTTTTTGGCTTGTGTGAGTTTGTAAACTTCACCAATTTTTATTGCCACTCTTTCTCCATCCATTGCCGCACTCACAATGCCACCGGCATAACCAGCGCCTTCTCCACATGGAAAAAGGTTTTTGATTTTTGGATGATGCAGCAATTCTTCATCACGCGGAATCCGCACCGGTGAAGACGTGCGGCTTTCTGTTGCCACCAGCACTGCTTCATTAGTAAAATAGCCGCTTTGATTATTTCTTGCAGGCATTTTGCCTGAGAATAATTTTAATGCAGCTTTTAAACGCTGATGAATAAATGGCGGCAATACATCTTTTAAGGAAGACGATTGAATTCCTGGAATATAAGAGCATACAGGTAGTGACGAGGAAATTTTCTCTTCTGTAAAATCAACCATACGCTGAGCAGGCGCCACAAATTTTCCTCCGCCCGCTTGAAATGCTTTTTCTTCCACATCTTTTTGAAAATCCAACATCATCAAAGGAGAATTTGAGTCCGGTCCTTTTTTGTTTTTTTTAGATAAATTATATTTTAAAACATCATCAATTTCTATCTGCACAACCATACCACTGTTGGCATAAGGATTATTTCTTTTAGAAGGGCTCCATCCGTTCACCACCAGCTCGCCGTCATTGGTAGATGCGGGAGCGATAATGCCACCCGGGCACATGCAAAATGAAAAAACACCGCGCCCGTCTATTTGTTCTACAAGGTTATAAGATGCAGGCGGTAATCCATGCTCTTCCATAGAAAAATCGGAATTGATAATATAATTTTTCCCATATTGAATGTTATTGACCAGTTGCTGCGGATGCTCAATTCTTACTCCAAGTGCAAATCCTTTTGAATTTATTTCAATATTTTTTTTATATAGTAAAGAAAAAATATCTCTCGCAGAATGACCCGTAGCGAGAATAAAAGAATTACCGGAAAATAAATCTCCATCGAAAGTTTTAACTGATTTTATTTCGTCATTTTCAATAATAAAATCAGTTACTTTTTTATTGAAATGAAATTGACCGCCACAATCTAAAATGCGTTTACGCATTGATGTTATAATGTGCGGCAGCTTGTTTGTTCCAATGTGTGGATGCGCATCGAAAAGAATATTTTGTTCTGCGCCGAAGTGTACAAAAAGATTCAATATCCGTTCAACATTTCCGCGTTTGGTGCAACGTGTATATAATTTTCCATCGCTGTAAGTTCCTGCGCCGCCTTCGCCAAAACAATAATTACTTTCAGGATTGATAATGCCTTCTCTGTTCAAAGAGGCGAGATCCCTTCTTCTTGCTCTTACTTCTTTCCCGCGCTCTAAAATTATTGGTTTGATACCCAGTTCCAATAATTGTAATGCAGCAAAAATCCCTGCCGGGCCACCGCCAATAATGATACATTTTTTTGATGAATTACTTACATCTTTAAACGCAAACAATTGTAATGCCCGTTGTTGAAATGGCTCATTGATAAAAGCATTTACTGTTAAGTTTATTTTGACGATTTTACTTCGCGCGTCAATTGATTTTCTAAGAAGATGAAATCCTGATATTTCGTGTAATTCTTTACCAGTTGCTTTGGAAATGTTTTGCAGAATAATAGTATCACTGCATGATTCATGAGCAGAAAGTTGAAGAGAAATTTTCTGTTGCATAATAGTGCCGGGCTTTTATCCAGGAAACTTTTAATTTTAAAAAACTTTCAAAAAGTTTGGAAACTATTCTGAGGCATCATCAAAAAAAAATAAAAAACTTAACAAATATCAAAACATGCAAAGCCTTTCCTGGTTTACTTTACAGCTGCGCCGAAAGAATATTTCTTCTGTTCTGATTAATAATTTTGTATTTAAAACGGAAGATCGTCAATCGCATTTTCTGATGTGGATGTAAAAGTATCCAGTGGTTCCAGGTACTCATTGTTATCAGAGGGCGCGCCCTTGCCTGGCTGAAGCACCTGCTCTATGCGCCATGCATCGAGATTATTGAAAAAAGAAGTTTTACCATCTTTCTCCCATTTGCTTCCGCGGATGTTGAAATGCACTTTGATTTCGTCGCCAACGCTCAACTTATCAATAATGCCGGTTTTGTCCTGTACGCTTTGAAATTTTATCAGGTTAGTGATTATTTTTCCATTTATCTCATCAGATTTTTCTACTACAAACTCCCGCACTTTAAAAGATTCAGTGCGCTGAATGGTATCAAATTTTTCTAATAATTTTCCCGTTAATTCATAACTCATATCTATAATAATTTTTTCTAAAGATAAAGTCATTTAATCTAAATTTTTCTTTACAAAATGATAATGTAAAAAAATGTTTTGCACATTAATTTTTATTTTGAATTTATTTTGATCATAAAAAAAAATTGTTTTAATTTTTAAAAAAATAAAAAAAATAAAAAAAATTGCGTAAATCATTGTGGGCGTGTCTCTTAAAAATGTATATAAATAAAAATAGAATTTCAAAAAAAATTTGGAAGGCTATATTGTTTTTTCGGTGATAAAAACAAACAATAAAAAATTTTTTTTTCAACAAATTCTTTTGATATTCGCTGTGTTGTTGATGAAATATATGAAACACATCTTTCTGATTTTTTTTCAACGAATTCCCCTGAAATATAATTTCGAAAAACTATAAAACGGCTTACGACAGAAAATGGATAATGCTTGCGAAACAGTTTGGAATAATTGTCTCAATATAATAAAAGATATAGTTGAGTGGCAACATTACAAAACATGGTTTGAGCCTATTAAGCCTGTATTGCTGAAGGAAAAAATATTAACTATTCAGGTTCCGAGCCAATTTTTTTATGAATATATTGAGGAGCATTATGTGAATCTTCTGGCAAAAACTTTGAAAAGAGAATTAGGGAAAGAAGCGAGGCTTGAATACCGGATAATGGTGGACAGTGGCAACAGTAATAATAAGCCCGTTATGATGGATGTGCCGGGACATGGTTATAAATCTTATTCAAATAATGAAATGGATTTTCCTTTAGTCATAAACAACCCTGTTAAGAATCCGTTTGTAATTCCGGGTCTTAAAAAAATGCAGATAGATCCGCAGCTAAACCCTTCGTACATATTTGATTCTTATATAGAAGGAAACTGTAACCGCGTAGCAAGGCGTGCGGGAAAAACGGTAGCCGAAAAGCCTGGCTCTACTTCATTCAATCCATTGGTTATTTATGGCGGCGTTGGCCTTGGGAAAACGCATCTTGCACAGGCGATTGGCAATGAAGTAAAAAAGCTGAATAATAACAAAGTAGTATTATATGTGAGTTCAGAAAAATTCATCAATCAGTTTATGGACCACGGGCGAAATAACGCCATAAATGATTTTATACATTTTTACCAGTTAATAGATGTGCTGATCATTGATGATGTTCAGTTTTTTAATCGTGCAGAAAAATCGCAGGATGCATTCTTTGCTATTTTTAATCATCTTCACCAAAGCGGGAAGCAATTAATATTAACATCAGATAAGCCACCCAAAGATCTTGAAGGTGTTCAGGAAAGATTGTTGAGCCGTTTCCGTTGGGGATTAAGCGCAGATCTTCAGATACCGGATTATGATACAAAGATTGAGATCCTGGAACAGAAGATGAAAAATGACGGGCTTGAAATGCCTAAAGAAGTGGTAAAATATATTGCTTATAATATTCAAAATAATATACGCGAACTGGAAGGAGCTTTAATTTCCCTGTTGGCACAATCTTCGCTCAATAAAAGAGAAATAGACCTTGAATTAGCAAAAAAAGTTTTGAGAAATTTCATCAAGTCATCATCAAAAGAAATAACTATAGATACCATACAAAAAATGGTGTGTGATTATTTTGATGTGCCTTATGAAAAATTATTGCAAAAAACACGTAAACGTGAAGTGGTGCAGGCGAGGCAAATAACGATGTTTTTAGCAAAAGCATTTACAAAAAATTCACTAAAAACTATTGGTGAACATTTTGGCGGGCGAGACCATACCACAGTTATTCATAGTTGCCAGACTGTAAAAGATTTAATGGATACAGATACGCTATTTAAAGAAAACGTAATTGAACTTCAGCAGAAAGTTCAGTTAGCAGCCATGTAGCAATCAACTTTCAACGTTACAACCCAAAAAGTAGTTTTTCAACAATTAGATTGCGCCGGTTTTTAAATTCATTATATAGAAGGATTCTAAAAACAAATTACAATACAAATATTTATTTTAATTTTTGAATCGCAAATACTACTTTTGCAACCCTTAATTAGATTAAGAAATTAGAAAAAGAGGAAGAGAAAAAACTTAGGAGAGGTGCCTGAGTGGCCGAAAGGAACGGTTTGCTAAATCGTCGTACGGGTCAAACTGTACCGTGGGTTCGAATCCCACCCTCTCCGCTGATTTAATTAAGGAACCGGATATATTTCGGGGCGTAGCGTAGCCCGGTTATCGCGCCACATTTGGGATGTGGAGGTCGCAAGTTCGAATCTTGCCGCCCCGACAAAGTTGATTTCTTTCAAAATCTAAAGCTCGTAAAACTCAGTGTTTACGGGCTTTTTTTATTTATGCAAAAAATCAACTTACAATTTTTCTGAAGGAGTTTATACTTCGTATTACATTTTACAAGGT
Source organism: Bacteroidota bacterium (assembly GCA_030853195.1). Lineage (GTDB taxonomy): Bacteria > Bacteroidota > Bacteroidia > Chitinophagales > Chitinophagaceae > Ginsengibacter. Next base: position 137,927 of record JALYVO010000006.1, on the reverse strand, counting down.
GGGTGTTAAGCCATTTTTGGCTTTCATTCGCTTGATAATTGATCTAAAATAATATCATGCTTTTTATTTTTAATTTTCAATTATATCGTAAGCTATAAAACACTGGCTGTTTCCAATAAAGCGCATAATATTTTTACCTATCTTAGAGAAGACTGTCAGGGCATGTAAATAATTAGGCAAACTATATAAGCAAGCATTATTACAGTGCGTTATTTGGATGGAGCCTGAGCAAAATTACATTACCGTTATGTATCGCAGAGATCGTATTTTTGGGGAAGATCCATAGTAATCGTTTTTATTTACAATAAGTCGAATAAAAAATTGGTAATTGCTACAAAAGATCATTTATATCAAATTCTGCTTTGTCATCATTTATTTAATGAGTGCACAAACTTCACTGGTTGCACAAGATATTGATAACCTGAATATCGAAAAAGTACAGGCAGATGGACTGACCAACAACAGGATAACGTGCATAAGCCAGGATAATAACGGGTTTCTTTGGTTTGGCACCGCTGAAGGACTGTTTAAATATGACGGGTATAATTTTAAAGCTTTTAAGAATTTCATAAGTGATTCAAGATCGGCGGGGAGCAATAATATCAGATGTCTTTATCCTGAAAAAAATAATTTATGGGTCGGGTCACTCGGAGGGCTGAGCTGCATTGATATAGATTTACAAAAAATTAAAAATTTTCCGTCTGACGAATTCGTTCAAGTGGTGACTATTGTGCCGAAAAATGATTCTGTTTTTTGGATAGGCGCTTCCACCGGCTTATTTCAATTCAACAAAAAGAACGCAAAATGGAAAAGGATTTGTATCATAGGAAAAAACAACTATGTTAATTCTATAATTGATGATAAAAAAAATCATCTTTACGTTTTTACTCAAAATGGTTTTTATTTTTACACACCATCCACCGGCGCTTGCAAACTGTATGAGCCTGAACTGCCCTCATATTATCCGGGAGGTAAAAAATTTCCACTGAATTTTTCTCAATCACTATTAGACTGTGACGGAAATATTTGGATCAGTACATGGGGCCATGGAATTGCCCGTTTTAATCCTCTAAATAAAAAAATAACATCATGGTGCAGGCCAAATGATGATGTTGATACTTTACCTTTTAGAATAGCATTCGATATGTTGCAGGATGATAATCGAAATATCTGGATTGCCAATCTAGCGGGCGGCCTGACCATTTTTAATCCTGCAAAAAATAAATTTATCAATTACCCGATTGATTACAAGAGTGAGAATAAATTATCAGGCGAGCCTGTATCTTTATTCCGTGACAGATCAGGTATTTTTTGGATCGGTACAAATCAAGGAATTTTTAAGAATGATCCGCATAGCATTCACTTAGCTATAAAGAATGTTTCGCTTGAAAGAGAAAGCGGCTCACTACCATCACATGAAAGACTTTCGAGTATGTGCCGTGATCAGAATGGCATTTGGTGGATTGGTACTTACACAGGGTTATATATTTTTGATGAAAAAAAAGGAATTCTTCAGAATTATAATAAAGTCTTTGGCTTCCCGACAATTTCTCCCGTATTTAATATCATCCAGGATTCAAACGGTGCTATCTGGTTAAATGCCAAAAATATGCTTGTTAAAGTTTCTGAAAAAGCAGGCACTAAAAACATTTCATTTAAGGCCGAAATATTTAAATCACAGGATATCCAGAGCAATATATATAGTTTGTATATAGACGATGAAAAAAGAATATGGATAGGTACCCACAGCGATGGTATATTCAGATTTGATCAGGCTTCAAAAAAATTTATTTCTTACGATTATAAAGTAATAGGTATCAAGAACAACATAAAAGAGATACGAACTTTTTGCGAAATGTCGAAAGATAGCCTTTTGATAGGAGGTGAACACACCGGCTTATTGTTATTACATACCAATACAGGACGGATTGAAAATATCCCGTGGGATACCGCGGGACTTGCAATTGAGCGATCCATAAACGTAATGAATAAAACAGGAAAAGATATATGGATAGGGACGGAATACAATGGTTTATGGAAACTTAGCAGCCAATTTAAAAAACTTTTAGTTGAACCTGTTAATGACGGAATGCCTTCCATGAATATTGTATCAATAAAAGCAGATAAAGAGAATAACCTTTGGATATTAACTATTGCCGGCGTTGTAAAGTTTCAAATAGCTGATAAAAGAATTACGCTTTTTGATGATAAATATGGAATTAAAAATGGATGGGAATTAAGTTCAATAATTATAGACAATAAAAGTAATATTGTAATTGGCGCAACAGGATGTATTTATAGTTTTAATCCCGCTGACAACTTTAAGAATAGCACGCTACCGGCAGTTTACATAACAGGCGTTAAGGTTTTTGACAAAGAGTATAACATAAAAGAAGGTGAACCTGTTGAACTCAATTACAATCAAAATTATCTCTCATTTGATTTTGTAGCGCTAAATTATACCAGGCCTTATCTTAATAAGTATGCTTATAAGATGGATGGTTTAGATAAAAAATGGAATGATGCCGGCTCTCGCCGCTATGTTTCTTACGCTAATTTAAATGAAGGCACCTATACCTTTGAAGTAAAAGCCTGTAATAATGAAGGGGTTTGGAATAATGTACCTGCTAAATTGATCATCATTATTAATCCTCCTTTCTGGCACCGTTGGTGGTTTTATTTATTATGCGCCTTTTTAATTGTAAGCGCAGTGTATGCTTTTTACAGATATAACATAAACCAGCTCAGGATGAGGATGCATCTTCGCGATAACATAGCCCGTGACCTGCATGATGATATAAGCTCAACACTTTCCAGCATTTCTTATAACAGCGAAGTGGTAAAGATGCAGTTAAAAGAAGATGATGCGTCATTAAAAGTTGTACTCGATAAAATCGGTATCAGCGCAAGAAATGTAATTTCAGGAATGAATGATATTGTGTGGATAATAAATCCACAAAATGATACTGCTTCATATCTGATTAACCGGATGAAACGCTTTGCTGCGGAAATATTAGACGAAAGAAATATTCAGTACAAATTTAATTTTGATGAAGATGAAAAATTAAAACTGAATATGCAAGAACGAAGAAACATTTATCTTATTTATAAAGAAGCAATACACAATGCAGTGAAATATTCACAATGCAGTAACATAGAAATTGATTTTAATTCAATCAATCATATTGTAAGCCTAAATATAAAAGATGATGGAAGGGGATTTGATACTGAACATGCAGATAGTGGTAATGGCTTGGCCAACATGAAAAGCCGCGCAAAGGAAATTAAAGCGAAAATTTCGATCAATTCAAAAAAAGGGGAAGGCACATGGATAAATCTTAATTGCAAGATCACCTGATTTGGTGATTGCTATTGTAATTATTTGTGTTTTACTTGCAGCAGGGAAAATATCATGACTACACAAACTATTAATGTTACTTTATTTGAAGACAACAAAGATCTGCGCGAGGGGATGCAATATATATTGAATGCAAGCCCGGGCTTTAGCTGTGTTAGCGCTTATCCTAACTGCAACAATATGCTGAAGCATTTAAAGAATGATGTTCCCGATGTGGTGATAATGGATATTCAAATGCCTGGAATGTCAGGCATTGAAGCTACTGCGGTTCTTCGTAACGAATTTCCAGATCTTCCGGTTTTAATGCAAACGGTTTTTGATGATGGGGCAAAAGTATTCGCCGCTATTTGCGCAGGCGCAAACGGATACATCTTAAAAAATACGCCACCAGCAAAACTACTGGAAGCTATAAAAGAAGTGGCTGAAGGTGGATCACCGATGACGCCATCTATTGCTTCAAGAGTGCTAAAAATGTTTAAAGACCAAAATCCCAAAGCCAACACAAGCAATGATATTAGCTTAAGTGTACGCGAAAAAGAAATACTTACCTTATTTGTTGACGGGCTAAGCTATAAATTAATTGCAGATAAATTGTTTATCAGTTACGAAACAGTGCACTCGCACATAAAAAATATTTATCAGAAGCTGCACGTAAATTCAGCTAACGAAGCCATAAGCAAAGCGCTAAGAAATAAGCTTGTGTAAATTGCAATTTCATTTTCAAATAATCATTTTTTCATTTTTCATTTTCACCACATCTGGTGATTGATTATGCTTTTTACTGCATGTACATTTGGTTTTGGGATTTATTAAAGAATCAGGTAAATAAGAAGAAAACGAAACATCCAGGTAAATATCGAAAAGTAAAATGCTGCAACTGATGTCAGCATTAAAACTCTGCACCCACTACGATTAATTGTTTTAAGTATTTGATTATACCTCCTGATATGAGGGTTCAAATTATGAAACTATGTCTCTGAAATAAAGTCACATCGCTGAGTTGGAATTTATTTTTTATTTAATAATTCTTAAACAAAATTCAAATAAACAAATCATCACAATTTAAAATTATCATTATGTATCTACTAAACTCAAACGAGCAAAGCAAGTACCCGGTTAACAAGAATTCTTCCTTAATATCCAATCCAAAAACGCCCATGCTACTGCTCCTGCTATTACTCATAGCTTTTTTCTCAGGGTGTAAAAAAGGAAACGATTGTGATTTCTGCCATAACCAATACCTGGTCAGCGTTTCTAAAATCGGCGACTTTACAAAAGAACAATTGAATGAACGTTTTAATATTAAAACCGGGCTGGGCTTTCTTCAGCCACTTGATAAATATAATATCAGTGTTTATAAAATAGTTTATAAAACCAAGTTCATTAATGACTCAGAAGTGCTGGCTTCCGGCTGCGTTATAATTCCAAAAGATGTACAAGGCCCTTCTATGATAAGTATGGAACATGGCGATTTGCTAACCGCTGAAAGCCTGGCGCCTTCTTATTATGTTCCGGGCCCTACCGACGCTACAACAGCTTATAATGAAGGATCTGCTGAAGCCTCCAATGGTTTTATTACCGTATTACCGGATTACCTGGGTTATGGGGCATCTAAAAATTTATTTCACCCGCCTTTTCATCGCTCCAGCCTTGCTACCAGTTGTGCAGATATGATACGGGCAGCTAAAGAATTCCTGGAAGATATTCATCAGTCCTGGGATAAAAAATTATACCTGCAAGGTTATTCTGAAGGCGGCCTTGCCAACTTAAGCCTGCTGAAATATATTGAAGATAACCACCTACCGTTTAATGTAATAGCCGCGAGCACCGGCGCGGCTCCATCAGAAATAACCAAGATTGCACAGTATATATTCAATTATCCTTCTGACCCAACATCGGTAAAAAATTATTTAGCGGTTATACTATTTTATAATTCGTTTTACCCCCAGCTTCACCGGCCTATAAGTTCTTATTTATTAGAACCCTACGCTTCTGATATACAAAATAATGGCTTAGGAGGTGCAACCATCAACAACGTAAGCTTAAATACTATTCTTAACCCGGCATTTGTAAATGGCATCAATACCGCCACTGACACCGGTTTCCTTAGTGCATTAGCAGACAATGATGTATTTGACTGGAAGCCTGTTGCACCCTTGCGTTTGTATCATGGCACTTATGATGTTACCATACCATTCTTTTGTTCGCAGGATGCTTATAATGCAATGGTAGCGAGAGGAGCAACTAATGTAGAACTGGTGCCTCTTCCCGGGCTTGATCATAGCACCGCTCTTGAACCTTATGTATTGGGGAGTGTTCAATTTTTTAAAGCACATCCCTAATATTTAAAGTAAGAGAAGCCAAAAAGTAGTTTTTTTAAATTTCTCATTCTGCTTTTGCCCCTCTCCCCTGGGAGAGGGGTTGGGGGTGAGTCGATAACGGTATAACCAATATTGCACACTTATTTTTATTCACAATTAAAAATCATAATAATGAAAATAAAATTATTGCTCGCGGTTTTTGTTACACTTATCAGTGCAACATTATTTGGCCAGAAAAATGAGAAAGAAGCCATTCTAAAAACAGTACAAAGTGAAACAGAAGCTTTTTACAAGAATAGGTTAAAAGAATGGCAATCTGATTGGATTAAAGATTCAGATGTAACATGGACGTATGCTACTAAGGAGTCATATACCACTTTTAAGGGATGGGATTCTATTAATAAATTCGTAACGGGATTAATAAATAATAATAAACCATCCCCTTACAATACTAAACAATTGAATTACACTTTAAGAACTAATGGAAATCTTGCATGGTTAGAATTTGATCAGCTTTTAATTAAGCCAGCAACAGATACCCTACATAATAATTTCCAGTTCCATGAACAGAGAGTTCTTTTGAGAGAAAACGGCAAATGGAAAATATTATCTCGAATAACCACTGATCGTGAAAGTTGGGTACCAAAACCATCGGATGTTGAAAACTCGCTTAATTCAAGTGGTTATAAATTGCTGGCAGATAAAAAGATAAATGACGCTATAGAAGTATTCAAGCTTAACATAAAGCTACATCCTGATTCCTGGAACCCTTATGACAGCCTAGGGGAAGCTTATGCATTAGCGGGCAACAAAGAATTAGCAATAGAGAATTACGAAACATCTATTAAGATGAACCAAAAAAATGAAAGTGGTAAAAAAAAGTTAGCAAAGCTGAAGAATCAGTAAGGGTGAATCACAAATAATAACGACTAGAATAAATTTTTATGATAAAACGAAATTTCAAAACTGTCCATTATTTCATTGGAATGATAGTTACCCTATTATTACTTTACTCATCATTCGCCTTGTTGGTTACACCGATTGCGAACCGGGAGTAAACTGTCACTAAATGTAAAAATGAAGCGAAAAAATATCAATAGGTTTAATACGCCTCGGAAGATATTTTAGAAGTGTATTTTAAACTTGAATTAAAGTGATTATAATTTCTTAAAAAGTAATAAAAATAATCAGCTATGAAGTTTATTTTTCTACTTTCCTGCTTTTTTATTCTTCATCACTCCATTGGGCAGAAATATGTATTGTTAGATAAAACAATGTCCGTTCCTCCCTCTTATTCCAACACTGTTACTTATATGGATGAGCATAGAGGATTATTTGCAATTGAAAAAGATAAACTTCCGGAGTTTTTAAACATCATCTATAAATTATGTGAAATACTGACAGGAAAGGATCAACCGGAATCATTGAATTTTTATGTAGGTAATAGTATAAAGTTCTATGGAATAAAAGTAACGGTTAAAAGAGAAGACAGGATGGATATAGTGTTAACTTCTGATTGTGTGACCCAAAAATTCAGCATGCACTTATGCGATGCAAGGTTAAGCAATTCTAATAATTCCTTTTATATAAAGACATGGGCTAGCTATATAAAAGATAATCTTAAATAATTATGTTACCAATGAAAAATATCGTCAAATATGTATCTATTCTTTTTTTATCATTTTCTATGCACTTTGCAAATGCACAAAGTCCGGTTTTGGACGTTGGCATCAGGCTGCAACAAACAGTAAACCTGTATAATAAAAATGGCATTTCGGTAAGTTACTCTTTTAAAGCAATTAAGCCTGACAGATTATATTTTGGTTTTAGTTATGTTACCAGCCGCTTGGGTACTGCGTTTCATTCAAATGCAATCAAACAGGATAATTACCTCGTGTCTGCTGCCTGGTACATTCGGCGAAAGCACGTTATAAGGCCTTTTTTAAGGCTTAACACCGGTTATTTTTCTGCTAACTATGGCAACAAAATATTTGATGTGCTGCCGCGTAAATCTATTTTATTATCATCGGATATAGGTATCTGCTTTCAAACCAATTCACCCATAAAAATATCGACTTCAATTGGCTATAATTTTATTACGGGAAATGGCTTAAGTGGTACCGGAACCCTGTATCCTGTTTTTTATCAGTTTACTTTATCATGGAACCTATATAATCATATTCATCATCATCAACAGAATGACAGACAGAAATTAAAATTGTAAGACTTATCTAACGGCTATAAAAAACTGGTTACGTAAATATTTTATGAAACAGATACAAAAATTTCAACAATGAAAAAAATCTTGCTTGCGGCTATCACTTTGTTGTTGTTTGCAGGTTGCAAAAAGACACCGAATATCACTGCCGATTATTTGGGTGGAGGAATTATAATGGATTCATCCATCTATAATCCGCAGAACTACCTCATATCCGCATCAAATCCAAATCCAACCGCAGCGGAGGCTCAAAAGCCGGTGATCATTGCATGCCATGGCTACTCGGCTTCAACTTTTGAATGGAATGAGTTCAGGGCATGGTCTGCAGGAAGAACTGATTATTATATCTCACAGGTATTACTTGCCGGCCACGGCAGCACTTATGCAGATTTTAAAAAATCAACCTGGCGCGACTGGCAATCATCCATCGTGAATGAATACAACAGTCTCGTAAAAGACGGTTATAAAAATATAGATTTTGCCGCTTCCTCAACCAGTTGTACCCTGTTACTGGACCTCATATATGCGGGTTTCTTCAACAACGCAACTACTACGGTTCATATATTCCTGGTTGATCCGGTAGTTATCCCATCAGATAAGTCGCTGTCACTGGTCGGAATCATAGGGCCAATGCTTGGTTACGTAACATCTAATGACAACCCGGGCGAGAAAAAATATTATTATCATTATCGCCCTGAAGAAACCCTGCAACAATTAGAGGATGTATTAAACGTGGTTCGCAAAGAGTTACAGAAGGGGTTTACATTGCCTGCAAATGTGTATCTGAAAGTGTATAAATCAAAAAAAGACCCGACAGCAGACCCGGTAAGCGCTGTATTAATTTATAACGGAATTAAAACCAGCACTGGTAATCATATTGATCTTGATTTTATTAATTCAAGCTTGCATGTGTTTACCCGCTTGAGCCTTGTTCCAAATGTTACTGACTTAGACAGGCAAAACCAGGTATATGCTTTTAGAGATATAACAACAAGGATATTTTGATAGCGGGCTTGCCATACCAGGTTTGACCTTAATAGTTCGCCACGAATCAGATTTTCAACTCGTAAAACAATAATGTCTGATTATGAACAACTCTAAACGATTTTTCCCTGTATTAATAGCTTTACTGTTATTTCATTTATCTGCTTTTGCCCAAACTCCGGCAAATTCTGTTTACGATCAGCATGTATTATTCAATCCATTATTTTATCCTGTGAACGGAAATGAATACCGCTCTGCGGGCGGTGCACCGGGACCAAAATACTGGCAGAACCGCGCGGATTATACGATCAACTGTACGCTTGATACAGTTCAGCATACAGTAACCGGATCAGTTACTATCAGCTATACAAATAACAGTCCTGATGATTTGCCATTTTTATGGCTGCAGGTTGATCAGAATATTTATAAAGAAGATTCCCGTGGTGTATCAACCACTCCTGTTGGCGGCGGCAGATTCACGACACACACATTTACACAAGGTGATGTATTGAAATCAGTGCAGGTGATTGAAAACGGCAGATCATCCTCTGCAGAATATATCGTGAGTGATACCCGAATGCAATTAAGATTGGCAAATGCCTTAAAAGCGGGCGCTTCTCTTCAAATAAAAATTAATTATTCATTTGTTATTCCTGAATATGGAACAGACCGGATGGGAAGGCTGAATACAAAAAATGGATGGATTTATGAAATTGGCCAGTGGTATCCGAGGATGGAAGTATATGATGATGTGCAGGGATGGAACACACTGCCTTATCTCGGCGCCGGCGAGTTTTACCTGGAGTATGGGAACATTGATTATTCCATCACCGCCCCATCCAATTTAATTGTAGTTGGCTCTGGTGAATTGCTCAATCCGGCAGAGACCTTAACACCAGCGCAAATTAGCAGGATTGCACAGGCCAAAGCAAGTGATAAAACTGTAAGCATAAGATCTGAATCAGAAATAGGAAAATCTAATTCATCAAAATCAATGCTTACCTGGCATTTTAAATGTAATCAAACAAGAGATGTGGCATGGGCTGCATCAAAAGCATTTCTCTGGGATGCCGCCCGTATCAATCTTCCAAGCGGTAAAAAGGCATTGGCTCAATCAGTTTACCCGGTTGAAAGTGCAGGTGATAGTGGATGGAAACGATCCACTGAATTTGTAAAAGGCTGTATAGAATTATACTCAAAAAAATGGTATGAATTTACATATCCGGTTGCTACAAATGTTGCCGGAATTGTTGCTGGAATGGAATATCCCGGAATTGTTTTTTGCGGTTATAAGAGAGCTGACTTTTGGTACGTTACCAATCATGAAATAGGCCACACCTGGTTTCCAATGATTGTTGGATCAAACGAAAGAAAATATGCATGGATGGATGAAGGCTTTAATACATTTATAAATGGTGTTGATACCAAAGTTTTTAATAACGGGGAATTTTATCAGAAACAGGATGCACAAAGGGATGCTAAATATTATTTTAATTCAAAATCAGAAGCCAGCATGAATATTCCGGAAGTGTTACAGGCAAATTTTCTTGGTGTTGCAGGATATCTAAAACCTGCATTGGCGCTTGATCTGCTTCGTAAATATGTATTAGGCGAAAAACTTTTCGATTATGCTTTTCGGGCTTATGTTAGTCGCTGGGCTTTTAAACATCCAACGCCTTATGATTTTTTTCGCACCATGGAAAATGCAGGAGGTGAAGATCTTTCCTGGTTTTGGCGCGAATGGTTTATAAATAACTGGAAGCTAGATCAGCATATCAAAGAAGTGAAATATATCAATAACGATTCTAGCAAAGGCGCTCTGATCACCCTACAAAATTTAGAACAAATGGCAATGCCTGTTGTAATGAAAATTCAACAGCAAAGCGGTAAAACAGATTCCCTTGTATTGCCTGTAGAAATATGGCAACGCGGAGATACTTGGACGTTTCATTACAATTCAACATCTGCTATTAAAAGTATTGTGATTGACCCCAATCATGAAATGCCTGAGATAAATCCTGATAACATTGTATGGCCCTCCCCGCTGAAACCCATACCCGCAGGAGTTTCCGCCAATGATGTTATTACTAAATATATAAAAGCTATTGGTGGATTTGACAAATTAAAATCAGTGAGTGATTATACTGAAACAGATAGCGAGCGTGACAACCAATCGACGTTTATTATCACATATAAATACAAATTACCTGACAAATTTTCCTGGGGAACGAACCGTGATAGTTTAAGAACAATCGTAAATGGTGATACTATTAGAGATGAACATTATAACGTTCCTGTGACAGATAAAGACAGAAAAATTTATCAGGAATATGCCAGGTTATTTCCTGAGCTTTCATTTTTTAATGAAAATTACAAAACTGAATTGGCAGGTATCAGGACTATTGATGGTAAAGATGCATATCAAATAAATGTAGTAACTCCAGCCGCAACGAACACTACTTGCTTTTATGATGTGGCTACGGGTTATAAAATAAAACAGATTAAGGTCGAGAACTGGTCCGACTTTCCCGAAACGGCAACAACTTTCTATAGTGATTATCGTGACATACAAGGCATTAAAATTCCCTGTAGCAAGCAGACAGATTATGGTAGGGAGCCAATTAAATTTACTGTAAAAAGCATCGACATGAATACAGGGTTAAGCGATACAGACTTTAAATAAAAAATTACTTATACATAAAAGGAACAAAGCAAAATTCGATGATATGAGAAACAGAGTTCTTGAAAAGGCTTATGGTAATGTGCAACCGGTTTCAAAAGATTCAACAAATTCAAAATAACAATTATGAAAATATTTTTAAGCATTGCCACTTTATTATTTTTTGGTACCGCGTCCATTTGCCAGAAATTATACAATCCGTTATCTAATTTTGCCGACAGTGCAACATTGGCAAAGAATATTCCATCACTTGCAAAGCAGGTAATCAGTCAATATAAAGACGCAGATACAGCTGCTTATTATGATAATTTATTCCGTTTGCAAATAGTTGTTCAGGACTATCCCGCTGCAGTAAAAACGCTTGATACCGTTTCACGTATCCATGTAAACGATACCTCTTCCGCAAGAGGATTTGGGTTTCATTACAGAGCATACAGACTTGCGGCAGATGCTTACAAAAAAGACAGCAGTAAATCTTTCAGCAGCCTATATAATGAAATATTTACACAACTATATAAATCACTGTCTGATCAGGCAGCGGTTATCGCAGATGATTATTTTACCTATGATCCAAATGACAAAAAAGTATTGGAAGAAAGCATAGGTATTCAAAAGAAGTCGGGGGAAGATAGCATCGCATTAAAGGATGCAGTTACACTGTGCAGAAACTGGAGTAGATGGTTGGTATATGCAAACACATTAAAATCAGGGGAAGAGTTAATTGCCAAACTTGGGGCTAAAAAATATATTAAACTGCACAAATGGCAATTGCTGGATTACCAGCAAGACTCTGTTTATGGCGCTTCTGTAAACAGGGCTTACAAAGAATTATTGAAAGGCAAAAAAAGCCATCCCGTGATTGTAGCGGTTCTTGATTTAGGCGTAGATATTACCCAGGAAGATTTACAGGGGCATATCTGGACTAATAAAAAAGAAATTCCCGACAATGGCATTGACGACGATAAAAATGGATATGTAGATGATGTACATGGATGGAATTTCCTTGGAGGAAAGGACGGCAAAAGGATGGATGCAACCAGTAGTGAGGCAGACAGGAATATTTCCGCCTGCTTCCTGAATTTGGGCAGTTAAAAGACTCTTCCAGGGAGAGCAACAATAAAGAATATCAATATTTTCTTAAAGCAAAAAAGAAACACCTGGAAGACAATCGTAATTTTGAGTCAGACTATGTCCGCCAGCTTGCACCTGCACATAGCTTTTTACAAAAAGCGACTCAAAAGCAATTAATTTACTATAAAGATGTGGAATCGTTTCAGCCAGAAGACAGCCTTGCAGATGCAACAAAAAAATTAATATTAAATTTTTACAATCGTTCTGATCGGAAAGATAAATCCATTTCATTAGATAGTTATGTCGTCCAATTAAAAAATGATCCCAATGAATTAAGGAAAGAAATAGTAGGTGATAATCCTTTTGATATTAACGACAGGAATTATGGCAATAATATAGTGGGTGATGAGTATGCGAACCATGGAACACATTGTTCAGGAATTATTTCTGCTGTCCGGAATAATGGGATTGGGATGGATGGGATTGCAGATGATGTATTGATCATGCCTGTGAAGGCTGTAAATACAGATCCTTATGGAGATGAGATGGAAAAGGATATTGCATTAGGAATTCGTTATGCGGTAGACAATGGCGCAAAAATAATCAGCATGAGTTTTGGCAAACAATTTTCACCGCAAAAGCAATGGGTAGATGACGCTGTAAAATATGCGGAGAAAAAGGGCGTGTTATTAGTACATGGAGCCTGGTGCAATGAGTATCGATACCGGGTTTTCACTTCCTGCGTCTTTTTCAAATTACGGGAAAAAAGAAGTAGATGTATTTGCGCCGGGCGTAGATATTTACTCATGCGTTGTCGGTAATAAATATGATTCTGACAGTGGAACCAGCATGGCCACTCCAATGGTAGCAGGGGTTGCAGCCTTAATTTTAGAATACTACCCCACTCTTACTGCCATACAGGTAAAGGGTATTATCATGAGATCTGTTACATCATTAAAAGGGAAAATGGTGTATAAGCCCGGCACTAAAGAAAAAGTAGATTTTGCAACCCTGTGTGTAAGTGGTGGCGTGGTAAATGCTTACAAGGCATTGCAATTGGCTGCTGATATTACTTCACACAAAAAATAGAGCGTTATTCGAAATGTCCAGTTATAGTATGATCATCTAAAATCTTTAAAATAAAATTATGAAACACAATTTGCTTATTTTATTATTAGTAGTTGCCACTTCCTATTTAGCAAAGTCGCAAACTCATCCATCTAAAATAAATAGAAAAGCTAAAACGTATGTGGCTAAAATAAATCCAGTAACATCCCCAAGAAATTTGTTTTTATACAGCATTGGTGATACTTCCTTGCAATTATCAACTCAGCAGGTAAGGTTTTCTAATTCATCAGTAATGAACCCATCTTACAAAACATATAAATATGCAGATATAAAAAAACTTACAGTGTGGAGATATAAAAGTATTGGAAGAGGAATTGGATATGGAGCTTTGATTGGTGGTGGGATAGGTGCATTAATTGGATTGGTTAGTTATAAAAAACACACAGTAGGATTTTTTAATGGTGGTTTTGATTTAGGTCCAGGTGTGTCAGCTTTGGGGGGAGCATTGGCTGGAGGGTTGTCAGGAATTCTCATCGGTACAATTATCGGATCAGCGAAATTGAAATTTAAAATTAACAGGAATAAAGCACAATTCAATGATATGAGAAACAGAGTTCTTGAAAAGGCTTATGGTCATGTGCGGGACTCAACAAGTAATCAATTTGTACCGGTGGGAATTGATAAGTGAATTTGATTTGAATCTTTCAAAATTAAACAGATCAATATGCCTTTTTTATCTCTAAAATTCAACTTCATTCATTAAAAATAAATTTATGAAAACAACAGTAACATCGCTCATTATTTTACTTTGCAGCTCAACTTCGTTTGCTCAGTGGAACTATCCTGTGACTAAAGTTGTTGACAGCAGCGAAACTTATTTTGGTGTCAACTACAAAGACCCATATCGCTGGTTAGAAAATTTTAAAGATTCTGCAGTGGTAACATGGTTTAAAGATGAGGCCAATTTAAGTAATTCAATTTTAAATAAAATATCGGGGAGGGATGAATTGATCGTTGAATGGAAAATGCTGGATAAACTACAACCTCCCGCCATACATGGCCGTGACTATGAAAATGGAAGAATATTTTATCGTAAAACTATGCCCGGAGAAAATGTAGCAAAGATTTATTACCGGCAAGGAATGGATGGCAAGGAAATTTTATTGTTTGACCCAACCACTTACATCAACGGCAAAACGCTTTCCGTGCAAAGTGCGATGCCAAGCTATGATGGAAAGAAAATAATTATTGGCTATTCTGAAGGAGGGGCAGAGGTATCAACCATAAAAGTGATGGATGTGGATACAAAAACATTCCTCCCCGAAACCATTTATCCCAGTTGGTTTGGCCCTATCAGTTGGACATTTGATAATAATTCATTTACGTATTTCTCACAAAAAACTGCCGATAATACGAGTCGTGATTTTGAACTAAATACAAAATCAAAACTTCACAAACTTGGAACAGATGTAAAAAACGATATTGATTTTTTTAGCAATGAAAGCTATCCTGGTATGGACATAAAACCTAATGACCTTCCTTTCGCATCGGTAAACAAAGATTCAAAAAACTACATTTTCGCTTCTCTGGCTAATGTACGCCAGGAATATTTTATGTATTATGCGCCGATAGCACAATTCAATGAAAAAAAGATACAATGGAAAGTTTTATGCAAGCCTGAAGATAAATTAGTAAGAGGCATGGAATTTATTGATGACAAAGTATTTGCCATTACTTATAACGATGCAAAAAATTACAAATTAATTTCTACAGATTTAAAAAATCCGGATTGGCAACATGCAAAAACAATTTCGGAAGAAAAAAATAATCAAACTCTTGAGTCTATTACGCATAGCAGGGATTTTTTATTCCTGACTTATAGCGATGGCATTAATACCCATTTATTTGAATACAATTTAAAAACAGAAAAAACTCAGGAAATAAAAAAACCTTATGCTGGTACTGCCTTTATATTTTGCCTTGATAATAAAACCAATAATTGTTTTGTAGTTCTTACATCATGGAATAAGCCAATTACTGAATTTAATTTTAATGCGGAAACAGATAATTTCACTCCAAGTACTTTTAATAAACCTCCTGTTTATCCTGCTACCTATAAAGATTTACAAACAGAAGAAGTGGAAGTAAAAGGTCATGATGGAGTAATGATCCCACTTTCTATTATTTATAAAAAAGGAATAAAGATGGATGGTTCAAATGTTTGTTTGATGGATAGTTACGGAGCTTATGGTAGCAGCATGATACCATTTTTTAATGATTTAGAAAACTCTTTAGCCGTAAAGGGAGTAGTTATTGCAATCCCTCATGTAAGAGGTGGTAGCGAAAAAGGTGATGCCTGGTATAAAGCAGGATTTAAAACCACCAAACCAAATACGTGGAAGGACTTTAATAGTTGCGCAGAATATCTTATTGAAAAAAGCTATACATCCGCAAAAAAATTAGCCGGTACGGGAACAAGCGCCGGAGGAATTTTAATTAGCAGGGCGATAACGGAGCGTCCGGATCTATATGCGGCAGCTATTTGCAATGTAGGTTGTGCCGATGCAATTCGAATGGAATTTGCTCCCAATGGCCCGGCCAACATTCCGGAATTTGGAACTGTAAAAGACAGCGTTGAATGCAGGGCTCTGTATGAAATGGATGGTGTGCAACATGTAGTTGCCGGCACTAAATATCCTGCAGTGATTTGCGTTGGTGGCTGGAACGATCCTCGTGTAATAGCCTGGGAGCCGGGGAAATTTGCTGCTGCTTTGCAAAATGCTTCCACTTCAGGCAAACCTGTTTTAATGAAAGTGAATTACAATAATGGGCATTTTACAGAAGATAAAAGTGTAACATTTGCCAATTTTGCAGATCAATTTGCATTTGCTATGTGGCAATGCGGCCATCCTGATTTTCAATTAAAAAAGTAAAATATTTAATTACTAATTATTCTTAATAACTATTTAAAACATATACGTATGAAATCATTTTTCAGTGGTAACCAACACCAAATAAGCAGGATTAAAAAAACAATTTTTTTGAAGAAATTTTTTTCTGGGTCTAATTATATTATTAGTATCTATTGGATGTAAAAAAAGCAGTGGCAACATTTCCGTACCTGTAGATTATAAATTTCCAAAAGAAGGATTAACTTATATCCAATTCAACTCGGGAAAATATTTTATTTACAAAGATTCGGCAACTCTTACAACAGACTCGGTAGTAGTAACTAAAAGCTTGATTGAATCGGTTAGTGGAACAACTCCTGGATTTTTTGGGCCAACTTTTTATTACACTGCAGAAGTCTATACGCTGATACTTTCAAAAATTGGTTCTTCAAATACTACAGCATGGTTAAGTGGCAAAGCAGATTCATTCGGAGGGGAAGGTATTTATATGACACCGTTAGACAACTCTGGAGGATATCTTTTTAGAGATCCTCCGGATAGTACTATTACTACAATGGTAGTTGAAGGAAAAACTTATACAAATGTTATTCTTACTATTAATCCGGTGGATTTGAGTCCTGAACAATCTACTTATTATTGGGCTAAGGGAGTTGGATTAATTAAAAGTAGTAAGCTTGATATTGCAGGCATTCGAAAAACTTATACGCTGCTAAGAAATAATTAATGGTTTGTCGTTGCGAGAAATTAATTAAAATTCGTTTATAACAATTTTTGTTTTTCATTTTGAGATATAATTGATAATTCTAACAAAAAGAATATTTTTTGAATTTTATAGAATATTTGTACAATCAACCTGGTTATTTTTTAAACTGGTTACCAATTCGGTTACATGGAGTAATGAAAATTTTATAATCAATTTGTAAACAACAATTTTACGACCTCTCATATCATCTTGCCGCCCCGACAAAGTTGAATTTATTCAAAATCGAAAGCTCGTAAAACTCAGTATTTACGGGCTTTTTTTTATTTGGCGCACAAATTATATCAAAAGGTAATTAGGATTCATAAAGAAGACACTGCATCAATTGAGAATGGTTTGACTAATTTCGTCTTTGACAATCATTCGAAAAATATGAAGCGTTCAACCTTTTTATCAATTACTGCGGTCTTATCTTTTGCATTTGGAGCTATGATGTTTTTTTTTCCAAATTTCGCAGCAGGTTTTTTGGACATTGTAACGACACCCCAAACTATTTCAGTATTAAGAGGTATGGGCGGACTCATAATTGGTAGCGGTGCTATAAATTATTTTTTAAGAAATCAAAACAATTCAGAAATTCTTAAAGCACTTTTACTGACAAATATTATTACACATTTGTTGGGTTTATCTGCAGACATTTGGGGTAGCCTTGATGGCGCTTTGACAATTAGTAAAATGGCGCCTGTTGAAATCACACATCTATTTGTAGGTATTGGTTCTCTGATTTATTTATTAAGACTAAAACATTTAGAACATAATGGTACGGCATAAGATAATGCTACCATGCAATATCCATTTGGGTAGAAGTTTTAAAAACGAATTAGCTAAGTTTGTTCACTATAGAATGATGACTTTTTTTTATATAATATCGATGCTCAAATATGTTTGAATATGTTTTAAAGTGGCTTCGCGGCCATTACGAAAGAATCGTAAATAGTATCGCTTTTTACCCCGCATTAATAGCTATAGGGTTTCTTTTATTTTCCTGGCTGATGCTGAAACTTGATTTATCTGAAGAAGGCAAGGAGATAAAAGCTTACGTAAGCTGGATACGATTAAGAGATGCCAGCACTGCACTATCTATAGTTTCTACTATTGCAGCCGGTATCATTTCCCTTACAGTATTTAGTTTTTCTATGGTAATGATTGTACTGAACCAGGCAGCTTCGCAAATGAGCAACCGGATGCTGGAAGGTATGATCAGCAATCGTTTTCAACAAGTAGTATTAGGCATTTATATAGGTATAGTTGTATATGCGTTATTTCTTTTAACATCCATCCGCAATATTGATTCAGGAGTATATGTGCCTGCTCTGAGTATTTACTTTTTACTGCTGCTAACGGTATTGGCGATATTTCTTTTCATTTATTTTCTGCATTATGTAACACAATCTGTAAAGTTTGAAACAATTATTGAGCGTGTTCATAAAAAAACAATGCACTATCTCAACAAGGCCTGCACAAAGCTACATGCAGAAAATTTTATTATTCCTTCATCCGATCCGCAAATTATTTATGTCAGTTCTTCTGGTTATTACCAAGGCTTTGATAAAAAACAACTGATTGAGTTTGCCTGTAGACATAGTGGTATAATCCAGTTCATTCATCCAAAAGGAACTTATCTGTTGAAGGGCGAATCATTATTAATATTTTACAGCTACACAAAATTGTTTGAAAAGGAAACAAATGATCTATTAGATCTGGTTAATTTTTATAACGGCCACCCTATTGAAGAAACACCATATTATGGTTTTCATCAATTAGCTGAAGTAGCCATAAAAGCTCTAAGCCCGGCTATTAACGATCCCGAAACTGCCGTGCTAAGCATACACGCATTAAGTGATCTCTTTTTATTCAGGATTCACAATTATATAACTGATGCGTTTACCGATGATGAACTTACAGTAAGAATACACACTACAGAATGGGGATTCGAAGATTTATTCAGGGAATGCTTCTACCCTATCTGGAACTATGGTAAAAAAGACCGCTATATTCAAAAAGCATTGAAAGAAATGGCACAGGGTTTAATACTTGCAGATACTCAATTAAAATATACTGGATTCGTTACAGATTTTCTGGATGCAATAAAAAAACAGATTATTTCCTCTTGAAAAGATTTAGTTATTTATTGAATTTTTTTAAAAATATATTGCCCGGTTTCCTTACTTAATAACTACTCAAACAAAGACTATGAATGACATTTTAAATAGGCTGAATGCAGATTATCATGCAATGCTAAAACTACTTCCACGATTGGGATTAGCACTATTAATGTTTGTAATAGGCATTCTTATTTCTGGCTGGATCACTTCGTTGATCAGGAAAAAAATCAGTGAAAAATCACATGATTCTTTGATGAGTGGATTTTTGGCAAAGGCTATTAAAATGATTTTTATTGTAATTGTTTTTTTGTTAACCCTAAACATAGCAGGGCTTAGCAACATTGCTGGCGGCATTTTAGGAATAGCCGGTGCATCCGCTGTGGTAGTAGGTTTTGCCTTTAAAGATATTGCTGAAAATTTTCTTGCAGGAATAATTCTTGCTTTCAATCGCCCGTTTCATATAGATGATACCGTGCAAATAGAAAGTGTTTTGGGAAAGATAAAAGCCATGGAATTCCGCTATACAAAAATTACCACCTTCGATGGGAGGAATGTGTATATTCCCAATTCTGATGTGCTTACCAAGCCCGTGTATAATTATACCGAGGATGGATTTTTTCGAACAGATTTCATATTAGGAATAGCATACGAAAATGATACAAACCAGGCTAAAAATCTTATACAGCAATGTTTGGATGAGCATCACGAACTGGTGCATGATGATGTTCACACCAACTTTGTAGTAGAGGATGAAGTGGCTCCCAGCACAGTAAATCTCAAAATATTTATTTGGGTTGAAACGAAAGATTTCCGGCGGAGTATGCTCGAAATAAGAGGAAGGGTGATCACTAAAACAAAAACCCTGTTGGAAAGTAATGGCTTTAATTTACCTGCTGCAATTACCGAGCTAAAATTTTATGATGCATCCAAGCCTATTGAAATTAGTAATAAAGAGATGGCCGCAAAAGACAATGCAGGGAATGAAGTTAATAAAAAAGAACCCGTGCCAATACATCAATAGAGTGTTATATTTTTTTATTATAACCAAAGTCTGCAAATGCAAAAAAAAATGTGCAATACCGCTTGAAACCAGGGTTTTACTCTTGCAGTACGACTTTCAAGTGCAATTGTTGCGTTGGTTATTATTTTATATTGTTCTTTAAAACGCTGTTAGATAGCTTGAGTTTACCATCTGATACAAAACAGAATGATTGTGTGTCCAATTTGAAAACAAAATATTAAGATGGATTCTTTACATATTATAGTAGTGATATCCTTACTCTTTAGTGGTATTTGTGTGTTGCCACATAAAGTTGATTTGTCTAAAATAAAAGCCCCTAAAACTGAATTTGCATCTTTTTAATATATGGTTCATATAATGATTTGGATTATCGCTTTTTTGGCTATTGCTGGTGTTATTATGCGGCCTTTCAATATATCTGAAGCAATCTGGGCAGTAACAGGTGCATTTCTTTTGGTTGTTCTTGGATTGATTACTCTTTCTGTTGGATTTTCAGGTATTATCAAGGGTACTGATGTTTACATGTTTCTTGCCGGAATGATGCTTCTCGCAGAAACCGCACGCGAAGAGAAGCTTTTTGACTGGCTGGCTGCCCATGCAATCAAACTTTCCAAGGGATCGGCAAGTAGGCTTTTTCTTCTGATTTATCTGGTAGGGATTGTTGTTACAACATTTTTGTCTAATGATGCTACTGCTGTAGTACTGACACCTGCTGTGGCGGCGGCCGTCAAAGCGGCTAAGGTAAAAAAACCACTTCCCTATCTGTTGATTTGCGCATTTATTGCAAATGCGGCTTCTTTTGTTCTTCCAATTTCAAATCCCGCAAACCTCGTGATTTATGGCAGGCAAATGCCGACTTTATTGCATTGGATATCACTATACATAATACCATCTTTTTTTGCAATTTCATCTACTTATTTTCTGCTGCGCATTACCCAGCGAAATGCACTTAAGCACAAAATAGAAACGAATATTTCTATGCCTGCGCTTTCCCCGGGCGGTAAGACCGCTATAATCAGCATTGGCTGCACAGCAATTATTTTGCTTGTTTCATCTGCTCTGAACATAGCGCTGGGCCTGCCTACTGCAATTACCGGAGTGGTAACTTCAGCAGTGGTAATGTTCAGAGCAAAAAAAAATCCATGGATTGTTATCAAAGGAGTATCATGGCCTGTTATTCCATTAGTTGCGGGATTATTTGTAATTGTAGAAGCGCTCAATACAACCGGAGTGATTGAAACTGTTACCAACATTTTACATCAAAGCGCTATGCACTCAGCGGGGAAGACAGCATGGCTAAGCGGTGTGATTATTGCCTTCGGTTCTAACCTGATGAATAACCTGCCCGCAGGCCTGATTGCGGGCAATGCTATACAGGCTGCACATGTTCCAGAAATTATAAAAAGCTCCGTTCTCATTGGTGTTGATCTGGGCCCAAATCTTTCTGTGACCGGTTCCCTGGCCACCATACTTTGGCTTTTAGCTTTGCGCAGGGAAGGAGAAAGTATTAGTGGCTGGACTTTTATTAAACTTGGTTCGCTGATCATGACAATAGCTCTTTTGCTTGCTTTAGGATCTCTCTGGATATAACTAAAATTACATTAGCAAGTATTTTTAAAGAAAGATTTTTCTTCTTGAACTGCAATCATTATTGGCATTGATCAAAAGAAATAATTCTTTAACCCGCCGTAAACTTTTCCATTAGCCACATTACCGTCGCGCCATCTTCGCCACTGCATGGATTATCACTTTTATCCAAAAAATAATCAACTACTTTCCCGATCATTGGTTCCTGAACGTGTTGTAAAGGTTCGAAAGCAATGCTTTCCGTTTTTCCATTTTTAGTGATTTCAATCTTTTTATGCTCGAAAACCGGAAAACTGATTTTTCCTTCTGAACCAACTATCTCACATAAATCGGCCTCATCCTCCCTGGCTACATTAAAGCTCCATAAACCATTAAAAATTAATCCTGATTTGAACAAAATATTTCCGCTCACAATATCATCTGCATCGTACATTCCTTCCTGGTTTATCGCATAGCCAGATGCCTTTTCAATATCCCCGAAAAAATAATACATCAGATCCAACTGGTGTGGCGCAATGTCGTGAAATAAGCCACCACCAGCAATTTTAGTATTTACCCGCCAGGCAACCTTAGGCACAAGAAGCGATTCCCTGGAAAGCGATTTTCTATAAAATTCAAGCTTTATAAATCTGACATCTCCAATAATTTTATCTGAAAGTAATTGTTTTATCTTTTTAAAAAGAGGTTGCTCACGCCGGTAATGCGCTACCGATAACTTTATGTTTTTTTCTTTCGCAAATCTCATAATATTTGTCGCTGATGTCAAGTTTAAAGCCATTGGTTTTTCTACATACACAGGTTTGCCTGCCTGCAGACACGCAAGTGCATATTCCTCATGAAAAGCTGGAGGCGTTGCAATGTAAATCGCATTTACCTCTTCATCATTGATCAAGGCGTCAGCATCGTTATACCATTTTGGAACGTGATGTCTTTGAGCATAATCTTTCGCTTTTTCAGCATCGCGGCGCATAACTGCAACCAGCGAAGAATTTTTTACTTTATTAAAAGCAGGGCCGCTTTTAGTTTCTGTAACATCGCCGCAACCAATAATTCCCCAATTAATTTTTTCCATAAAAATGTTTAGAAAGTAAAGGTATTTTATTCTTTATTTTTAAGTGAGAAATCAGGAGATATAAAAATGAGGTTTCTGAAAATTGAAAATCTACTTTTTAGCTTATCACTCCACAATTTCTAATAGATTATTTTTGCAAAATGAAATTTTTGATCTCTTATTTAAAGCCGTATAAATGGCTGATGGCTTTAGCGCTTGTTCTTGCGGCAGTCAACCAGGTTTTTTCGTTATTTGCTCCATGGATTACAGGAAATATCCTTGATCTGTTTGCCAACCATCCGCATGTTTTTCCTGACAAATCTCCAAGAAACCAAAGTGAATTTTTTTTTGGCAAAGGCACATATCATGGCCTGTTATTTTTTCTGATGCTTTTGATAGGAACAGCTATGGTAAGCCGGATTGCCAAAGCATTCCAGGATTATTTTGGAAATGTGCTGGTACAAAAATTTGGTGCAACAATTTTTACCGACGGCCTGAAACATAGCATGCGATTGCCTTATGAGGACTTTGAAGACCAGCGGAGCGGCGAAACCCTATCCATTCTTACTAAAGTAAGGGCTGATACTGAAAAATTCATCACTAATTTTATAAATGTTTTTTTTATAATCATTGTTAGTATTGTCTTCATTTCCGTTTATGCATTCAGGCTTAATTGGATCATTATGCCTGTGTATGTAGTCGGTATTTTATTTATAGCTATTGTTACAAGTGTGCTCAGTAAAAAAATAAAAGGGATCCAAAAAACTATAGTTTCAGAAACCAATGCCTTAGCGGGATCTACAACTGAGTCTTTAAGGAATATTGAACTCGTCAAAAGCCTTGGCTTGACTGATCAGGAAGTTGGAAGGCTCAATAATAATACATTTAAAATCCTCAATCTGGAACTACGGAAAGTAAAAAGCATACGCACTCTAAGCTTTATCCAGGGCACCATGGTTAATTTTTTGCAGCAAATAATTACTTTCACTTTATTGTGGTTAATTTTTAAAAATTCTATTACACCGGGACAATATCTTTCACTAATGTTTTATAGTTTTTTTCTTTTTGGCCCGATGCAGGAAATTGGCAACATCATTATTTCTTATCGCGAAGCAGAGGCGTCTCTGAATAATTTTCATACACTAATGGCAAAGCCGCCGGAGATAAAACCTGTGAAACCATTAACGCTTGGAAACATTGAAGAGCTTGAATTTATCAATGTAAAATTCAAGCATCAATCTGCTCAGCAACCTGCTTTGGTTGACATTAGCTTTGATGTAAAGAGAGGTGAGACGATTGCTTTTGTCGGTCCGTCGGGTTCCGGAAAGACCACGCTGGTAAAGCTTTTGGTTGGTCTATACATTCCGCAGCAGGGAAAAATTTTATACAATAATATTGATCGGGAAAATATAGATTTTGATATTTTGAGAACGCAGATTGGTTTTGTAACGCAGGATACACAACTGTTTGCAGGGACAATAAAAGAAAATTTACTTTTTGTGAATCCAACTGCCACAGATGAGGATATCCTTGATGCTTTGAAAAAAGCTGCATGTTTCAATATTTTGGAGCGTGCCGATAAAGGAATTGAAACTGTGATTGGTGAAGGCGGAATAAAAATTTCTGGCGGCGAAAAACAGCGCTTGTCCATAGCCCGCGCACTTCTTCGCCATCCTCATTTATTGATCTTTGATGAAGCCACTTCTTCGCTTGATTCTTTAACCGAAGAAGAAATTACTAATACGATTAAAAATGTTTCATCAAAAAAAGAACAGATCACTATATTAATCGCGCATCGTTTGAGCACGATCATGCATGCAGATAAAATTTATGTTTTAGAAAAAGGTGAAGTGGTCGAAACTGGAAATCATGAAGACCTGATCAGCAAGATGGGATTGTATTATGCAATGTGGCGCCAGCAAATTGGCGAAAGAAAAAAATCAACGATTCAACCGGTTTTGAATTAAGATTGTTATAAGAAAGATTTTTCAGATTCACAATTGAAATAAAAAAAATTTTGCAAATAGAAGAACCTAGGCCAAAACCAAATATTTTGTGGAGCATGCTCAATATGCATTGCCCAAGATGCAGAAGGGGAGATATGTTCAAAGATAAAAATGCTTATAAAAAATTTACGCTTCGACATATTTTTGATATGTATTCTGAATGTAAAGTTTGCCGCCAGGTATATAATCTTGAACCTGGTTTTTGGTATGGAACCGGTTATGTGAGCTACGGCCTGGCTATATTCATTTCAGGAATTAGTTTTATTGCATGGTGGATTTTTATTGGCATTTCAATAAATGACAACAGGGTAGTTTACTGGCTTATTTTTAATACCGTTTTGATATTGGTACTCCAACCGTGGCTGATGCGCATCAGCAGAGTACTGTATTTATATTTGTTTGTAAAATATAATGAGAACTATGAGCAGGAAGATCCTGTTGTTTTTTCGTGATAAGCCAAAATGTAGAAATCTCAATTTTTGTACGCATTAAATTATTTCTACAGTTGATTGTACCCTCAAATATTTTATTTTAAATTTCTTTCTTCCTCCACCTGATTTTTCTTTTTTTGCAAAATCTTTTTCAACAAATTCGATTAAAAAGCCATTCGGAATTTTATCGAGCAAAGCGGGCTCTTCAACTGCTTGCCTTATAAAGTCAAAAGTTAAACCGATATTTCTGTTTACTACTTCTTTCCTTGTCATGATTTTATTTTTTTAAGATATCGTTCTCTATAAAACTCCCAGTGGTCTTTAATATCCTGCTCTGCATAATTCAATGCATCCTGAAGATTGATGATGCTTATTATTTGTTTTTCTTTTTTATCTCCCGGAAATTTTAAAAAACAAAATTTAAATAAATATTTTCAGGAAGATCAATATTTCTAAAAAGTCAAAGGCACATTTATCCTGATGGCAAAATTTCTTCCCATATTATAAATCCCATTATGCCCTGTAAAATTACCCGGATATGGTTCAAAATATTTTAGCCTGTTTAAATTCGATTGATATGCTACATCAAATAAATTATTGCCCAAAAAAGAAAAATTAAAAATTGCATTTCCTTTTTTATTCAGGATGTCAGTTCCAAATCCTGCATTGAATAATTGATAGCCCGGAGTTACAGTTTCTGTACCATTCAATAAATAAACCCGGTCTTGTTTTGCATAAATCTCGAACTGCGCTTTTACAAATGCGTTTCCGAAAACACTTCCAATTTTTTTGATGTTTGCGCGCAGTTCAGAGATGGTATGCAACGGTGGAATGAATGGCAAATATTTTGCGCTGTCAGAAATCTTCCCTTGTCCGGAAATACCTTTATTGATCCCGTAAACTACAGAAAGAGAATTCTCAAAGTGAAGCCAGTCAAGCGGATGCGGATGAATATCCACGCTTAATTCGCCGCCATACAAATCAGCTTGTGCTGCCACAAATTTAAAAGTTTGGTTACCCGGAACTATCACAGAATCCTCTCCTAAACCATTTTGTAGTTTTTGGTTATAAATATAATTTTGAATGTTATTATTAAAGACATCTGCGTTGATAGTGACGTGTGTTGAATTGTAAGTAACTCCCAAATCTTCCTGCAAATTGAATTCAGGCTTGAAATTAATATTTCCAATTTGATAAATATTAGTTCCCGGATGCACCCCGTTTGCTGATATTTCAGAGATATTAGGTGCCCTGTAACCTCGTCCTATATTTGCTTTTACACTCCACTCAGTATTGATTTTATACGAAAGGCCAAGGCTACCGCTTCCACCGGAAAAAGTATGTTGATACGCAGAAAACGGATGATCAGCGCCGGTTGTATCCGCGCCGGAAACAACATGGTCAAAGCCTGTTATGGAATTTTTTGCAGTGTATAACCCATCGTTGTGAAAGTCTCTGACATCATATCTCACGCCGCCTGCAATATCAAGGTTGCCTAAAGTTTTTTTTGCGTAAATAAATGGCCCGATATCAAATTGTTGATAAGAAGGAATAATAAATTCTGTGCCTTTTTCTACATGATTATTTTGATACATTCCATTGACGCCAGCAGTTACACTCAATCCTTTTGATTCATGAAAATAATATTTCGCATCATAACTGTATGTACTTAGCTGAAGAAATAATCCGGGCACCTGTACTTCCGGATGACTAAATTCCCTGCGCAAACTATTTTGAAATGCAAGGTTGACCGCCAATCTCCCATTTCCTAATGAAAAACTATTTGTGCTGTAAATTCTGTAATGCTGCACGTGTTGGTGAAGTGCTGAAATTTTATATGATTTTAATTCTGCATCACTTACAATAGGCCTGAACGTATCTGCTTCTGTGATCTGTTTAGTAAATTTTCTTGTAGCTGAATCGCGGCTTCCATCAGGAATTTCCTGCAAATCATCAAACATGGAAAGCCCTACCCTGCCATATCCCCATTTTTTATTGATACCAAAATTTGCAGAAGCGTCCGTTTCAGCAAAGCCAGTACTATAAACCCTTCCATCGTATTTATTTTTATAATTAGTTGCCAGTTTATGTGAGAAAGTTCCACCCCATGTAATATCATTAGTATGCCCCGCGATGGTCGCTGAATTTTCTATTAAGCGGTTATTCGTTTGATATTCATTTACAATATTTCCAATAATTTTTCCCTGCGCCGGAGGATTTGCAGGAATCAGATTTACAACACCTGCTACCGCATCTGAGCCGTAAATCAGGCTGGCCGGGCCTTTTACCACTTCCACTTTCTCTACGGTATTCTGATCCACTTCTATTCCATGCTCATCGCCCCATTGTTGCCCTTCTTGTCTTACACCATCATATAATGTAAGAATGCGGTTAAAGCCTAGTCCGCGAATAAATGGTTTTGAAACATTCGGCCCTGTTGTAACCTCGCTTATTCCAGGCACTTTTGCAATCGCGTCAATAATGTTGGTGTTCAAATTTTGCTGAAGATATTCTTTGCCAATTGAAACGATTGGAATCGGATTTCTTTTTATAGAAGTAGCTTTTGAAGTGCCTGTAACCACTATCTCATTTTCTTCTGTAACAGAAATTTCCATTGAAAAATTTTCAATCTTATTTCCATTGAAATTAATGTCTTGAAGAATGGTTTTATAGCCGATATATTTTATTTCTACCAAAAAAGTTCCTGAAGGAATATTGGTGATTTGATAATTACCATTGGCATCAGCAACATTTCCTTTCCTGATATCTGAAATGTAAACCGAAGTGCCTGCCAGCGGTGAACCCGCAGTAGAAGTTATTTTTCCGGTAAGGGAATATCTTTGGGAATTTCTTTGTGCGGAAACGTGGAAACATAAAAAAAGGCATAAAAAATTTATGACAAGAGTTTGAATTATTTTCATTTTTGACAATTTGAAAGAAGCCAATTCATTTAGAAGTGAGTAGCAGTTCTGTGAAAGGTGAGAAGGTAGTTTTTTACCTTTCTTAATAAAGTAAATAGCGATTTATTAATCAGGCAAAAGAAGGAGGGCCTCTTAATTCAGAAAAGAAAACTGGGTAAAAACAAATATTTGATCCATTTGCGATAGAGTATCCGGCAAATGATAAAGGTATTTTTTGAGTTACAGTTTCACTGGAGCAAGTGTAGGGAACAATAACGACCAGGCTGTTGCAATGACAATCAATTCCGGATACATTAAGCTGGGGTATTTTAAAATTATCGTTGGTTACTGTGATAAAATCTGTATGGTTTGCAAATAGCTGATGCAGGTATTTTGTAGGCATCGTGCTTAGCGTAAAAATCGCCAGCAGTGCAAAAGCTGTAAACTTTTTTATGATAACTTTTCTATACAAAAATCATATTTAGGATTTGCAAAGGTAGAAAATTTACAATGATAAAATTCATCGAATATTATTCCTTACAACAGATTATCAAAAAGGGAAATTAGATTTGCCTGAAAAAAATGCTAATTTGTAATCATTAATTAATCACTTTTTAAAAATTATTTTATGCCAATTGTAAAAGTAATAGAAGTAATTGCTTCATCTGAAACAAGCTTTGATGAAGCGGTAAAAAATGCCGTAACCGAAGTATCGAAAACAGTTAAAAACATTGATTCGGTTTACGTGAAGGATTTTAAAGTACACGTTAAAGATGAAAAAATAATCTCTTACGGAATTATTTGTAAAGTTTCTTTCCGGGTGAATGATAAATAATCTCCTTCATGCATGCAAAGATTATTAACAAAAAAGGGAGGTTTTCTCCCTTTATTTTTAACATACTTTTCCGTGAAGCTTTTATATAAATCTCCTTTTCTTTATAGGTTGTTCGTAATTTGCAAACCTTTAAATTTTCTAATTTAATCTTATTCACAGAAATGCTACAAACCGCCGAAGACATACGTTTGCTGAATGAAAAAATAAACCATTCGGCAACTTTTATTGATAAAATTCACGCTGAAATAGGAAAAGTAATTG
This sequence comes from Bacteroidota bacterium, assembly GCA_030853195.1. Lineage (GTDB taxonomy): Bacteria > Bacteroidota > Bacteroidia > Chitinophagales > Chitinophagaceae > Ginsengibacter. Next base: position 108,358 of record JALYVO010000006.1, on the reverse strand, counting down.
TCGGCCAGCAGCACATGGTGGAACGCCTGCTTATCGGGCTGCTCAGCAGCGGGCATATTTTACTGGAAGGAGTACCCGGATTGGCTAAGACGCTTTCTATAAAATCCCTTGCCAGCACAATCAATGCGCAATTCAGCCGTATTCAGTTTACTCCCGACCTTCTTCCTGCTGATGTGATTGGCACAATGATCTACAACCAGCAAAAAAATGAATTCGTGGTGCGCAAAGGCCCCATATTCGCCAATTTCATTTTGGCGGATGAAATAAATCGGGCTCCGGCAAAAGTGCAAAGCGCTTTGCTGGAAGCTATGCAGGAAAGACAAGTTACCATTGGAAATAGTTCATATCAATTAGAAGAGCCTTTTTTAGTTTTAGCTACGCAAAATCCTATTGAGCAGGAAGGGACATATCCTTTACCAGAAGCGCAGGTTGACCGTTTTATGCTTAAGGTAATTATTGATTATCCCTCAAAATCTGAAGAGCAAATCATTATCAGGCAAAATGTATTCGGACTACAACAGCCACGCATAAACGCAGTTGTTTCTTCTCAGGAAATTTTGAATGCGCGGCAATTAGTAAGGCAGGTTTATATGGATGAAAAGGTAGAGCAATATATTATCAGCATTGTTTTCGCCTCACGCTATCCGGATCAATACAATTTGAATAAAATCAAACCGCTCATTTCTTTTGGTGGCTCTCCGAGAGCGAGCATCAACATGGCTTTGGCCGCGAAAGCTTATGCTTATCTGAATAAGCGTGGATATGTAATTCCGGAAGATGTAAGAAATATTTGCAAAGATGTTTTGCGCCACCGCATTGGACTTACTTATGAAGCAGAGGCAGAAAATGTAAATGTTGAAATGATAATTGCAGAAATATTAAAGGCTGTGAATGTGCCATAGAAATGTACGGAGTACGATGTCTGATGTTGTCATTTAAATTGTAGAATACGCAAACTCTAAACTCTGATAAATAAAAAATATTTTCAACCATAATAAAATTGCCTCAAAACCCTCCTTTGGAGGGCAGGGAGGCCGATTGCCCCTCACCACCGCAGATATAATAAAAAAAGTAAAGGAACTGGAGATCATCAGCAAGAAGATTACCACACATCTTTTTACGGGTGAATATCATTCTGCTTTTAAAGGAAAAGGAATGCGGTTCAGGGAAGTGCGCGAATATTATCATGGAGATGATGTAAGGTTTATTGACTGGAACGTAAGCGCACGTTACGCGCATCCTTTTACAAAAGTGTTTGAAGAGGAGCGGGAACTTACTGTGATATTACTGATAGATGTAAGCGCCAGCTCATTGTTTGGCACGGTGCATCAACGTAAAAAAGATCTGATAACTGAAGTGGGTGCAGTGCTCACTTTCAGCGCTATCAACAATAATGATAAGGTAGGCGTAATATTTTTTAGCGATAAAGTTGAAAAATATATTCCTCCAAAAAAAGGGAAAGAGCACGCCCTTTTCATTGTGAGGGAGCTACTAACGGCAACGCCTAAACGAAGTGGAACAAACATTGCCGAAGCATTAAAATTTTTTCAAAGAGCCAACACCCAAAAAAGTATTGCGTTTATTATGAGCGATTTTATTGACGAGCATTTCGAGCATGGCTTGCGTGTTATGGGAAGAAGACACGATGTGATCGGACTAAAGGTGTATGACAAAATGGATAGCCAGCTGCCTGATATCGGGATGGCTAAAGTGCAGGATCTTGAAACCCAGAAATCGCAGTGGCTGGACACTTCAGATACTATGGTGAGGCACAGTTATCATCAAAATTTTATTGATCAAAGCGCACAAAGCAAAAATATTTTTAAAAAAGCCGGAGCCGATTTACTACATATACGCACAGATGAAGATTACGTAAAAATTCTCCAGCAATTTTTTTTAAGAAGAAGAAAAAAATGAAGCACAAAAAAATTTGAACAAAAGAATTAATTATATAAGATCAGTTATAATCGTGTTGATTTTTTTCTTGTTTTCTGCGCAAATGTCTTTCGCGCAATTACCAACTGTAAAAACTTCGATTGATAAAAATAATATCCTAATTGGCCAGCAACTGAATTACCGGGTAGAAACTTCCATGCCTGATAATACTTTCAGGCTAAGTTGGTTTTCTTTTCCTGATACCTCAGGTCATTTTGTTGTGGTTGCAAAAAATAAAATTGATTCTTCTTCTTCAAATGGAAATTTAAATTTCAGCCAGGTAATTACCATAACTAGTTTTGATTCCGGAAGGCGTGTGATTCCCCCATTGGCGCTGACTTTTTCTACCCTGGAAGGCGATTCTAGTGTTAATATTTATACTGATTCAATCCCGGTAAATGTTTCTTATTCTCCGACGGATAGTATCAAGCCTTTTCATGATATCAAAACGATCCTTGAAGTAAATAAAGATTGGCCGTGGTGGGTTTGGGCGTTGATTGGTTTAGCAATTGTTTTAGTACTTCTTTTGATACTTTTTCTATTAAGATTATTAAAAAAGAAAAAAACTACAAATTCGCTTTTCACGTCAAAGGTTTCGCCTTATGATGAAGCGATGCAATCCTTATCCAATCTTGAAAAAGAACAATTAATTCAAAATAATAAAGTGAAAGAATATCACACGAAACTGACAGAAATATTCAAGCGGTATTTATCCAGGAAAACAAATATGAATCAATTGCATCTTACTTCTGATGAATTGTTGATGGAACTTAGTGATCTTAATTTGCCGAAAACAGAAATAGCTGATTTTGCCAATTCTATCCGGATGGGCAATGCCGTGAAGTTTGCTCAATATATTCCGCCGGTTTATGAAAATGAAAAATGTTTTTCTCAAACAAAAGAAATGATCAGTTCTATCGATAATATTATGAAGAAAAATTCTGAAAGTGATCTTTGATTATTTTAACGATATCAGTTTTGGGCAGCCGCTATTTTTTTTGCTGTTTGCAATTATTCCCTTTCTAATTTTTTGGAAATTCAGTAAAGGAAAAATGCAGGTGGCAGCCTTAAATATTTCTTCCACAAAAGGTTTATCAAATTCGCGATCCTGGAAGAATATGTTTCAACAATTTCCTTTTATTTTCAGGATAGTTGCGCTAAGCTGCATCATTGTTGCACTTGCACGGCCACAAATAAAATTCGATGAAACGCAAACTGAAGGTGAAGGCGTGGATATCATTTTATGCATTGATGTCAGCGGAAGTATGACCGCACAGGATTTTTCTCCAAACAGGATGGAGGCTGCAAAAAAAGTTGCCGAAGATTTTGTAGACAACCGCCCTTCAGACAGGATCGGTGTTGTGATTTTCGCAGGAGAAAGTTTTACGCAATGCCCGCTCACCACCGATCATGATGTATTGAAAGGGCAAATACAACAAATACGAAATGGCTTACTTGAAGATGGCACTGCGATTGGTTCCGGCCTGGCAACAGGGGTAGATAGATTGAGAAATAGTAAATCGAAAAGCAAAGTGATCATTCTTTTGACGGATGGTGTAAATAATGGTGGGCTCATTGATCCCGCAACAGCAAAGGAAATCGCGAAAACATTTAAAATTAAAGTTTATACAGTTGGAGTAGGCACGAATGGATATGCACCAACACCGGTAAGCACGCCAATGGGAGTGGTAATGCAAAATGAAAAGGTGGCCATTGATGAAAAATTGCTTCAAAACATTGCAACAGAAACCGGAGGAAAATATTTCAGGGCGACTGATAACAAAAGCCTTGACAATATTTATAAAGAAATTGATGGCCTGGAAAAATCAAAAGTTGAGATCACCACTTTTCACCGCTTCTCAGAAAAGTTTTATCCTTTAATTTTTATCGCTATGGGATTACTTTTAGTTGAGATTATTTTGAGATACACTTTGTTTAAAAAATTTCCATGATTTAATCAACTAATCAACACGAATTTTTTGCACGAATTTGCTCCATATGAAAGCACACGTTTACAAATCAACCGGAAGTTGGTACCAGGTCAGGTCAGAGGCCGGTGAGACTTTCAACGCACGGATAAAAGGAAAATTTAAAATAGATGATATTACCTCTACTAATCCTGTAGCCGTTGGTGATATAATTGATGCGGATAAAGAAAATATAGCTGAAGGATCTGTAATTATTACAAATATTTATCCAAGGAAAAATTACATTACAAGACAGTCGCCACACAATAAGCATTTGCACCATATCGTAGCATCTAACCTGAATCAAAGCCTTTTATTTGCTACGCTAAAAGATCCTAAAACATCTTCAGGTTTTATCGATAGGTTTTTGGTAGCCTCAGAAGCGTATCATGTTCCGGCCATTATTGTTTTCAATAAAAGTGATCTTTATAAAATAAAAGAGAAAGAAAAATTTGAAGAATTAAAATTTATTTATAAAGAAATTGGCTACGAGGTTTTATTGATGAGCATTAACGAAAATATCGGAGTTGATGAAGTGAAGGATCTTCTGAAAGATAAAACCACATTGATCAGTGGCCATTCAGGCGTGGGCAAATCTTCATTTATCAATTCTATTTTTCCGGATCTTTTGTTACAAACACAAGAGGTGAGCGATTGGAGCGGCAAAGGGCTTCACACTACCACATTTGCCGAAATGTTTGATTTGCCTTTTGGGGGAAAGATCATTGATACTCCCGGTATGCGCGAGTTTGCCCTGATGGATATTTCCGAACAGGAATTATCACATTATTTTCCTGAAATGAAAGCGCTGATCAATGAATGCAGGTTTAATAATTGCAAGCATATTGAAGAGCCCGGTTGTGCAGTGAAAGCTGCAGTTGAAGAGGGAAAAATTTCCGCCGGGCGATATATCAGTTACCTGAAAATTCTCGAATCAATTGAAGAAAAAAAATGGTGAGTTGTATTATGTGCGTGATAAGTTGAAAAGTATAATTTAGGTTTTTTTTAAATCATAATTCAATACGCATTCTTTTCTAAGAATCTTGCAACTTCTTCAACGGCTTTATTTGCTTTTTCTTTACCGTTGTTTTGCCCTGGAAAAATAGAAACTCCATTAAAAATATTATAATGAAGGGTTAAGTAATTTCGTTTGTAAACAAAATCCCAGTCAAGTGTTTCAGCATCATCTACCTGGTTAATAAATTTTACATGCAAATCATCTGCAAGAGTTCCGGCGATTGAATAGAATTTGGATATACCGCAATTATCATCTATTACGGCTTCCGTGCCTCCAAAACTTGTTTTTAAATTGTAACACATAAGAAGTAAGTTGAAAATAGGCCGTTGTTAGTTTTAGATTTTTTAAGTGATTTAATATTTAAATTTTCCGGCTTTTCTTGCGGCTTTGATAGCCTCTTTATCACCCGATAATAACCTTTCAGCGCCTACATTTTTGCCATTAGTAGGACATCCATATTTCTGCTGTTTTTTAAAAACAGAACAGGATGAAAATATCCAACAAACGAAAATACCGGTTAATATTTTTTTCATTTTTAGTATGTAAGCTAAAGCATCTGAGCTTTCAACTTCTCAACTTTTATACCATGCGGCATACATTACATAGTTATTAGCGATCCTTTCAATTTCGCCTTTTATCAATTCCTGCGAAATATCTTTTATTTTTTTTGCAGGAATTCCGGCATAAATACTCCCTGGTTCTACGATAGTGTTTTCCAGAATAACTGCGCCAGCCGCGATAATACTATTGCTGCCGATTTTTGCATTGTCCATTACGATGGCGCCCATTCCTACCAAGACATTATCCTCTATAACGCATCCATGTACGATTGCATTGTGCCCGATGCTCACATTATTTCCAATGTTGGTCGAAGTCTTCAAATAAGTGCAATGAATAACGGCGCCATCCTGCACATTCACTTTATTTCCCATGCGGATGAAATTTACATCGCCGCGGATAACCGCATTGAACCAGATACTGCATTCATTACCCATAATAACATCACCCGAAAGTGTGGCATTTGGAGCTATATAACAGCTATGACCCCACGAAGGCTTAACTCCTTTAATTTCAAAAATAAATGACATGATATTGATTTTGTCAGATTCTGTGCTTCTAAATTTCTTTGAAGAAATATTTAAAGTTAATGCCGGAGCCACGCCTCCGGATTAATATTATTACTTTCCTGCATTAAAAGGAAATCCACTTGTCCCTGTCCATCATCATTTGCGCCAACCTTTCCAATAGCCTGTCCTGTTTTTACCTGTTGTCCTCTTTGAACATTTGCTGAAGCAAGATTGCTGTAGACTGTAAAATATTCTCCATGTTTAATATAAACCGCTTGTTTGTCTTCGATATAACTGACCAATGTTACTTCACCATCAAAAACTGCTTTTACCGATTCGCCAATTTTTGCACCGATAGACACTCCGGGGTTATCATAATTGATTCCTCCCGGCAATTGATTGGCGCCGTAATGACTTATTACATATCCGCTTACAGGCCACGGCAAAGAACCTTTGTTTCGTTTAAAATTGGCATTTAACGCTTTATCCGCTTCGCTGCTTACCAGAACGCTGGGAGTTGATTTTGGCGCCGTCCGTGATTTCCTGGTTGTTGCGGTAGTAGATTTAGTTTCCTCTGAATTGGCATTAGGTTCCGGTGAATTTTTTTTCAGGTCTGCCAATCTTTTTCTTTCTTTTTCCGCGGCCTCTTTTTTGGCAATTTCAATTTCCCTTTTGATCATTGCTGAAATGGCGTTTCTTAATTTAGCATCCCGTTTTCGTTTTGCATTCACCTGGGCAGTGAGCTCCTTTTGCTGGCTTTTTAATTTATTTACAATCGTAGCTTTCTCTTGTTGTTGCTTTTCAAGCTGGGTTAATTCTTTATCATGTTCCTGCAATACAACATTTTTTTTCTTTTTGGTTCCGGATAAAACTGCAATGCGGTCTTCGAGCATAGCCTGCGTACTTAAAATATTTTCAGCCTGCATCTCGCGATAACTTCGGTATGATTTTAAATAAGCAACCCTTTTTATAGCATCATTAAAATTATTTGCAGAAAAAATAAAATTTAGAAAATCGTAATTACTCCGGTTCTTATAAGCATAAACCATGCTCCTGGCATATTCCTGTTTAAGTGTGTCAAGGATGCGCGACATTTTATTTACCTCTAACTGAGATAAATAAATATTGTTGTTTAAGTTTTTTATTTCTGAATTAATGTTGTCAATCACATTTCCCTGGAGATCCATTTTTTTATTGATGAGGGAAAGCTGGCCAATATTTACCTTGGTCGTTTTTCTTGTTTCCTGTAGCTTATTTTCAGTTTCCGCAATTTCTCTTCTAAGCTGTTCACGCTCATTTTGAAGTGCATCTTTATCAGCATGTTGTTGGGCAAAAATTGATATGGTAAATAAAAGAAAAGCTAAAGCCGTTACAATTTTCTTAGGCATGCACAATAATTTTTTAATAAGAAAAAATGAGTTGAATTCTATTCAATCTTCAATTTTTTAAAGTAACAATTATTTTGTTTTATAATTCCGCGGAATGTTGAATGGGAATGATAATTCCTTGTTAAACTCATATTGCTTAAAGAAGAGCCTGATGCCGACTTTCGTTTTTTCAGCCACCGTTATTTCGCGATAGGTCGCGAATGAAAATTGATTGATGTTCTGGTAATCATCATAAGTAAGATCCGCGGTTCTGTTGCGCCCAAGTTCAATATCATCGAGTTTGCTTTTTTCTAAAAGCTTATTATCTGCGGAAATAGTAAGCAGGTTCTTAAAGAAATTTCCCACAGTTCCTAATAAAATATGATTTTCTGTGCGCCTGTAAGCGACTATGCTATCGCCAATAAAAATCGGATTTCCGATAATGATATCCTGAAGTGTAGAAAACGTCAACGGAATGTGGGCAATACTTTCGATATAACTGAATGGATGATACTCAATTACTTTATCAAGTTTATTGATAACAATGATAGTGTCCGGTGTTATAAAGACTCTGAATGCTTCGATACTTAAAAATGTAGCACTTATGGAAATCCACAATACGCTGTCTTTTTGCAATCGTATAAATGCATTGAAATCGGGTTGTTTTCCATTGTGGTCTTCATATTGCACTTTTACTTTTGCGGAAAATGTTTTAAAATCAATTTTATTTTTATTTAATGATCTTAAAATAAGAGATGCCCCACTCAACGAATCTGAGTTCGGCACACTATGCGCAACTGATAAGGTTGTATCTTTTCTATTGATGGCGCTTTGCAGTTTTTTTGTGGAATGACAACTTGCAAGCGAATACAAAAAAACAATTCCTGTAAAAATTTTAAAACAATACTTCATTCAAATGCTTTTTGATACAATTAGATATTTCCTGTGTGGCCAAATCCGCCTTCACCTCTTGATGTATTTTGCAATTGTTTTGCAGGCTGCAACAATGCTTTTTCTATTTTAGAGATTACCATTTGTGCTACGCGGTCGCCATTATTTATCGTGTGCTCTTTCTGTGATAAATTGACCAGGATTATTTTTATCTCTCCCCTATAATCACTATCAACCGTTCCTGGAGAATTTAAACAAGTGATACCATGCTTGAAAGCGAGCCCGCTTCGTGGCCTCACCTGCGCCTCATATCCCAAAGGAATTTCAAGAAAAAGCCCGGTTGAGATCATTGCCCTTTCAAAAGGTTTTAGAATAATCGGAATGGTAAGATTAGCTCTCAGATCAAGCCCCGAAGAACCGGAAGTAGCATATTCCGGTAGCTTATTATCTGATGTATTGATGATCTTGATTTCCACATCGTGCATATCGGCAAAGATAGGAATGTGAATTGTTGAATTGCTAATTTTGCTAATTTGTTTATTTTATTAATTTGGCTAAGATGAGATTATTTAGAAAAAATTTAGATGCCTTATACAACCACACAATCCAAAAAGTAGTTTTTATGTTTTTTTTTGAAAATAAAATTGCACATGGAAAACAATTAAACAATATAACAATTGAACATTATTCAATGATTGAATTCAATATTTGCTTCGACAATCAAACAATTCAAAAAATAGTTTTTTATGGTTATCCGAAAATGGAAAAAAATCATTGACAATAAAACAACTGAACAATAGAACAAAAACTAAACAGCAAATAATAAAACAGTCGCATACGCTGCTATTCCTTCTTCGCGGCCAACGAATCCCATTTTTTCTGAAGTGGTAGCTTTTATAGAAACCTGGTTTTCATTTATAGAAAGAATTTCCGCAATCACTTTTTGCATTTTCGGAGCATGAGGTTTTATTTTCGGAATTTCGAGACATATTGTAGAATCAATATTTCCGATTTGGTATCCTGCCTGCTTTATTAATTCATTTGATTTTGCTAATAAAATTTTGCTGTCAATATTTTTGAAAGCATCATCAGTGTCAGGAAAATGAATACCGATATCGCCCAGGCAAGATGCGCCAAGCATGGCATCGCATATTGCATGCAGAAGCACATCAGCGTCGCTGTGGCCAAGCGCCCCCTTGGTATGCTCCAATTTTATTCCCCCGATCCATAATTCCCTTCCGGTTACCAGTTGATGAAAATCTATACCAAATCCTATTCTGAAGGGTTGCATCAATTAATTGTATTGTTTATTGTTAAACGTTATATTGTTAAATTGATAGTGTAATAAATATTGAATTTCTACTTTTTTACTTATATAACATCGCAGACGTTAGAAGAAGGTTTGTGAACAAACATGATATGTAAACATTCCATATCAAAAAAAAGCTACAATATTATTGAGGCGTTTAAAGATAGTGAAATCAAATATTACGGATTAGTTGTCCCAACTGCTGTTGATTTATCAAGATTAAAAATGAGGCTGAAACGTAATGTATTGGATAATGGATTGCGATTGATTCCACTTCCGGAAGGTATGAGGTAGGAAAAATTTAATCCAAACATATTATAGTTCAAACCAGCGCCAACAGTGAAATATTTGCGATCGCCTTTTGTTGGGTCTTCATAAAAATACCCCGCCCTGAAAGCAAATTGATTCATATACTCATATTCAGCGCCAACTGATATCTGGAACTCTTTAAGCTCCTCGCTAAACCCACCTGGCGCATCTCCGAATGAACTGAACCAACTGCTTACTACTCCCTTACTATGATAGTTTACTAATCCCGAAGAATCACCAAGAGCAGGAGGAGTGGGCACTAATAATTTATTAATATCTAAGGCAAATGTTATTTTACTGCTTTCATCAAACACATTTACATAAGCCACGCCGAGTCCCAGATTTGCCGGAATAAAATCTTTTTCAGATGCATCATTGGTGTAAGAAATTTTCCCTCCTAAATTGGATAAGGTGATCCCCCAATTTAATCCGGAGGAACTTCCGCCCTGTGATCCATCGTGAAACAAAGAAAGGTCGCCTGCAACTGTATTACCTGTTTTATAAGTAGAGCCGCTGGCAGATTGGCCACTCGCCAGATTAGAATTGATATATCTTAATGCGACACCTAAACCCAATTTATCTGAAAGCTTGCGGGAATAACCGGCGTCTACGGCAAACTCGCGCGGCCTGTATGTTTGCAGATTATTTCCTAAATTATCTGTAAACTGAATGTTACCCAAACTGAAATAACGGATTGATGCAGAGATAGCTTGTAGCTCATCTAACTGATGATAACCGGCTGCGGAAATTAAATACACATCATTTAGCCCTAAACCCTGGAGCCACGGAGTATAAGTCAGCGCAATCGCAGAATTGCTTTTTGCAAAAGGAATTTTTGACAAATTCCAGAAGATGGAATTGGCATCAGGAATTGTGGCTACTCCTGCATCGCCCATGCCTCCGGACCTTGCATCAGGGGAAATTCTCAAAAAAGGAACTGCTGTTGTAACAACATTTATCGGGTTAGTTTGCGCATTCACGGATATTGAAATGCATGCCAGCATTGCCAATCCAGTCAGTGTCAAAACGACTTTTTTCATGTGTATTTTTTGGTCTGGTTAAGTAGAACTGGCTTTATAGATAATAATTTTTGGCGTGTAAAAATAAAATTTTTATTGAAAGAGCCAATTAAAATATAAAATGGAGCAAAAACTTTTTCCCTTGATAAAATCAAATTAGACAAAAATTAACCTGTTTTAGCTGCATAGTTCCGGCTTTCGTTTATAACAGCAATGAACGCTTATGGAAATTGTTTATTGCCTTTTATTGATAAAACATTGTAATACTAATTATTGGCTTTTTCTATAAAATGGCTTATTTGCCAAATATTAAACCACACAATAAAAATTTATCAGTAATTGTGAAGGGATTGCAAAATATTTTTACCGTGATAAATTTGCATTTCCACGATAAAACAAAATCAAATAAAGTATTTATATTCGCATTGCAATCGGAACCTATGTCACAATAAAGAACGAAAGCCCTTCGTTAATAATCTCGCAAAAAGAATGTACATGCATAAATCACTATCTGCCGGAAAATTCATTGTAATTATTCTGGCCACATCCTTCGCTTTTACTTCTTGTCACAAAAAGAAAGATAAATCCTCTGTTACGGGATGGAATTATGATGATAAAAATTATGGCAATTTTCATGTGCTAAAAGCCAAACAACAAAAAACCGGCCCCGGGCTTGTTTTTATACAAGGCGGAACTTTTGTAATGGGCGCTAAAGAAGAAGATGTGATGGGCGATTGGAATAATGTTCCCCGCCGCGTGAGTGTAAATTCATTTTATATTGATGAAACCGAAGTGGCCAATGTGCATTATCGTGAATATCTTTACTGGCTCTCCAATACATTTGACAACGATACCGCTATTATGAGAATGGCGCTTCCTGATACCTTGGTTTGGCGAAGCGAATTGGCTTATAATGAGCCTTATGTAGAATATTATTTCAGGTATCCTGCTTATAATTATTATCCCGTGGTAGGTGTTACATGGGAGCAAGCTCATGACTTTTGTATCTGGCGGACAGATAGGGTTAACGAAAAACTTCTGATTGATAAAGGTTACCTGAACAAAAGGGCGCCTTTGGCCGCCATGAAAGGAGGCCAGGGTGAGCAAACTTTCAATACAGACACTTATATCATGAATCCGGAATTGATAAATAATAAAGCCGCTCCAAAAAAAGGCGCACTAAAAGATGTAAGTGGAAGATCAAGAAAAATAATCACTTTTGAGGATGGTATTTTATTACCAGGCTATCGTTTGCCAACAGAAGCAGAATGGGAATATGCCGCTTATGGTTTGATTTCTCAAAATCCGAAGCCAAGAACAAAAGAAAAAAATCATGGTGAAGAAGTAGTTTCAAATCAGCAGGTATATTCATGGAGCAAAAATGTAAATGGGCTCCGCGATAACCGCCGTGGAAGCTGGCAGGGAGAGTTTCTTGCTAACTTCAAAAGAGGAAATGGAGACGTAATGGGTGTTGCCGGAGGTTTGAATGACCGTGCTGCAATAACAGGACCTGTAAAATCATATTATCCTAACGGATATGGCCTCTATAACATGAGCGGAAATGTGAGCGAGTGGGTTGGCGATGTTTACCGCCCGATGACTTCTATGGATGAAGACGACGTAAACCCATATCGGGGTAATAAATTCAGCAAATTTTATAAAAATGACCAGGGCGAATATGAAAGAGACACATTAGGAAGATTGAAAAAAGTTGTTGTTACAGATGCTGAAGCAATGACGCGCCGGAATTATCAAAAAGGAGATGTGATCAATTACCTTGATGGTGATTCAATTTCGAATGTTACTTATGGTTTTGGAATAACTTCATTGGTCAGCGATAAATCACGGGTTATAAAAGGTGGAAGCTGGAATGATATGCCATATTGGTTGTCACCGGGAGCACGCCGCTATATGGAGCAAGACCAGGCCGCCAGCACTGTGGGTTTTAGATGCGCTATGACCAGGCTGGGAAGCCCTGAAGGAAATGGATTTAAAGAAGGAAATATCTTTGGTAAAAGAAAACAAAATAAAAAGAAAAAAAGCTAATTCAATCTTATTATAAATTATGAGCCTCTTGTTGAAAAATGAGAGGCTTTTTGTTAATCTGAAATGTTTTATTCTTGAATTGTTTATTGCAAAAAACTATATTTCTGCTTTTCCCATGGTGCTTGTAAGTCTGTGGATTTTCGATGGCCAGTTCTCGGTTATCGGTTGCTGCGTAGCAAAATAACATTATTTGCCCATGCAATAATCATTAATTTTACTCATTAAAAAATGAATTATTGTGGCTGACATTATCAACCTCTTACCTGAAAATATTGCTAACCAGATTGCTGCCGGAGAAGTTATTCAACGGCCTGCCAGCGCTGTAAAAGAATTACTTGAAAATGCAGTAGACGCTGGCGCTACTGAAATAAAACTTTTTATAAATGATGCCGGAAAAGCTTTGGTGCAGGTAATTGACAATGGCCAAGGAATGAGCGAAACCGACGCCCGCATGAGCTTTGAGCGACATGCTACTTCAAAAATAAAAAATATTGATGATCTTTTTCAGATAAAAACTATGGGTTTTCGGGGTGAAGCTTTGGCAAGTATTGCCGGAGTATCGCAGGTAGAATTGAAAACCAAAAAAGCAGGCGAACCTATCGGAACATATATCGAGATAGAAAATAGTGTTGTAAAATCTCAACAACCGTCGGCAACTGATGAGGGCACTAATATTTCAATGAAAAACTTATTTTTCAACGTTCCGGCCCGAAGGAATTTTCTAAAAAGCAATGCATCAGAATTACGCCATATTATAGATGAGTTTATCAGGGTAGCAATGTCGTTTCCCGAAATATTTTTTTCGCTCACCTCAAACGGCCAACAGGTTTTTCATCTTGAAAAAGGCTCATTAAAACAAAGAATTATCCAGGTTCTTGGCAATAATTATTCATCAAAAGTGGTGAGTGTAAAAGAAGAAACTGATTACATGAATATTTATGGTTTTGTGGGGAAACCCGAAACGGCAAAAAAAACCAGGGGAGACCAGTATTTTTTTGTAAACAACCGTTTTATAAAAAGCGCGTATCTTAATCATGCGGTAGTGAATGCATTCAACGACATGATTGCAAAAGATAGTTTTCCGATGTATACTTTATTTATTGATATTGACCCTTCACGGCTCGATATTAATGTGCATCCAACGAAACAGGAAATAAAATTTGAAGATGAAAAAATGATTTACGCATTTGTACAATCGGCCGTAAAACACGCGCTGGCACAGTATAGCATAAGTCCTACTCTTGATTTTGAACTCGATGCTTCCATTCAGCATAGTGATGCAGTGAGCCAACCATTCACACAGGAAAAACAACTTTCCGCAACTGCAAGTTCATTATACACAACCTTCACGCAAAAAGACCAGGCACATTTTATTGACAGTAAAAGCGGCCTGGAACAATGGAATGGAAGCCTGTTGAAACAAAATTTTTCTAAAGAAGATAATACTGCAACAAAAGAAGATCTAATCAATGTTAAGGCGAATTATTCTTCAAATTCGTTTAGAAATAATCATCCGATTGCAGCAAATAAAAAACCATCAACCGGAGAATATTTACAGCTTCATAAGAGTTTTGTTTTGGCTCAAAATGAAAATGGTTTTATAGTAATTCATCAGCAAAACGCGCACGAGCGAATATTGTATGAGCGATTTATACAAGCCATGAAAGGCAAGCCTATCGCTATTCAGAGAAGTTTATTTCCAGTAGTTCTTGAGCTAACTCCTTCAGATGCTGTTTTGCTTAATGAACTTTTACCGGACCTCAAATTGCTCGGTTACCAGGTAGAACCTTTCGGTCAAAACACTTTTGTCATCCAAGGTTCACCAGCTGACGTAACTGATGGAAATGAAAAAGTTGCTTTGGAAAAAATGCTAGATCAATATAAACATTTTAATATGGAAGCCAGTTTCAGCAAAAGAGAAAAATTACTTCGCTCCATGGCCTGGCAGCAATCCGTAAAAGCAGGCACTTATTTATCAGATAAAGAATTGAAAGGGCTGGCGGAAGATCTTTTCAACTGCGACATAAATAATACAACACCCAATGGCAAACCTGTTTTTCTTGAATTCAAAAAAGATGAGCTGGATAAAATGTTTGGAAGGTAAATTTGGAAACCGGCTACTGGCCACCGATGACAAAACACTGACCACCGACAGCCGCGATACTGCTCTAATAAATTGCTCTGAAAAGCGAAAAAGTAGATTTCAACAATAAAATAAAGCAATAATCTAATTAACCAATTAACCAATCAACCAATTAACCAATCACATATCCCTTTCTTGTGCCCTTAGCCATCTCTCAGGAGTTTCATTGTTGCTCGCAAATAAATAATCGTTGTAGCTACACGGAATTATTTTTTTATTGGGCAATTGCATCCACCATCTCCCGGTTTTTTTACTTTGCAGAAAAACGGTATCTACTTCAGCGAAAACAGAATGGTATTCATTAAAATTTTGTTTTTCATTCAAATCCGCTTCCTGTTTAGCCCTGCTTCTTCCATCGATAAAATACCAAAGCATCTGCGCGATCTGCAATGCAGTTAAGCTTTTTACATCTTTCGCAGCATCATATCCATAGATCCCGAAAGAAGAAACAGAGGTGCTCATCCCGGCATAACGGCTAAGTGTACACGCTTCTTCACCGGTAAAACCATTTGGGCTGCACCCCGATGCGGGAGCATCGCTGTTCTTTATAGATGCAATATCAAAACTGATCAGGTCCGAATTTCTTAACACCGGCTCCATTTCATCCAGTTGTTCTTTTGCCATTCCCACGCGATAGCAATCAAAGCGGAGCTTGTCAATGGTTTCAAGCATATGCGGATGCACAAAATAACTTTGAAAGCCGATGTGGTTGTAATGCCTTACCATATTGGGTTCGCCGGTAAGCATTTCCATTAAAAAATTTTCACTACTTAAAGAAGATTCACTTCTAAGGTCAATCATCGAATCAATAACTGTTGCTTCAATTATTTTATTCAGATCTTTATATGCAAAATATTGAGCGAGCGTATTATCATGCGAACCCCCGAGCAGCACAACTATTTTGTTCATTTGCAACAAATCTTTAACCACCAATTTTATCGCGGCATAACTGTCATTAACCGAAGCGCCGTTTTTTATGTTGCCAATGTCCGCGATGGAAATATCTTTATGCCAATGATGCAATTGATATAATTGTTTTCTTACCGCATCTGCGGCACTTTCGATAGGTTTGAAACCTGCTCCCCGAAATTCGTTTATGCCGATCAATACTATATCTATTTCATCAAGGTCCGGTAATTCTTCTTTATAAATTTTGATTGTGTTTCCAAACTGGTAATCATTATAAGCATTAACGGCGTTTAAAGAAGCAATATTTACTGGAGATAGAAATTCCTGAAAATCGTACATTGGTTATTCATTTTTAGTGCCGCAAACCTAAAAGATAAATAGCAGAAATAAAGCAACCAAAAGATTTATTTTAGCGTGGAGATCGCAAAGTGCTTGAAAAAATTAAATACTCTTAGCTAACTTCGCGTTTATGGAAAATTTGTTGCAAGAGGTAGAAAATTTAAAAGAAGAAATAAAAAAATTTATTACAGAAGATAAAGACAAAGCGGAAGCATTTCGGATAAAATTTATCGGCTCAAATGGTTCTGTAAAATTTTTGATGGGAGAGATGAAAAATGTTGCGCCTGAAAATAAACGGGAGATGGGAAAAGTGCTCAATGAATTAAAATTAATAGCAGAAAGTAAATATGAAGAATTAAAGAAGCCGATCGGCGATAGGGAATTGGCAAGCGAAAGCAAGACAGACCTTACGTTGCCTGGTGATTCTTTATTAATAGGAAGCAGGCATCCAATAAGCATAGTAAGGAATAAAATAGTTTCCATTTTTCAACGATTAGGATTTGCTGTTGCTGAAGGGCCTGAAATAGAAGACGACTGGCACAATTTTACTGCGCTCAACTTACCTGAGAATCATCCGGCCAGAGATATGCAGGATACATTTTATGTTTCAGAAAATCCTGCGTGGATGCTGCGCACGCACACAAGCAGCGTACAAGTGAGGGAAATGGAAAAGGGAAATTTGCCGATCAGGATAATTTGCCCCGGCCGCGTTTACCGGAATGAAACAATCAGCGCACGGGCGCATTGTTTTTTTCACCAGGTAGAAGGTTTATACATCGCCGATAATGTATCATTTGCCGACCTGAAACAAACGCTTTATTTTTTTGTAAAGGAAATGTTTGGCAAAGATGTGAAAGTTCGTTTTCGCCCTTCCTATTTTCCGTTTACAGAACCAAGCGCGGAAATGGATATTTCCTGCCTTATCTGTGATGGACAAGGTTGTAGCGTTTGTAAACATACAGGTTGGGTCGAAATTTTAGGCTGCGGGATGGTGCATCCGAATGTACTTGAAAACTGCGGAATTGATCCTAATAAATATTCAGGATTTGCTTTTGGAATGGGCATTGAAAGAATTACGATGCTGAAATACCAGATTAAGGATTTGCGCATTTTTAGTGAAAATGATTTGAGGCTTTTGAATCAGTTTGTGAGTGCGGTTTAAAACTTATTCAGTTACTAATTTATTTTTTGAAGTACATTTTTTTATCTTTAAGATTAATCATTTATTTATGTCTGTTACAGAAAATAAAAAATTGAAAAAGCGAATTATTAAAATTCGAAAAACAAAAAATTTAAAAAATGAAGGAGTTGATACTTCTAAATATTGTGGTATTCTCAAACTAAAAGAGGATCCATTAATTATTCAAAAAAAACTTAGAGATGAATGGAAATAAATTATTATTAGATACTAACATTATTTTATACATTCTTGATGGAGACAACTTCCTTTCTGATTATCTTTCTAATAAAATCCTGTACACTTCGATTATTTGCGAAATAGAATTATTAGGTTATAAATCTCTAACGACAAAAGAAATTAGTGGAATTGAGAGCTTTCTAAATAAATTCAGAATTATTTCTGTCGACCAATCAATAAAAAAATTAACCATCCAATTAAGGAGAGCGTATTCAATAAAAATCCCGGATGCAATAATAGCTGCAACGTCGATAGAGCTGGGGATTCCGTTGGTAACAGCGGATATAGGTTTCAAAAATATTGTGGAATTAAATATTGATCTTTACAATCAAACCTCATGACAATTACCATTTGCATTTGCGGCGCAGGAACCATGGGCAGCGGAATTGCGCAAGTCGCTGCACAAAGCGGTTTCAATACAATTCTTTTCGACATACATGAAAATGTTCTTGAAAGTGCGAATACAACTATACAAAAAAACCTCCAATATTTAGTTGATAAAAATAAAATTTCTTCAAAGGAAAATGAAGAAATTTTTAGCCGGATAAAATTCATAAATAATATAAAAGATTGTACAGGTTTCGTAATTATTGATGCAATCATTGAAAAAGAAGAATCGAAAGTTTCTTTGTTCAATGATCTCGCCAAATACAATAATGAAGAAGTAATTTTTGCTACTAACACTTCCTCATTCTCTGTTTCAACCATACAGGAAAAAATAATTTTTCCAGAAAGAGTTGTGGGTATGCACTTTTTCAATCCGGCTTACATCATGAAATTAGTAGAGGTCGTAAAAGGCCGTCAGACAAATGATGAGGTTGCCAATGCCGTTTTTGACATTTGCAAACAAATGGGAAAAGTTCCGGTGATGTGCAAAGACGCGCCAGGCTTTATTGTAAACCGAATAGCCAGACATTATTATTTGGAATCGCTTAAGATCGCAGAAGAAGAAATTTCATCTTTTGAGGAAATAGACAGCATTCTGGAAGCAACCGGTTTCAAGATGGGGCCATTCAGATTAATGGATCTGATTGGGATGGATATCAACCTCGCCGTCACACAAAGTATGTATGATGCATTTGATAAAGCAGAACGTTTTCTTCCTTCCTCTATCCAAATTGAAAAAGTAAAGAATAATGACCTCGGTAAAAAAACAGGAAAAGGATTTTATAATTATGTTGATAAGTGAACCCGATAAATTAATTTACAATCCTGAAATAATTTCTGAAATAAACAATGCTACAGGAGAATTCTTCCGAAAATAAAAATGCAAATATTAAAATCCTTGTAACCGGAGCTGCGGGGCTTGCCGGTAATGAATTAATAAAACAATTGCTGGACGGTGGTTACAGCGTAAAAGCAATTTATCATTCTACTCCCATTTCTGTTTCTCATCCTAATTTAAAAATTGTTCAATGCGATATTCTTGATATTGTTGCCCTCGAAGAAATAATGAACGGCATCACTCATGTATATCATTGCGCCGCTATAGTTTCATTTGACCCGAGAGAAAAACATCATCTTTTTAAAATCAATATTGAAGGAACTGCCAATGTGGTAAACGCGTGTTTAGATGCCGGAGTAAAAAAACTGGTACACATGAGCTCTGTTTCAGCCTTAGGCAGGATAAGAAAAAGAGAAATCATTACAGAAAAAATGAACTGGACTAAGGAAACAAGCAACAGCATTTATGGACAATCAAAATATATTGGCGAGCTTGAAGTATGGCGTGGCATTGGTGAAGGATTGCAGGCAGTGATCGTTAACCCAACGATTATATTGGGAGGAGATGATTGGGAAAGCGGATCATCAGCAATATTTAAGACCGCCTATAATGAATTCAAATGGTTTACAGAAGGCAGTTCGGGATTTGTAGATGTACGGGATGTAGCGCGTGCAATGATTCTGTTAATGAACAGCGAAATTACCGGGCAGCGTTTTATTTTAAGTGCTGAAAATTTATCTTACAAACAAATATTTTCTTCTATAGCAAAATGCTTTGGCAAAAAACCGCCCAACAAAAAAGTAACTCCTTTTTTAGCAGGATTGGTTTGGAGAACTGAAGCAATAAAAACAGCGTTCACAGGAAAAGAGCATTTGCTCACAAAAGAGACCGCCCGTACATCGCAGGCTGAAGTATATTTTGATAACAGTAAAATTTTGAATGCGCTGCCTCGATTTCAATTCACCAAAATAAAAGATACGATTGAGCGAACATGTTCAATCTTGAAAGAAAAATATAATCTTTAATTGAAAATATCCTAATGAAAAATTATTTTAAATTTTTTTCTAAGCCTTTATTCGTTTTTAATTTGTCGTTTTTTTTGGCATCACTAACGCTGCACGCTCAAACATTTTATACAGTGAGGGGAAAAGTTATTGATAAAATTACAAAGGCTCCGCTGCAGGCTGCGTCTATATTTGCGCAGAATACAACCCTCGGAGAGGCGAGTGATGCCTCAGGAAATTTCAGTATCCGGCTACCGGAAGGCGGGTATTCTTTGGTGGCAACCTATACAGGCTACGAAACAGAAACGATTAGAATCAATCACGCTTTTTCACAGGATAGTAATTTTGTTTTTGAATTAAAACCAAAAGAAAAAGCTTTGGAAGAAGTGTCGGTTGCCATCAGTAATGAGGTAGCAGACGGTTGGCAGAAATATGGCAGTTTTTTTTCAGAAAACTTTATTGGTACATCAAAATTTGCAAAGCAATGCATAATAAAAAATCCGGAAATACTTCATTTTTATTTCAGCAAAAAAAGAAACCGCTTGAAAGTTTTAGCTAAGGAGCCGCTTATAGTTGATAATTTTGCTTTAGGATATACTTTAAAATTTGCAATAGATTCTTTCACAAATGAATATAATACCAAAACAAACTTATTTGTGGGTTACCCGCTTTTTTTGGAAATGCAGGGTTCGCCGGAACAGCAGCAAACCTGGACAAAAAATCGTGCAATTGCTTACCAGGGTTCTATGCTTCAATTTATGCGAAGCCTTTATTCGCGCAGCTTACAGGAAGATGGATTTGAGCTCCAGTTCATAATAAAAAATAATAACCAGGAAATTCCTATTCCTCTTAAAGATCTTTATGGCGCATTGAATTATACAAAAGACGACAGCACTAAGACTGTTGAATTTTTCCCAAACCAAAATGAAGTTGCAGTCATTTATAACAACGCAAGACCTGAAGATGCTTACTTAGAACAGGATTCTACGGCTAGGAAAAACTTTCAACTCTCAACATTAACTTTTACTTCCGGTGAATCTATAATTATAGAACAAAATGGTTATTATTACGACCAGACAGATATTATTACCAATGGCTATCTTGGATTTAAAAAGATTGGAGATATGCTGCCGTATGATTATAAACCTGAGTGATGCTTGATGTGCGATATCTTACGTACGAGGTTTCAGAAAATCCTGTTTATCTACTTTTTCGCTTGTCTTGTAATTTGCATTACTATTGAATCTGATAGATCTTTATTTTTTTTAAACTTACTGCTCCCTCTCAAAGAATTGGATAAAAATTATAAGAATAATTCTCAAAATTGCGTTTTTCTGTATTTTAGTTTATCACACTTCTTAGAATCAATTTTATACATTATTTCAATCCTTTCACCTTTTCCCAAATTTCAGGAAGCCTTTTTATTAGAACCAACTCTTTTCTTTTGCTGTAAAATTCCTGAATTGGAGTGCCCCAATAAGTTTTATTTCCTTCGATGCTTGAAGTGATTCCAGCCTGCCCCATTGCCACAGCATTATCGCCAATAGTAATCGTTTTATTTACGCCAACCTGCCCCCAAAGAGTAACTCCATCACCCAAAGTTGTTCCGCCCGCGATGCCTACTTGTGCAGCAAGAATGCAATTTTTTCCGATCACTACATCATGGCCTATATGCACAAGATTGTCAATGATAGTTCCCATTCCAATAATGGTAGAATCACTGACACCGCGGTCAATCGTGCAGTTGGCGCCTATTTCAACGTAATCCTCAATTAAAACCTGGCCACAGCTTTGCATTTTTTTGAACCAGTTTTTCCTGCTTTTCTTTGTATTAAAATAAAAAGCATCACTGCCTATAACAGTTCCGGAATGTATTTCAACATTATTGCCTATTATGCTGTTATCATAAATTGTTACGTTTGGATGGATGATACAATTATCACCAATCACTACTTCATTTCCTAAAAAAACATTCGGCATAATGATCGTATGCTTTCCGGTTTTTGAAGAATCACTAATCATTTGATTGGATGGAGAAAATGGACGAAAATGCTGCACAATTTTTAAATAAGATTCAAATGGCTCATCAACAACGAACAAGGTTTTTGCCGCAGGAACATTTTTTTCCGCATTGATAATAATAAATGTAGCAACGCTATTCAGGCATGCATCATAATATTTTGGATGATCCACAAAAACAATATCTCCTTGCTTTACTTTGTGAATCTCATTGATGCCCGTTGCAAATGAATCTGCATTGCCGGAAATTTTTGCATCAATAAATTCAGCGATCCATCGGGCAGAAACAGGAGAAGGAAATTGCATAACATTAATTTATGCATCAAAGATAAAGGTTGCAATAATATGCAGTGGATCCGGTTTTGAATTATAATGCGCTATTCAAATAAAAAATAAAACACTATTTAGCATTATTGAAATTTAGTGAGAATTTTTTACGAAGCGCGATGAAAAATTTATTTTCAAAAAAATAATATAAAGAGAAATAATAATTCGCAAAAGCTCTAAATCGTTTGCTACAGTGCATTACAACAATATCCTACTTTTAAAATAATAAATTTGAAAATAAGATTCTGGAATTGTAAGATTAAAAAACAAAGAAAATGTTTTGATAATTTCTATACCTTATCCACACCTGATTTAAAAATGTTGATAAAAAAATGATGAAAAATTATCTTGTTAGCAAAAATTATTTTTAATATTGTGTAAGGAAATTTATTTCCTGGACTTACTAACCCATCCATATAACAAAGCCCGTGCATTTTCTGACGGGCTTTATTATTTTTACAAATACATTTTGAAAAAAATTGATCAGATTTTTTAAATAATTTTTCTTGAATAAATATTTTATCGTTCACAAGCCTTACAATGTGCTTTGTCAGTTCAGTTCTGAAGATGATAAAAAAACATTAAAAGATTTTTTTATTGTTCCCTCAAATGTTTATCCCGTAGGCCGCCTTGATTATGACAGCGAAGGATTGCTGATACTAACTGATGATAAAAAACTGAATCAATATTTATTGAATCCTTTACACGAACATGAAAAAGAATATTGGGTTCAGGTAGAAGGAGAAATTACCAGCGAGGCTCTTGAGAAATTACAAGATGGCGTGTTTATTAATATTAATGGCAAAGTTTATCAAACAAAAAAATGCAAGGCACAGAAATTTAATTCGCCTCCGGCCGTGGATGAAAGAAAACCTCCAATCCGTTTTAGAAAAAAAATTCCTGATAGCTGGATCAAGCTAATTCTTACAGAAGGAAAAAACCGGCAAGTGCGCAAGATGACTGCCCATATTGGCTTTCCTACTTTAAGATTGATCAGGTATCGTATTGGAAATATCTCTCTGAACATGTTGAAACCAGGTGAAATGAAAATGCTAACTCAGGCAGAATTGTATAACTTGCTTCAAATTAAAAAGACAAATTAAAGATGTTAAGATCAATGACAGGTTTTGGAAGAGCAGAACAAACCATGAATGATAAAACTTATCTTGTAGAAATAAAATCACTCAATGGAAAACAACTTGAAATTAATTTAAAAATTCCCCCATTATTAAAACCGTACGAATTCGATATAAGAAGTTTATTGCAGGGAAGCCTTTTGCGTGGCACAGTTGAATGCCTGATACTAATCAAACAAAATGGTTCTTCAAAACCGGTGGTCATCAACACTGAGCTTATCAAATCTTATTATAAACAAATTGAAGAGCTGGCCTCTGATTTATCCATTGATACCAATTCTGTTTTAAGCGCTTTAATAAGGCTCCCCGAAGTGGTATCGCCAAGTAATGAAGTGTTAGATGAAAATGATTGGAAAGAATTAAAAAAAGTTATTGACACTGCATTGAATGAACTGAATAATCATCGTTTGGAAGAAGGAAAATCATTGGATAAAGAACTCCGGCTCCGGATTAAAAATATTAACAAACAAGAAGAAGAAATTCTTAAACTGGAGCCTGTGAGAAAAAAAAGAATGAAAACAGAATTGATTCAATTGCTTGAAGAGAATGTAGGAAAAGAAAATTATGATTCTAACCGCCTTGAGCAGGAATTAATCTATTACATTGAAAAAATCGACATCAGGGAAGAACAGGTGAGATTGAAAAATCATTGCGAATATTTCATAAGCATACTTGATGATAATGAAGATACTAAAGGGAAAAAACTTTCTTTTGTGATCCAGGAGATTGGGAGAGAAATAAATACCACGGGCTCCAAAGCTTATGATACTGATATACAAAGATGCGTGGTGCTCATGAAAGATGATCTTGAAAAAGCGAAGGAACAAATCTTCAATATTCTTTGACATTGATTTCTTTCAATCAAAATAAATCTGCTCTTTTATAAAAATCTAAGCTTGAAAAAACCGCTATATATATTATTATTGTCAGCACTTATTATTTCCTGCGCTAAAATTGATCTTTTTGAAAAGCAGGCACGGATTCCCTCGCAGCATTGGCTTTACACTGATGTACCTCAATTTACTTTTCACATTGACGATACGCTTTCACAGTATAATATTTATATAGTTTTGCGCCATACCGATTTGTATAATTATAATAATATATGGCTTCGGGTTGGCTCAAAAGCACCTGGAGATTCCACACATTTTCAAAATGTCAATCTTATACTTGCAACAGATGCAAAAGGATGGGACGGCACGGGCATGGATGATATTTATGAAGTGAGAAAAAATATTTCTCCGGGGGCGCTTTCTTTTAAAACGCCTGGCGATTATACTTTTTCAATCGCCCAGATCATGCGAGAAAATCCTTTGAAATATATATTATCTGTTGGCCTGCGCGTGGAGAAAGTAAAAATGTAGCTTTTTACTTTTAATTCTTTAATTCCAATTGAATCCAATCTAAAAATGAATTTCAACCAGATATGGAAAAAAATAAAGATCAGGCCTCTCCGGGCTATATATATTTTTTACTGGTTTTTACTTGCTTATATTCTTGCGGCACTCGTTTTTTGGTTTATTATGCTCAATAGGCAGAACATAGAATTGAGCCATTATAAACTTGATATGATTGATGTGAACGACAGCTCTCATACTCAAAAAGTAAAGAAATTAAAATTAGAAAGAGACCGCAAAACCGCGCAATATCTTGGTGAAGGAATTACTTCATTACTGTTTATAGTGGCCGGTGCAATCTTTGTTTTTCGTTTTGTGAAAAAACAATTCGTGCAATCGCATCAACAGCAGAATTTTATGATGGCAATAACCCATGAGCTAAAAACACCCATTGCAGTTACCAAGCTTAACCTGGAAACAATGCAAAAAAGAAAGCTTGAGGAAGAACAACAACAAAAATTGATCAGAAGTACCATACAGGAAGCCAACAGGCTGAACGCATTGTGTAATAATATGCTTTTATTAAGTCAGATTGATGCAGGCGGATACACGCTTACAAGCGAAAAGTTTGACCTGGGAACTCTTGCAAATGATTGCGCTGAAGATTTTATGATTCGGTTCCCTTACAAAAAAATTGAAACTTACTTTGATGGTGAATTAATCATTACTGGCGACAAGGTTTTATTGCAGCTTGCTGTCAATAATCTTTTAGATAATGCAATAAAATATTCAGGAAAGAACGATGTAGTTTTGCTTAAAGTATACAGAGAAAATAAATTGATCAAATTGCAGGTGATAGATGAGGGGCAAGGAATTGCATCGGCAGAAAAAAGTAAAATCTTTGAAAAATATTTCCGTGGAGCGCAAAGACAAATGAAAGGAACCGGGTTGGGACTCTATCTTACAAAAGAAATTGTTAAGCAACATCACGGAGACATCAGCATGACAAATAACATTCCGCGCGGGTGTATTTTTGAAATACGACTAAAGATTTCAAAAAACAATAACTATTAATTTCATCAAAGATGCAACAAAAAAAACGCTCAATTTTATTGGTAGAAGATGAAGAGAATCTGCAGGACGCGCTAAAACTAAATTTTGAAATGGAAGGCTATGATGTCACTTCAGCTTATGATGGAGCGGAGGCTTTGAAGACTTTGCATAATGAATACTTCGATCTTATCATTCTTGATGTAATGCTTCCTGAAATAGATGGAATAACCGTTTGTGAAAATATACGATTGAGCAATACCGAAATTCCAATCTTAATGCTTAGCGCAAAAAACCAAAGCGCTGACAGAGTTTTGGGATTAAAAAAAGGAGCCGACGATTATCTTACCAAACCTTTTAACCTTGAGGAATTATTAATACGAGTTCAGCTTCTTATAAATAAAAGCCAGAAAATTTCTGCTAAAGAACCTATAACGGAGGAATTTACTTTTGGGAAAAATATTGTGAATTTTAAATCTTTGGAATGTATTACTAAACATGGCGAAACAGTATCCCTGACCAAAAAAGAAGTGATGCTCCTAAAATTACTTATCGAAAATAAAAATGAAGTAGTAACCCGGGAAAAAATATTGCAATCGGTTTGGGGCTATAATGTGTATCCAACTACAAGAACTGTTGATAATTTCATTTTAAATTTCCGGAGGTATTTTGAAGATGATAGCCGCAATCCAAAATATTTTCATTCTGTACGGGGTATAGGTTATAAGTTTACTGCTTAATATCATACTTTTCAACACACTGTTTATTAAGAAGCGCTACTATTTCTGAGGCTTTTTCAAACACGTTCTTCAATAGATTGGAATCAGATGATGGCGCATATAAATTTATTTCTACTTCGTCTATAAGTGAATTCAGCATGTGTGAAGTTCCCAGGCCGACATTGCTTTTGTCTAATTCTTCATTCAATCTTTTTCTGGTTAATTCATCTTCATCTATTTTGAATTTTGCCGATAAATATTTCTTAAGAGAAGCATCCAGAACGCGATAAAATCCTTCACTATCCTGTTCAATTAATTTTTCGTGCGCGCGCAATAATGGATTTGCAGGAACAATAAATTCAATTTTCTTTTCATCAGGATTATTTTCAAGATCATCAGTTTTTGATTTTTTTTCTAAAAGATTTCTGCTTTTATTTTTCTTATTTAAAAATAATATAATTAAGAAAACTACTCCGACTGATAGAATAATAGCAACAATCAAATCAAAACGATTACCCGATAAAAAGCTATTATCTACATTTTGAGTTTCCCCGGAATTTTTTACACGCAAATTATTTCCGGAACCTGTTCCTTTATTTACCTGCACTTCCAAAGGCAGTGTACGCAATGTTTTATAAGACAAAGAAGCGGGATCAAAATAAGAAAAGGATACAGAATCTATTTTATATTTTCCGGGTTTAGCAACGGTAAAAGGAAAAGTAAATGTCTTACTTCCCTTCATCGGAACAGAAGTTTTATCTACATCATCTTTCACTTTTGCATCGTAGCCATCTATTCCTTCAGGCCAATATACTTTCGGCGCATTGATCAATTGAATGTTTCCCTGCCCTGTGATGGTAACTTTTAAATTACCTGCATCATCAGTTGTAATTTGTTTTTGTTCCAGCGTAGACTCGATAGCAAATTGCCCTACTGCACCTTTGAAATTTGCTGGCTTATTTTCATCAGGCAATGGCTTTACATTGATGGTAACAGGTTTACTTTTTAAGGTAACATTTTGTTCAATGACAGCACTGGCAGGCGATGTAGCATCCGCAAAATTTTCTAACATATCATAAAACCTGCCGCCGTTTTGTGAGTTTGCATATTCAGATTTTATGAAAGTGATTTTATTGTTAGATACCAATGGATCCAATTCAACAGCGCCCGGCTGCAATGGATATAACTGAACTTTGCGCAGCGTGTATACATTATATTGCCTGCCATTTAATTTCTCTACACCTGCGTTATTATCATTTACATCAAGATCACTTACAGAAAATCCATTGAAGGAAGGTGCGTCTGTAATGGTAGATTCTGAACGAAGGCGCGAGTATAATTTGTATGAAGCGGTGATAGGTTCGCCTACATAACAACTTGTTTTACTAACATCAAGTTTTATAAAAAGATTTTTCTGAATTTTATTTTCTACTTTTTCTCCGGGTTTCAAAATATAATCATCAAACTGATGCATTGAAGGCGCAGTAGGAAAATCAAAATTAAAATTTGAAAAAGGTGATAGGGAATTTGCAGAATTATTATTCGACTGGTTAACAGATGAATTGGTAACCTCAATATTTATAGGATTACTGGAAAACTCTTTTCCATCCGCCCGCGCAGTTGCAGCGCCAATGCTGAATTTCCCGGTTGATTTAGGCTTAAGATAAAAGGTAATGGCAATGTACTGATCACTTTTACCATTGATTGTAGTACTGCCACTCTCCTGGTCAGGCCCGCTGACAATATTAAAATTTTTGAAATTGGGAGGAATGATGGTTTCTACATGTGAAGCGTTTTCAATTTTAAATTGAACCTGAACTGTTTCATTTTTGCCGACTCTTTTTTGTGGACAAATTGCCAAAAATTTTATTTGACAAAATGCATTTTCCTGTCCAAAAATTGCAGAAAGAAAAACTAACAAAATAAAAAACTTAGCAAAACCTGATCGTAAAAATGTAGCCATTTTCCTGTAAGAGATGAATGACAAATTTACTTGTAATTGAATTTAAAAAAAGGTTAATAGAATAGCGGTTTCTAAAAAAAGTTAAGGCAGATCGCCCAGCGATGGCCTGATCACAATGTCTTCAACACAAGCCTGAAATGAAAGAGACGAAGCTGCATAAACCATTTTTGCAATATCATCAACTTCCATAATCCTTTCACGGAGTACGCCACTCCCCTCCCATGACGAAGTATACACAGCGCCGGGATAAACAGTGGTAACTTTTATATTAAAAGGTTTCATTTCTTCACGAAGATTCTTACTAAAGCCCATCAAGGCATATTTACTTATGCTGTATGAACCCCCATTGCTATAAGCCTTCAAAGCGGCTATTGAACAGATATTAAAGATGTGCCCGGATTTTTTTTTCATCATTGCAGGAAGTAATCTTCTTGTCAAATTGTAAGCGCTGTACAAATTAATACGAATCATTTTTTTCAGCGTTTCTTCCTCTTCGTTGTAAATGCTTCCGGGAATAAACTGTCCGGCATTGTTGATCAGAATATCTATCGAAATATCTTTGGCCAATAACCAATCCGCAAATTTTTCAACCTCATTTTTATCCGAAAGGTCAGCAGCAAAATATTTAACAAAATTACCATTGCTTTTATTGAGTTCATTCGCAGTTTCTGCAAGTTCTTTCTCATTTCTTGAGCAAATAAAAATATCATTTTTGGCTGAAGCAAATTTTTCAGCCATCGCTTTTCCCATACCTTTGCTGGCGCCCGTAATAACAATATTCATAATTTTTTTCGTTGTTTGAAGTTTACCCGTTAGCAAATCTAAAATCTATATCCGACTTTTATTGAATTCGTATTCCAAAATATAACATTGTGAAATACCAACACCTTTTTTTTGATCTTGATCATACTTTATGGGATTTTGATGCAAATGCCAAAGAATCCCTATTTGAACTGTACGATTTTTTTAAGCTTGAGTCGAAAGCAATTGGCCCTTTTGAATTTTTTTATACTACTTATTTGAATCATAATGCCACACTTTGGAGCCGCTACGAAAAAGGATTTATCACCAATGAAGAATTGAAATGGAGAAGAATGTGGCGGACATTATTAGATTTTAAAATTGCGGATGAAAAATTATCAAAAGAAATGAGCGCTCATTTTTTAGAGATTCTCCCTACAAAAAAGAAAGTTTTTGATTACGCTTTTGAGATTCTGGATTACTTAACGCAAAAAAAATATTCTATTCATTTAATCACTAACGGCTTTGAAAAAACACAATGGAGTAAATTGAACAGTTCAAATCTTTCAAAATATTTTACACACGTAATTACATCCGAAAATTCCAATTCCTTAAAACCAAAAAAAGAGATTTTTGAATTCGCTTTGAATAAAGCAGGAGGAAAAATAGAAGACAGCATTATGATTGGCGACAATTTAGATGCCGATATTTTGGGTGCGCAAAACGCTGGAATGGATACCATTTTTGTAAACCATATCGATGCCTATTGCGGTGCAGAGCCAACTTATATAATCCGCCATTTGAAAGAACTCGAATCTATTTTATAGCTGTTTGTCTCTTTGTAAGAAAATCTTTGACAATCATTTATCTATATAAGTTATAAAGTAGATTATTGCTAATTGTTATGAAAGGGCCGCCTTTATTTTCAAAATTGAATAATGAAGAAATATTTATGAACAGAAAAGATTTTCTTTCTGCTATAGTCCCACTGGCTACGGCATCAACCGCTTTCGTCAAGAATAAATTCATTGATAAACAAGATAGCTTAAAAAAAATCCCATCTTATTTGAAAGTTGGTGATACGATTGGAATCTGCTGTCCTTCCGGATATATTAGTCTCGAAGAATGCCAGCCGGCGATCAATAAGATGAAAGAATGGGGTTTTGATATTCGTGTAGGCATGACTGTTGGGTCTAAAGATTTCACCTTTGCCGGCTCAGACGAAGATAGAGCAAAAGATTTTCAACAGATGCTTGATGACGATTCAGTTAAAGCTATTATGCTGGGGCGTGGCGGTTACGGTGCCGTCCGGATCATTGATAAAATTGATTTTGCAAAATTTGAGAAAAAACCTAAGTGGATCATTGGTTTCAGCGACGCGACGGTTTTTCATTTACATATTAATCGCAATTATGGAATTGCTACCATTCACTCTAAAATGTGTAATAGTTTTCCTGATGATTTTTCTAAAGCCGAGCAAACACAAATTGATTCTATAGATTCTATAAGGCAATGCCTTGTTGGAGAAAAAATAAATTATAAAGCACCATTCAATGTGAATAACCGCACTGGCAAGGCGTTCGGGCCATTGATTGGCGGTAACTTATCTATTATTGACAATCTTTGCGGAAGCGTTTCAGATGTACATACCGCAGGTAAAATTTTATTCATTGAAGATGTTGACGAATATCTTTACAAGATTGATGAAATGCTCTGGAATTTAAAACGAAGCGGAAAATTTGAAAAATTAAAGGGTTTGATTGTAGGCGTTTTCAAAATAAAGCCTGACGATCCCGGAGAAGAATTTGGTAAAACAATTTATGAAATGCTGATGGAAAAAGTAAAGGAATATAATTACCCTGTTTGCTTTGATTTTCCTGTTGGGCATATTAAAGAAAATTATGCGTTGAAATGTGGTGTGAGCCATGAGCTAACCATTGGGGATGATGGAAGCACATTATTGAGTTATTAAGACTCACAGCAACCTCTCTCCAAAGTAGAGGAAAATGATTGTAAAATATTTTATTTTAAAATGACAACAATTCCACCATATTTAAAACCAGGCGACATGATTGGATTGGTTTGCCCTGCCGGATTTATGCCTGCTGAAAAATATCAAACTTGTGTTGAAACTCTTATTGGCTGGGGTTTTAAAGTAGTGATTGGAAAAACTCCTGGCCATCAATTTAATTACTTTTCGGGCACTGATGAAGAGCGCCTGCACGATTTACAACACATGCTGGATGATAAAAATATCAAAGCCATTTTATGCGCAAGGGGCGGTTATGGCATCGGCAGAATAATTGACCAACTGCATTTTAAAAAATTTGAAAAACATACAAAATGGCTGATAGGGTTTAGTGATGTAACTGTTTTGCACAGTCATCTTTTTTCAAATTATAACATCGCATCCTTGCATGCACCGATGGCCGCGGCTTTCAACGATGGCGAATTCAAAAATAAATATGTACAAAGCATGCATGATGCCTTGATCGGAAGAAAAGCAAACTATTTTGCGGAAGGGAATTCATTAAATCAAAAAGGAACAGCAACAGGAATTTTGGTTGGCGGCAATTTATCTCTTTTAGTAAATATGATCGGCACTCCATCTGACATAAAAACAAAAAATAAAATTTTATTTATTGAAGAGGTGGGAGAATACATTTATGCTGCAGACCGCATGATGAATCAGTTAGAGAGAAGTGGTAAACTGGATCATTTAAAGGGCTTGATTATCGGCGGATTTTCTGATATGAAAGACACTGCCATTCCCTTTGGCCAAACAATTGAAGAAGCCATAAAAGAAATAGTAAAAGAATATAATTTTCCTGTCTGCTTCGGCTTTCCCGTTGGCCACGATAAAGAAAATTATGCTTTAAAAATAGGAGTGAAATATAAATTAAATGTAACATCAACATCTGCAGAATTAAAAGAATCATAGAAAGCTATAATCTCATGAAATTTACAATAATCCGCTTTTTAAAAACCACTTTCATCCGCCTAAAGCTGCATGTTCTTTTTTCTTGGCTCAATGGTTTTTTAATACAACTCTTATGGATGAATAAGCTTTCCAAATGGGCTAATTCTCATAAGATTGAATTCAATGATTTTCCTTGCAAATGGAACTATAATAAACGCTATGATCTTTACGATTATATAATAAAAAAAGAAGGTTTGGATGCACCCATCAATTATCTTGAATTTGGTGTTGCCAATGGAGAATCGTTCAACTGGTGGATGACAAAAAATGTAAATGACGGCTCGCACTTTTATGGCTTCGATACATTTACCGGCTTGCCGGAAGATTTTGGCCCTTACAAGAAAGGAACTTTCAATACCAGCAATGATATTCCAAAAATAAAAGATGAGAGAGGAAAATTTTTACAGGGTTTATTTCAACAAACTTTACCAGGTTTTTTAAAAACTTTTGATAATAAAAAGAAGACGGTTCTGATGCTGGACGCTGATCTTTTTACTGCAACTTTATTTACGCTCACAAGCCTTTCTCCTTATCTTAAAGACGGAGATATTATTTTCTTCGATGAATTTGTGGTTCCTACACATGAGTTCATGGCTTATCAGCAATTTGTTGATTCTTATTATTTACATCTTGAATTAATTGGCGCAGCTAATAATTATTATTTTACTGCGTTTAAGGTGAAGAAGGCTTCCGGCGCGGCATACAGCGACGAAAAAAATCAATAAAACTATTTTTTGGCTTGCGTAGCAAGCAGC
The DNA here is from genome assembly GCA_030853195.1 of Bacteroidota bacterium. Classification (GTDB taxonomy): domain Bacteria; phylum Bacteroidota; class Bacteroidia; order Chitinophagales; family Chitinophagaceae; genus Ginsengibacter. The sequence goes on along the minus strand of JALYVO010000006.1, from coordinate 75,366 downwards.
TAATTGTTATAAGTTTAAAAATAGTTTTCCGGTATTTAATTTAGTCTTAATTGAACATTCTTAATTTTCTCCTGCATTCAAAACCGAATCCAGCTTTTCGTGAAAAAGCGGAAAATCATTCAAATTATTGTGGCCGGCATTTTCAATAGAAACAAACTCATCTCCCGGTTTTAAAACTTTTTTTAGCATGGCTGAGTTGCTGTAAAAAACTACTTTATCGGAGGTGCCATGAAAAATTGTAACCGGAACAGCTACTTCTTTTAGATATTCACCCACAGGAAATTTAAAATGCGACATCCTGCTGGTAGGATAGATCGGCGCGTAACTGCTGAATAAACTGGGAATACTATAATAAGGCGTTTCTAAAATCAATCTTTTGCATTTTTGTTTAGCCGCAACGAACGTTGCAACTCCCGTACCTAACGACTTTCCATAGACGATAATGCTATCAGCAGAAATTTCAGAATGCGCCAGTTTATAAACTTCCGTAGCTTCTTTATACATCATTTCTTCTGTTAATTTGCCTATGGTTTTGCCAAAGCCCGGATAATCAGGCATCCACACTTCATAACCTTTATTGGTAAAATTGGAAGCAAATTTTGCATAATGATTAATGTTTTCCAGGTTGCCATGAAAATACAATACAATGCCTTTCCTTATTGTATCTTTTGGAAAAAATTGAACCAGACTTAGAGTGTCAGTGGAGTTCATTGGTATCGATACTTCTTTAAAAGGAATATTGAATTTGAAAACGTAATCTTTCGCCAAAGCCTTCGGATGAAACAACAATTTTTCCTGCAAATAAAATAAAGCAATACCAATAGACCCATAAAAAAAACCAATTATAGTTATCCATCTCAACATTTTCCTTCTGTTTGAAACCCTGTAGGGTATTCGATTTCTGTCTTCATTCATAAATTAAAAAATTCATTCAGCTAAAATATCCCTGATAAAATTATGATACTCAGGAAAGGTAGTAAGATTATTATGGCCGCCGCCTTCGATGGCGATAAGTGTAATCTTTCTTGGATTTAATTCCTGTAATTTTTCACTCTGGCTTATCGGTATCAGCCAATCTTTAGTGCCATGAATTATATAAGTGTGGCAATTTACTTTTCTTATCCATTTATCTGTTTTCAATTGATAGCGCAAAACATAACGCATCGGTAAAATAGGAATGAAGCGTTGGACTGCTTTACGAAAATTATAAAATGGTGCATCAAGGATCAGATAGCGTGGAGAATTATCACTCGCCAGCTTTGCGGCAAACCCACTACCAAGGCTTCTTCCATAAATTATAATTTGATTTTCGTGATATTGTACAGCCAACGTATCGTAAACGACCTGCATGTCATTGAACATTGCTTTTTCACCTCGCTTGCCGGTGCTTTTCCCAAAGCCCCGGTAATCTACAAGCACTACATCATATTTATAGCGATAAAAATCATTGGCATATTTAGCCCAGCCTTTGATGCTTCGCGTATTGCCATGAAAATATAAAATTAAACCTAAAGGATTTTTTGTATAAAAATGAAGCCCGTTAATTCTTACGCCTTTTTCTACATCAATAAATAATTCTTTGAAAGGAATATCATATTTGTAAACAAAATCCTGCTTTAATTTTTCTGGTTTAAAAATAAACCGCTCCTGGACAAGATAAACCAGTATCATCGTAAATGCGTATCCTGCAAAAATATAAATTAAAGTAGAGGACATTTTAGTTGAGCAAAGAACAGAAGAGCAACACTGCTATTTATAAGTCTGCATATCTGTTTTCAGATGGCAAATAGCCCTTTTCCTTTAGTATGCTTCCGAGCCTGGTATAAAAAGCTGGCTCGTCAGGAGTAACACTCGCAAGGCCGTCAACATACCTGTTATATAAACTAAAAAGAGCGGCAATCAGTACAGTATCGTGCAATTCCATGTCAGTAGCACCCTGTGCTTTTGCCTCTTCAACCATAGCCGGAGAAACAAGCTTTCCACTTTTCTGTACCGCTTTTGCAATGGAAAGTAATGCTTTCATTTTATCACTTACCGGAGCTGCGTGAGGCTCATTCTTTACTTTTTCAGCAATATTATCATCATTCAAAAATGCATTAGCAGCTGCTGTATGCGCTGAGGTACAAAAAACACATTCATTACCGTAAGAAACAACGGAAGCTATCAATTCCCGCTCTCCTTCTGTTAATGTGGATTTTCCCCGAAGTAATATTTGAGTAAGTTCTCTTATTGGGAATGCAGTATCTTTTCTGTAATCCAGCAAACCCGTTATTCCCGGCAGATTTTCTTTTAAAGTTATATAAGGCATAGAATTAAATTGAGATGAATGGTAATTATAAATATTCTAAATGAAACCGGGACATGTAAACTCTATTAAAATATATGATCATTATTATAACTGAAAAATTAAACGTGATTAGTAAAAGACAGATTATGGTTTGATAATAATCAAATTTCCCCATCTGTGAAAACCCGTTTTAATTTCAACTTGCTCACCGGCGCAACTATGAGCGGAAATTTTTCAACGGTTACATTGCTTTGTTCCAGCCCAAAGCCTCTTTCTTCACTAAGGCTTGCAGCTTTTAGCCAGAAATATATTTTCATAACTATTCTTTCGAAGAAAGGTAAGTCATTATCCTGCGACAGGAATTTTTCCAATACAATAAACTGAAAATCGCCTACAACATTATTTTTTTGAAGGCTTTCATAACGGCTTGTGATATTCACTTCTTTGTTAGCCACCATATCCTGGACTACTTTCCTGAACATAAGGTTAATCCTCTGCTCCATTCTGAAACCCAGTCGCAGTTCCACTCTTATCACTTCATTTGGAATAATGGTTTCAACGGTATAGTCAGCCGTATATGGATCATCCTGCGTATCTACATGCACAAACCAATAAATATCCGCACGCTTTGGTTTACGGTTAAGGATAGAATAAATAATTTTATGTTCTATTTCATTTGGATTATTAGCGCTGGTTAAATAAACGAGATGCGTGGCATATTTAGGAATGCTCATGTCGTTGCTGAGTTCCTGGATCGTTGGAAGGTATTGTTCAAGCCGGACAAATTCGATATAACGGTTTTTGATTCTTCTGGCCCTGAACCAAACATACATTACAGTAAACAAACCGCCGCCTATTATTAAAGTGACAAAACCACCATGGGGAAATTTTTCAAGATTGGCAATCAAAAAGCTCGTTTCAATAACTAAATAAACCAAAAAGTAGAAATAAACAAATATCCTGGGCACCCTACGGGAGATAAGATAATTGGCAAATAAAATAGAAGTGGCCAGCATACATAATGTAATGGCAAGGCCATAAGCGGCCTCCATGTTGGAGGAAGTCTTGAAATAGATGGTTATGCCTAAACATCCCAATAATAACACCGTATTGATGCCCGGAATGTACAATTGGCCACGCTCTTCTGTGGGATAATTAATCTTCATTTTTGGCCAAAGATTCAAACGCATGCTTTCACTTATAAGAGTAAAAGTTCCGCTGATCAATGCCTGGCTGGCAATAATTGCAGCAACTGTTGCTATGATAATTCCGATGATCTTAAAACTTTCAGGCATGATTCCGTAAAATGGATTGAACCCATTGTCAATAATTTCTTTTGTAAAGGTTTTGCCATTATGATTAGCCAACAGCCACGCGCCCTGACCAAGATAATTAAGGATCAAAGCTATTTTTACATAGATCCATGAAACCCTGATATTGCCTCTGCCGCAATGGCCAAGGTCACTATACAGAGCCTCGGCACCTGTGGTACATAAGAATACGGCACCTAATATCCAAAAGCCATTCGGGTAAACCGTTAAAAGCTTCATCGCATAATATGGATTGATGGCTTTAAAAATATATAACCCATCAAAAACATGCATAAATCCTAAAACAGAGAGCATCAGGAACCAGATAAGCATTACAGGCCCAAATAATTTTCCGATGGAGGCCGTTCCAAATTGTTGTGAAAAAAACAACAACAGTAAGATACCGATCACGATAAATAAAATAGTATCTCCGCTGATAGCGCTGAAAACAGGGATTTGCCTCAACCCTTCCACGGCTGAAGTAACGGTGATAGGCGGCGTGATCATTCCATCGGCCATTATCGCCGCTCCGCCGATCATTGCCGGGAAAACCAGCCACTTTCTTTGCCGGCGAATCAGCGCGTATAAAGAAAAAATACCGCCTTCTCCATTGTTATCTGCTTTTAAGGTTAGCGTAATATATTTTATCGTAGTTTGTAAAGTGAGCGTCCAGATGATGCAGGACAGGCCGCCAAGAATAAGTTCCGGAGTGATCACCCTGTCTCTGATAATTGCATTAAATACGTAGAGTGGAGAGGTTCCCAGGTCACCATAAACAATTCCCAGGGCAATTATTAACCCTAATGGTGTAATCTTTTTTAAATTTATCCGCACCTTCTTAATTTAAATGTTTGCATAGATTTCTATTCATTAGAAAATCAATGTCCAAAATAATTTGCAAATGTAGAGTGAAACGAATTATTGACCATCATTATTATTAGGAAAATGACCCTCCGCCCGCCGCTATCAACCGAAGCGCAATCCTAGGTTGTCAATCCCATGCCGCCGGCCTTCACAGTCTTACAATATTTTTTATTTTTAATGGCGGAGTAAAACTCGTGGCATTGTCAGGTTGATCATGGATTTGTTTTACATATTCCATTCCTTCAATGACTTTTCCAAATGACGCAAATCCTTGTCCATCAGGGTTTGCATCGCCTCCATAATCGTAAGCTGGCTGGTCACCTATACAAATAAAAAATTCTGTATTACCGGTTGATGACGTAGTGCGGGCGAGAGAAATAGTTCCGTTTTTATGAAGTAAGCCGGTTTGTTTGGTAGTTTCAAGTGAAATGCCCGGAATAGATTGTTGTCTTTTGTAATTCGTTTGCCAGATTCCGCCTTGTATCAATTCAGATTTGAACGCATTTGATGGCTCATCCTCGGCTTTTAAAACTCTGTAAAAAGAACTGTTTTTAAAATAACCGGAATCTGCATAAGTGAGGAAAGCCTTAACTGTTTGCGGTGCTTTTTCAGGATATAATTCAACAATGATGTCACCAAAGTTGGTTTCAATTTTTATGGTTGGCTCATTATATTTTTTTGAGCTACAGGAAAAATAAAAAAAAGTGAGTATTAAAAAACAACTTATTATTTTGGACATATAATTGGAATGTTTGTATGTTATGTTCGCAAGTTGTAAGAATTTATACATTTTTCAATTCCACCAGAAGATCCTGCAACACTTTTTTTGCATCGCCAAAAAGCATAGAAGTTTTGGGTTGAAAAAATAATTCGTTTTCAATTCCTGCATAACCCGGTTTCATACTTCGTTTATTTACAATAACTGTTTTGGCCAATTCTACTTCGAGTATCGGCATTCCATAAATTGGAGATGTAGGATCACTTTTTGCTGCAGGATTTACCACATCATTGGCACCCAAAATTAATACTACATCAGTAGATTTGAATTGTTCATTGGCATCATCCATTTCCAGCAGTTTTTCATAATTTACGTCTGCTTCTGCGAGCAACACGTTCATGTGTCCCGGCATGCGGCCTGCAACAGGATGAATTGCATATTTCACCTCAACTCCTTTTTCTTCCAATGCTTTTTCAAGCTCATGACAAGCATGCTGCGCCTGTGCTACCGCCAAACCATAACCCGGAACTATAAACACTTTTTTTGAATAAGCCATCAACATTGCTGCATCGCTTAATGAAATTTCTTTTGTATTTCCATGCGTAGCTCCTGAGCTTGAAATAGTTTTTGCGCCTGCCCCAAATGAACCAATGAGAACATTTTTCAAACTTCTATTCATGGCGCGGCACATTAATATAGTGAGTAAAGTTCCGGCAGCTCCAACTAAAATTCCACCAGTGAGCATAGCTTTGTTATCATACAAAAATCCTCCACAGGCAGCAGCTATTCCGGTAAAAGAATTTAATAAAGAAATAACAACGGGCATATCTGCACCGCCAATCGGCAACACAAAAAACACTCCATACAAAAGCGCAAGAGCAACGGTGATGAAGAAAGGAATGTTTGCACTTTGAGTATTGGAAAAATAAGTATAAACAGCCATTGCAATTACAAAAAACAAAACAATTAAATTAAAAAGATGTTGCCCTTTGAAAGAATAATCTTTTACTTTCCCACTCAGTTTGCCCCAGGCGATCATACTACCAATGAATGAGACGCTGCCAATGATCGTTCCCGCAATGATGGCAAGATAATGGCCTGCAGGCACCACATAAGAAAATGAAGTAGCATCTATCAATTTGTTACTGCGATATAAATAGTCGAACTCAACAATTGAAATCAATGCTGCGCAAGCTCCGCCCATTCCATTGAAAAAGCTTACCAGTTCCGGCATTGCTGTCATCTTTACTTTTTTTGCCACAAGTGTTCCAATGACGCTTCCAATAATAATCGCGGAAAAAATCCACACATAATTGCCTAATCTTTTCCCATTGGTTTCATATAAAAAAATGGTTCCGGCAATTGCAATGATCATTCCTCCAGCAGCAATCAGGTTTCCCCTTCGGGCCGTAGCCGGATTCGATAACATCTTCAAACCAATAATAAACGTCACAGAAGCTACGAGATAACAAATTGATAAAATAGTGACCATTATGGTTTATTAGTTTATTGGTTTATTAGTTATTGGTTTATTGATTATTAGTTTATTGGTTTAGTGATTTATTTAAGAAATCTACTTTTTCATTTATCACGCTTTATTTTCTTTAGAGGTTGGAGGCTTCTTTTCTTTGCGTGCCGGAGGTTTAAACATTTCAAGCATTCTATCAGTTACTACAAAGCCGCCAACTACATTAAGCGTACCTAAAATCACGGCAAGAAATCCAAGTATTAATGCCATATAATTTCCGCTTTCCGCTTTGCCCATAACTATAATGGCGCCGATAATTACTACGCCGTGAATCGCGTTGGCACCGCTCATGAGCGGCGTGTGCAGTACACTTGGCACTCTTCCGATGATTTCAATCCCTAAAAAAATCATAAGGATCACGATGTAGACCATCTCGATATTTTGTAGTAAAAATTGAATTGCTGTTTCCATAATATGTCCTCCCTGCCCTCAAAAGGAGGGTTATAAGGAATTTTTAATTTAAGTTTTATTTGTTTTCAATTTCAATCCGGGCGTTTAAATTCAAAATTCATTAACTAATTAAAGTCCCTTTTATTAAATCATCTTCCATATTCAAATTTAGCTTTCTTTCTTTATCAATAATTAACTACAAAAAGTTACAAATATTTTTCTCTTACATTTTGGTTACATCAAAAGTTAGTATGGCCAGTAGGTTTGAAATTTCAAAGTTTATTACTCTTTAGAAGGCGGATAACTAAATGTAAGCTCATTAGTTATCGCGGATAAAATCACATCAAATCCTAAATAAGATGACCAATAATAAGAACTGTAAGAAGTACTGTTGAAGGTAGAATTGCTATTTAAGGTAGTACTAACTTGCACTTTTGATTTTTAAATACATTGTCAAGAAAATCTTTTACCAGTAAAATGAATTTTCTAAATAGACAATAGTTATTTTTCTTACTTCATTGTTTTCTGTAAAACCAAGATAAATTTTTTCGACCGCACCTATACCGTTTGTTATATATCCATCAAGTAATAGTTGTTTGTAAACCAGGTTTTTATTCGATAATGAGAGAGAAATGTATCTGATATCTCCATCTGTAGAACTCCGGTCAATATCACGCAAATCCTTCTTAACTGATGAGTCTAATTTTTTTCCCATGCTAATTAAATTTAAGCCATCCTGGCTAAAACGGAGTGTTTTTTGAGCGTAGATTCTGTTACCTATTACTAAGAGAATAAAAAAAGTAAAATAATATTTATGGTTTACCAACATGAATAGTCTGCGGTTGTAATATTTGTTGGATTGATTGTAATGTTATTGCCCAGGCTATTTGTGACAAGTCCGGCATAAGGAAAAGGAAACATCGTGATAATTTTTGCTTTCAAAATTTTTACCTTTTATTATGCAGCTCTCTAATTGGGCAGAAACCAGAAAATAATTTCGCTTGTCACTAAGGATAGGTTAACATAAAAACCGAAATTTCCCGACCAATAATAAGAACTGTAAGAAGTACTACCGAACGCTGAATTACTATTTAATGTAGTTTGAACTTGCACTTTCGGCTCTTTGAATATACTATCAAGAATATCTTTTACCTGTATTATTGAATTTCGCGAATAGACAATAGTTATTCTTTTTACTTCGTTGTCTTTTGTAAAACCTAAGTAGATGTTCTCAACAGTGCCTATGTCTTTCGTTATGTAATTATCAAAAGATAGTTCCTTGTAAATCAGATCTTTGTTTTCTAACGAGAGAGAAATGTATCGGATATCTCCAGCTCCTGTGCTGCGATCAATATCATGCAAATCATTCTTAATTGAAGAATCTAATTTCACACCCATTTCGATTAAATTTAAGCCATGCTGACTGAACTGAAGTGTTTTTTGAGCGTAGATTCTGTTACCCATTACTAATAGAATAAAAAAAGTAAAATAATATTTTAAATATGTCATTTCATATTTTTAAGCCATTCACATTTCATATTTTCACATTAGCCCCTTTTACCAAATCATCTGCAAAGTCTAAATGTAGTTTTCCTTCTTTATTAATGATCAATTGCAAAAAGTTGCAAATATTTTTTCCATACATTTTACTTGCATCAAAAGGCATAGTAGCGGGCAGGTTTGAATTTCCAACAATTGTTACGCCGCTCCAAATCACTGTTTCATCATTTTTTGTAACATCAGTATTTCCTCCTGTTGCTGCAGCAAGATCAATGACCACCGATCCGTTTTTCATTTTGGCAATCATTTCTTTTGTAATCAAAACAGGCGCTTTCTTACCGAAGATTTGCGCAGTAGTAATTATGATATCTGATTTGGCCACGCTTGACGCGATCTTTTCTTTTTGCCTTTGCAAAAAATCTGCTGATTGTTCTACCGCATAACCTCCTGCTTTGCTTGCATCCGATGCGCCTTCCACCTCTATGAACTTCGCTCCCAGGCTCATCACTTCTTCTTTAACCGCAGGCCGTGTATCAAAAACTTCCACCACCGCTCCCAGCCTTCTTGCTGTAGCAATTGCCTGCAATCCGGCAACACCCGCTCCCAATATCAAAACTTTCGCCGGAGGAATGCTTCCGGCGGCGGTCATAAACATCGGAAAATATCGTGAGAATAAATTAGCTGCGAGTAATATCGCTTTATAACCTGCAATATTTGCCTGGCTGCTCAACGCGTCCATACTTTGTGCACGCGTAGTCCGCGGAATCATATCTATACTGAAAACAGTAACCTTTTTTTCAATAAACTTTTTAATGAAATCCACATTGTATAATGGCTGATAAAAACCCAAAATTATTTTTGACTGAAGTAAATCAATTTCATTTTCAGCAGGAAGATGAATGGATAAAATAACATCAGCTTTATTAATTACTTCAGCTCTTGAAACAACTGATGCGCCTGCTTCTATATATTTTTCATCTGATGCAAATGCTTTTTCTCCGGCATTGTTTTCAATTAAAACATCAACGCTTATTTTTTTTAAAATGGATAAATGCTCAGGTAAAATTGAGACTCTTGTTTCAGGTTGCGGTTCTTTCAAAACACCAATGATCATAGTTTGGAAATATGGTTCTAAGTTATCGAAAATTTAAAACCTTATTGTAAAATGTTGCTTTACTTTAAAATCTGGCCTGAAGAAAACAATGCCTACAAAAAAAAGATCGATAGTCAATGTCACTGAATCATTCTGCTGTATTAGCTTCCAGGCTTCTTCCATTTCGCGGCTCCAGTGAATGTCATCAAAAATAAAAATGGATTGTGCATTTGATCTTTTTAAAAAAATATCAAAATATTCTAAAGTCGCTTTCTTACGATGGTTGCCATCAATAAAGAGAAAATCTATATTTTGAGTTATATCAATAACTGAAAAAAGCGTTTCTTCAAAATTTCCTTCTATCAATCTAATATTATTTAGACCGGCTTTTTTGAAATTGGATAATGCAATTTTGGCAATATTATGCGAGCCTTCAAGGGTGGTTACTTTCGAATCATTGTGTGCCGAAGCAAGATAGCAGGTGCTTATACCCAACGAGGTTCCTAATTCTATTATGTTTTTAGACTGATAATATTTCGCAATTCTGAAAAGCAATTGCGCATATTTTTTATTTTTTAGAGAAGAACCGGCGATATCTTTTATCTTCCTGTTTTTGAAAGGAATCAACGCGGATCCGGCGCCAAAATCTTCTACTTCAATCGTGGTATTATTTTTAAGAAGTTTTTTGCGAAGCAATTCAATTTTTGGATAACATTCATATTTCTTTTTATCATTTAAAACATGAATTATAAAATCAAAAACAAAAGGCGAATGAACGCCGTGTCCTTTCCCATTTTGCGACGTGAAATAATAATTGAAATATTTTCTTGCCAATTGAAAAGCTGAATACATCCTGTTAATTTAAGCTGCATCAATTTTTTCCCATACTTCAAAAGTGTATGGAAAATTGTTTTTTTCATCCGCAGGAAATGATTCTGCTCTTAATCGTTTCCATTTTGAACTTTCCAGTTCAGGATAAGATGTGTCGCCTTCAATGGTAGTGTGCACGCGGGTCAGGTAGACCCTGTTCGTCATTTCGATCGTTTGTTTGAATATCTGTCCGCCGCCAATTATAAAAATTTCTCTTGCATCACTTTCCACAGCTTTTTTAATTGCATCACTAATATTGTGTGCAACAAATACATTTTCCGGTTGCCAACCACTTTTTTTTGTAACTACAATGTTTATCCTTCCAGGCAAATCTTTTTTTAAAGATTCAAACGTGTTTCTGCCCATGATCACCGGCATTCCCCAGGTTTTATTTTTGAAATATTTAAAATCATTAGATAATTTCCATGGCAAACCATTCTTTATTCCTATAATATTATTTTCTGAAGCGGCAACGATATGGGAGATCATGTTCAAAGTTGATTGGTTAATTGGTTAATTCGTTTATTGGTTAATCAGACACATTTCAATTATTGATCTACTTTTCTTTTTGAGAATTTCGTACAAATTTTATAAAAGCATTTAGCATCAAAAGTATTTTTTTACAAAGTTCGATTAAGGGAGCACAAATTTCAGCACTTATGATTTCTCTTCTTAAGCATTTTGATAACCAGGATTTTGTTTCCTGGATGGAACCACGCGAATAAAAATAAAATTGTTTACTTTCTTTATAAAAATAACGTCCGTAACCTTCTGCAATGTTTGCTGATATTGAATCAGCGGCTCTTATTAATTGTTTACCTATTGTATCCTTTTCAAAGTAGTCCCAGGTAATAACGATATCCCAAATATCATCGGAAAATTTTTCTGCAATATTATAAACTTCTAATTTTTCCAATGTAAACTCCATGATTAGTTAATTTAGGCAGTAAATCTTTTGAATATCTCTAACTTACTAAATTAACTAATAAACCAATTGACCAATTAACTTAATTAAACAGCCACCGGAGCTTTGATTGAAGGATGTGATTGATAATTTACCAATTCAAAATCCTCAAACTTAAAATCGAAAATATTTTTCACATCCGGATTTAATTTCATTTGAGGAAGCGAAAATGGTTTTCTTATTAGCTGAAGCTCTGCCTGTTCAAAATGATTTTTGTACAAATGCACATCCCCGAAGGAATGAATAAATTCTCCGGGCTCCATATCGCATACCTGGGCGATCATCATCGTGAGCAAGGCATAAGATGCAATATTGAAAGGCACTCCCAAAAAAACATCTGCGCTTCTTTGATATAACTGGCAGGAGAGTTTCCTTCTCCCCTCTCCACCAAAGTGGAGAGGGGCAGGGGGTGAGGCATAAAACTGAAATAAACAATGGCAGGGCATTAATCGCATCTCCGGAAGATCTGCTACATTCCATGCACTGATGATCAACCGGCGGCTATCAGGATTGGTTTTTAATTGCTCAATCAATTCAGAAACCTGGTCTACAGTTCTTCCATTGGCACCTTCCCAACTGCGCCATTGCTTCCCGTAGATTGGCCCGAGATTGCCATTTTCATCTGCCCATTCATCCCAGATCTTCACGCCATTTTTTTGCAAATATTCTACATTGGTATCGCCCTTTAAAAACCATAACAATTCATAAATAATACTTTTTAAATGAAGCTTTTTTGTGGTAATCAATGGAAAACCATCATCAAGATTAAATCGCATTTGATGCCCGAATAAACTGCGTGTTCCTGTTCCGGTGCGGTCATTTTTATCTGCTCCTGTTTCAATTATTTTCTTTAAAAGTTGAAGATATTGCTGCATGGACGCAAGTTAAGGAATTGCGCAAATCCGAAACCTAAATCATACTTTCTTATATTTGCGCAATCTTAAAAAAATCTTCATGTCAGTATTAGTAAATAGGAATTCAAAGATATTAGTCCAGGGTTTTACCGGGACAGAAGGAGCCTTTCACGCTACGCAAATGATAGAATATGGTACTAATGTGGTTGGCGGGGTTACCCCAAATAAAGGTGGAAGCACACATCTCGACAGGCCTGTTTTCAATACCGTGGAAGAAGCAGTGAAAGCCACAGGTGCCGATGTGAGTATTATTTTTGTACCGCCTGCTTTTGCCGCGGATGCAATTATGGAGGCGGCTGATGCAGGAATTGGTTTGATCGTTTGCATCACGGAAGGAATTCCTGTGCAGGATATGGTGAAAGTGAAAAATTATTTATTGGATTCAAAGTCGAGATTGATTGGGCCTAATTGCCCGGGAATTATAACTGCCGATGAATGTAAAGTTGGGATCATGCCTGGTTTTATTTTCAAAAAAGGAACAATCGGGATCGTTTCAAAATCAGGTACGCTTACTTACGAAGCTGCTGACCAGGTAGCCAAAGCGGGATTAGGAATTTCAACAGCAATAGGAATTGGCGGAGATCCAATTATCGGGACTACGACTAAAGAAGCAATTGAATTCTTTATGAAAGACAGGGACACTGAAGGCATTGTGATGATTGGTGAAATCGGCGGCAACATGGAAGCTGAGGCTGCTTATTGGATACAAAAAAATTCTGTTAAGCCTGTTGTAGGATTCATAGCCGGACAAACCGCTCCTGCAGGAAGAAGAATGGGTCATGCAGGAGCCATTGTTGGCGGAGCAGAAGATACTGCTGCCGCCAAAATGAAGATCCTTGCGGAATGTGGTGTTCACGTAGTTGCAAGCCCCGCTGATATCGGCAAAACCATGGCCCAAGTGATGGATAAATAGAAATATTAAAGCTTTTTTACAAAAACATTTTAAATAATGATCGGTAAAATTGTTTCTGCTCCAATGGGCAGTGCATTCATTACCGCATTATTTTTATCTTTCATTTTTTGTAGCTCCTGCCTTATTTGTTCGCGGCTTTTCTCAATTTCGATTTGTGCTTTCTTCATTTCTTCTTTCATTTTTTCCATATCGATTTTCTGTGCATTTTCCAACGACTGGTGAAAGTCTTTACTATTGATTTGTTTTTGCGCTTCCTTCAAGCTCTTTTTTATTTCATCATTCATTTTTTTTGTATCAATATTTTTCATCGCTTTGTCGATGCTTATATTGATCTTATTCCAATCAATATTTTTTAGCGAAGCGTCAATATCTTTCTGAATTTTAGTAAAATCAATTTTTTGCAGGGATTCTTCTACCTGTTGAGCAATTTTGTCGAAATCTATTTTTGCAAGCGCTTTATCTACTTCAGATAAAATTTTATCTGTATCAATATTGATATTCATTTCATTCTGAGGAATGGTATCCCTAACCCGGATAAAAACTTGCGGGCTTCCAGTAACAGGATGATTTTGAAAAGACATTGAGCTAATAATTATAGCAGCAATAAAAAATGTTTTGATGAAGGCTGATGACAGAAAATTAATCGTTTTCATGATGTTTATTTTTAATTACGAAATATATCGTAATCAAATATACGATTGAATTCGTATTAAAATATACTTTTGCAAAAAAAATTAAATTTCTACTTTTTGGCTTATCAGGACTGAGAATCGAAATATTTATTTTTTCCTTTCACCCACATCTAATAGTAATACAGGAAGTAAAATCAGATTAGTAATTGTAGCGGTGAGCAATGTGACAGAAGTAAGCCAGCCAAGAGATTGAGTTCCACCAAAGCCGCTGAAACAAAAAATAACAAAGCCGGCAATCAACACTAACGAAGTATATAAAATACTCAACCCTGTATGATTGATTGTTTCTGAAACGGTTTTTTTTATATCAAAATTATTAGCGGGAAGCTCTTGTTTATAATTTACTAGAAAGCGGATAGTAACATCAATTGCTATGCCTAATGCCAGGCTAAAAATCAAGACTGTAGATGGTTTCAAACGAACTCCCGCCCAACCCATTATACCGGCGGTTACTAATAATGGAATAATATTTGGAATCAATGAGCAGATTAAAATACGCATTGATCTGAATAAATACAACATGCAAAGCGCTATGAATAAAAATGCCCAAAGCAAACTTTCTTTAAGCCCTTTGATTATAAAACCACTTCCTTCCAAAAAAGTAATAGTAGAACCAGTAAGAGTGATTTTATATTTTGATGAATCAAAAAGATGATCAGCTTCTTTCTTTATTCCAGAAAGAATAATGGGTAGCTTTTCAGTTCCTACATCTGCCATATTAATGCTCATTCGCGTGCTTTCTCTTGCAGTATCAATAAAACTTGTTAGTAATTTGGAAAGATTATTTTTTCCATTATTATCTTTTTGAGGGCGCAAATAATCTCCTACAAAAGCTGCGTCAAACGCATCGGGCAATGCATAATCAGAAGGATCACCACCATAAAAACCCTGTTTTACAAACTTAATTCCTTCAGCAATGGAAAGTGGACGACTCATTTCCTTTTGCGCTTTTATATAATCAGCCAGTGAATCCATTTTGGACAAAACCGGTAACGCACGCGCTCCTGCAAGTCCGTATCTTTTTTTTGTATCAATTACAATTTCTAGAGGCATCACTCCATGAAAATTTTTTTCGAAAAATTTAAGATCGGTATAAATTTTATCGGTCTTCGGTAAATCATCAACAATAAAACCTTCTGTTTTTAATCTAAAAATTCCCAATACAGAAAAAATAACTATGACTAACGTGATGGCATAAACGATCTTTTTATGATTGAAAACCCATCGCTCAATCATTAATAATAGATTGGTAAAAACTTTGACATTCAAATATTTTAATTGCTTGTTTCCCGGAACAGCCATATAACTTAAAGCGCCAGGCAGCAAAATAAAAGAAAGCACGAAGATCATCATAATGCTTAGCCCGGCAACTTCGCCAAACTCTTTTAAAATAGCGCTTCGCGTTAATGCGAAAACTGCCAAACCTATTGCCGCTGTTATATTACAGAATAGCGTAACAATGCCCATTTTACTCACCATATCAATCAATGACTGTTCTTTGTTTCCTGTTTTCTGATAAGTAGAATGATATTTATTTAAAAAATAAATACAATTTGGGATACCAATGACCACCACAAGAGGTGGAATTAAAGCAGTGAGTAAAGTTATTTTGTAGCCTAGGATTTGCATGATTCCTACACTCCAGATGATGCCAACAATTACAACAAGCAATGACAAAAGCATGGTGCTTACCGAACGAAACATAAATAGCAATATCAGCGCTGAAAGCAAAAGCGATCCAATGATAAACCACTTCATTTCTCTTGCGATCCTGTCTGCGACTTGTGTGCGGATTAATGGCAATCCGCTGATGTGTGTGGGAATATTTGTTGAAGAAGAATAGGTATTTATATTCTTGAGAATATCATCAATGACTTTCGTGCGGCCTTTTGAATTAAGAACTTCTTTATTGATTCTCACTACCATCAAATATGCATCTGTAGCGGGGTTATATAAAAGAGATTTGTAAAAAGGAAGTGTCGAAAACACTTTTTTGAACGAATCAATTTGCTCCTGTGAATTTATATCAACAGGGAAAACCGGTTGTGCAATTAATTTTTGCGAAACCGTATCCTTTAAAAGATTAATAGCATTGGAAACAGCGAGCACATCTTCTACATGTGGAACTTTCTTAAGTTCAGTGGCTAGTTTACGAAAAGCAAGAAAATTATTGAGCTTGAAAAATTCATTTGTCTGCACACCTACGACCAAAACATTTCCATCGTCACCAAATTTTTTTTTGAAAGAAAGATAATCCTGGTACTTCGGGTTATCAACAGGGACCGCTTTTGAAAATTCGTAACTGAGTTTTATTTTGCTTGCAAAAAAAGACATTCCCGCAGTAGCTGCAAATAAAATGATCAAAAAAAGTAAACGGTTTTGTAAGATAAATCCCGCAAGTCGCTTCCACATAATTTATAAAATTGTAGGGCAAAGGAAGCAAATAATTCTAAGATGTTTCTCATTCAGTTAATAATCGAAGAAAACTATAAAATTGCTTGCCAAGGTTAGTTTTAAAATTAAACGTTTTCTATTGCAACGATTAAAATTAAAAGAAACTAATTATAAATCTCACACTGATAACCAGGAACACTCAATAATCCAACTGCATGCCCAGCCTGTCTTTCAACTGTTTCACCAGGGGATATTCTTCTATAATTTTTAAATATTGTTGTTTAGGTGAAAGATGTTCTGCCCGTAATTCATTTTTATTTTCTTCGGCATTTACAATTACTTTATAAGTTAGAAAGCGGTTATTGAAATGTATTTGAAGATGAGAAATTAAAGCTCCTCTTTCAGCTTCAATAAATTTTTGCTGCAGGTTATTATTGGTAATTATTTCGATACAATTATTATCAAGAATTCTTAGAGTAGCGGACTTAAAATTAGCAACTCCTGATGGATTATTATTCTTTACCAATTCTTCAATGTAAAACCCCCACGCTATGTACAATTCTTCTTCATTCAATTCGACAACATGATTATTTTTATTGTCAAAAGCTACTTTTTCTCTTATCTTTTCAAGAGAAATTAATTTTTTATAACTGGTTGGTGGTTTTATTACCTGTGTATTATCTGCAACTGCTTTTGGCATTTTTGGATTCGATACTTCATCTTCAATCATCAATAAAGCCTCATCTTTTTTTGCAACATTTCCATTAATTGAAGACTTATTCTTGTTTGCTTTCATAGTTGAAGCAGAAATTGATACCGGGCTTTCAACTTTTGATTTATCAGCGATGGGCGTGATCGCCCGAAACGACACTGGTTTCACGCTTTCAATCAATTTTTTTTTACTCAACTGGCCGTTATCATTGACCAATTCAAGTGCCTGGTTGAGATAGCAAAGTTTGATAAAAGTAAGCTCCACATGCAGCCGTTTGTTTTTTGTCAACCGGTAATTGATCTCTGATTCATTCAGAATATTCAATGCGCTTAACAACCAGGACGCTTCCATCCTGGAAGCCACATCCAGATAGCGTTGTTTGAATCCTTCCGAAACTTCAAGCAACATCGCCACTTTAGCATCCTTACTTACCAATAAATTTCTCAAAAATTCCGCAAAGCCATTCAAAACCAGGTCACCTTCAAAACCTTTGCGGTTTATTTCATCATACAATAAAATCGCATTGCTCAGGCTTTGGCTTTGCATGGCTTCAATCAGCCGGAAATAATAATCTTCATCAAGAATATTCAGATGTTCGAGTGTATTCGCATAATTAAGTTCGCCATTCGTAAAGCTTACAATTTTATCTAAAATACTTAATGCGTCCCTCAGGCAACCTTCACTTTTTTGCGCGATAATGTGCAGCGCAGTTTTATCAGCAGTGATGTTTTCTTTTTCACAAATTTCCTGTAAGTGTTCTACCGTATCATGATTGGTGATGCGTTTGAAATCAAATATCTGGCAACGCGAAAGGATTGTTGGGAGGATTTTATGTTTCTCGGTAGTTGCCAGAATAAAGATCGCAAATGGCGGCGGCTCTTCCAGCGTTTTTAAAAATGCATTGAACGCTGAGGTACTCAACATGTGTACTTCATCTACGATATACACTTTGTATTTTCCCGCCTGCGGCGCAAACCGCACCTGGTCTACTAATGCGCGAATGTCATCAACAGAATTATTGCTTGCAGCATCCAATTCATGGATATTTAAAGATGTCCCGTTATCAAAGGAAATACAGGAATTACAAATATTGCAAGCTTCACCATCAGGAGTCAGGTTTTCGCAGTTAATGGTTTTTGCGAGGATCCTGGCACACGTTGTTTTGCCCACTCCCCGCGGACCGCAGAATAAAAAAGCATGAGCAAGCTGGTTATTTTTGATGGCGTTTTTTAGAGTAGTTGTGATGTGCGATTGGCCTATGACCGTACTAAAATTTTGTGGCCGGTATTTACGCGCTGATACGATAAATTTATCCATAAACCTCCTACCCTTTTCGGGAAAATTTTATTGAATTTAAGAATATTGCAAGGTAAGAAACCATTTCTTAAAAGAGAATTTGTCCTCAGAAGTCAACACTGAAAAGCCAGAATATAGAAAAATGATATTTAAAAATATTTGCCCCATATTATACGGATAATAAAAGAATCGACGATAAGAAACAGATAGAAATTCGTGAAAATCCGTGGCTGTAAATTAATTTAGAATCGGATGCCTTTTGAATTCTTTGCCTCTGTCAAAAATATAGCGATAGGTTGTTAGCAAACGGCTTTGCTTTGCGCCGATGTGTTTGGAAATATTTAATATCCTGGGGTTGAAATCGCCTTGCCATTGCAGCTCAAGCTCATTGTATTTTGTCTTTGTTTGAATCACTTTTGCGCCCTCAACGATCATGTAATAATCTATTCCCTTTCCCTGGAACTCAGGAACTATTCCAAAAACAATTCCTGTAAATTTATCATTCATCCCTTTTTTCTTTAGCCAGAAAAATTTAAGCTTTTCCAATAATCCAAACTTGCCCTTAAAATATTTAAATATCTGGTTAACCTCCGGTAAATTTAGCCAAAAAGCAATTGGCTCATTATGGTGATATACGAACCAGATGAGTTTTTCATCCATAACCGATTTCATAGATGTAAACATCTTATACGCCACTTCTTTATTTAATTGTTTGTTGCCTTCATGCTTTGCCCAGGCTTTGTTATAGACAACGCTGAAATCTTCAGAAAATTTTTTTAACTGGTTTTTCTTTATTGGAGATACAGAAAATTCCGGCAAAGAATTATATTTTGCTGCCTGCTCAGTAAATTTTTCGCTAAGTTGTGTTTGCACAAACATGTGCCAGCATATCTGGTTAAAAAAGTTTTTAAATCCATAATTTTCAAACAGCATCTGGTAATAAGGAGGATTGTAATTCATTAAATAAATTGGCGGCTTAAAACCCTCTACCACCAGGCCCCACCAGCGATCACGCTCTCCAAAATTAATTGGGCCATCCATCGCTTCCATGCCTCGTTCCAAAAGCCAGCTTTTCGCAACATCAAATAACATATCGGCAGCCTGCTGATTATTAATACATTCAAAAAAACCAACACCGCCTGTTTTTTGCTCATCACCTTTATTCTTATATTTTTTGTTGACAAAAGCGGCAATGCGGCCAATCAACAGATCATTATCATCTCTCAATAACCACCTTGTGCATTCACCAAAACGAAATGCTTTATTTTTTTCTTTGTCAAAAACATCGTTGACATCTTTATCAAGTGGTTGAATAAAATTGGGATCATTTTTATAAATAATCAGTGGAACGTTTAAAAATTCTTTTGCGGAAGCAAGATCAGAAACGGAGAAAAGTTGCATTATGTATTCAAAATTTGGAATGGTAAAGTAACAATCAAAAAAGTCAAAATCAAAAGTAAGAATTTAATAACCGGTGATTATTAAAACTAAAAATATAAAAAATAGCTTTCCAGAGATTAAAAGCACGAGAGGCCTCACAACATTTTGGAATAAATTAATAATAATCAGCATAACATTTCATCAATATAATTTTAACTTATTTTATCCTCTTATTCAATTGGGCTGGTCTTCGTGGGCATGTTTCTTGCAACAAATTTTAATGATTGTTAATCTTAAAAAATTTAATTATGCCAAACACAAATCAAAAAAGAGTAGCCATTATAACTGAAAATGGTTTTGAAGAAGTAGAATTGACAAGTCCCAAAAAAGCAATGGAAGACGCGGGAATAAAAGTAGATATTATTTCTTCGGAAAGTGGAAAAGTGAAAGCATGGAATCATGATCATTGGTCTATAGAATTACCGGTGGATTTAAAATTATCTGATACCAATGTAGATGATTATGATGCATTAATGATTCCCGGTGGAGTTATCAATCCTGATAAAATGCGCATTGATTCGGATTATGTAAATTTTGCAAAAGACTTTATGGAATCAGGTAAACTGGTTGCAGCCATTTGTCACGGGCCCCAGCTTTTAATTGAAACTGGTTTGTTAAGAGGTAAAAAAATGACTTCCTTTTCATCAATAAAAACAGATCTAAAAAATGCGGGCGCAAACTGGGTTGATGAGGAAGTTGTTGTGGATAATGGACTTGTCACCAGCCGAAGCCCCAAAGACCTTGATGCATTTAATAAAAAATTATTGGAAGAAATAAGAGAAGGAGTGCATGAGAATGTGTGAAAAAGGTATGAGTTAGCTGGCAATTATGAGGAATAAATTAAGAGAAATGAAAGATTTGACAATGAAAATTTGTCAAATCTTTTTTGATTTAAAGCAATTCAGTATATGCAGACAACAAAAAATCAATTGACTAATAAAGCAATAAAGACTTTTATTCATACTTCAGCATAAGATCATAAAGGATTTTTTTATCGCCTTCAATCAGAACATTACTGCTGTCCTGCATTTCAAAGTGCCGTTTGAATGCTACAATCGCAGCAGAAGAATCCTTTATCGAATAACCGATAATCCGTAATGCCTGCAGGTCATTAAAATTTTCAGGAAGAATTATTTGGGAAGTATCATCATACCAAAGGCCGTAACCTTTTTGAGAAAGTAATTGCCATGGGAAATGTACATTGGGATCATTCTTTCTTGTTGGCGCGATATCCGCATGGCCGATAAAATTCGGAGTTGGAATTAAGTACTTTGATTTTAGTGTGTCCAATACCGTTAGTAAGCTGTTTATTTGAATTGCAGGGAAAGAATCATAGCCATTATTATCAAGTTCAATACCGATTGAAGAAGAATTCACATCTTTATCATTTCCCCAGGATGCCCTGCCCGCCTGCCATGCGCGTAAATAATCATTTAGCATGTGGTGTATAGTTCCATCGTTACAAATTACATAATGCGCACTCACCTGGGTTCTGGGTAGCGTAAAAGTTCGCAACGTTTGCTCGCAACTATTTTGCGCCGTGTGATGAATAATTACAAAATTGGGTTTGCGCAACCCAAAGTTAGTAGTCCCTACCCACATTGGGGCGTTGGGAGAAATATCTGAAGGAAACTTTTGGATTTGTTTGGCAAGTGCTTTCACTTGTTTTTTGTACACTTTATTGGTGGCGGCGTATTTATTTGATGAGCATGCAGAAATAATGGAAATAAAAATCAGAACAAAATAAATTTTTTGATTCATATTTTTTGATAAAGGATAAGCGATTTCTTAATAAATTGACCAATTGAAATAGCAAATTTCTATAAAATGGATTATGAGGTTTTAGCTTTCTACATATTCCTCCTATACTGTCCACCTACTTCATAAAGCGCGTGGGTGATTTGCCCGAGAGAACAATATTTTACGGTTTCCATCAATTCAGCAAATAAATTGCCACTATTGATTGCTACATCCTGCAAGCGTTTCAGCATTTCTTCACTTTTATTTTTATGCAATTCATGAAATGCTTTTACATTTTTTATTTGAAGATCTTTTTCTTCTGTTGTACTCCTGATAACTTCCGCCGGAAGTATGGTAGGCGAACCTTCTTTGTTTAAAAAAGTATTAACGCCGATGAGCGGAAGTTCCCCGCTATTTTTTTGAGTTTCATAGTACAAACTTTCTTCCTGGATTTTATTTCGCTGATACATTCTTTCCATCGCGCCAAGCACTCCACCTCTTTCAGAAATACGGTTAAATTCTTCCATCACTGCTTCTTCTACCAAATCAGTTAACTCTTCAATTAAAAAACTTCCCTGGTTAGGATTTTCATTTTTTGCAGTTCCCAATTCCCGATTGATAATTAATTGAATGGCCATTGCCCTGCGCACACTTTCTTCTGTAGGCGTTGTTATCGCTTCATCATAAGCGTTCGTGTGAAGGCTGTTGCAATTATCATAAATGGCATAAAGAGCCTGTAACGTTGTTCGTATATCATTGAAATCAATTTCCTGTGCATGCAGGCTTCTTCCGCTGGTTTGAATATGATATTTCAAAATTTGCGAGCGTGAATTAGCTTTGTATTTATACTTCATTGCTTTTGCCCAGATCCTTCTTGCCACGCGGCCAATAACGCTGTATTCAGGATCCATACCGTTGCTAAAAAAGAAAGAAAGATTATGCGCAAAATCATCAATTTTCATTCCGCGGCTCATATAATATTCTACGTAAGTAAACCCGTTAGATAATGTAAAGGCAAGCTGTGTGATAGGATTGGCACCAGCTTCAGCGATATGATAACCACTGATAGAAACCGAATAAAAATTACGCACTTTGTGTTCAATAAAATATTCCTGCACATCGCCCATCAATTTCAATGCGAATTCAGTTGAAAAAATGCAGGTATTTTGCGCTTGGTCTTCTTTTAAAATATCGGCTTGCACAGTGCCCCGCACAGATGATAAAGCTTTTGCTTTTATTTCTTCATAAATTTTCTTGTCAAGCACATCTTCGCCCGATAAGCCTAATAATCTTAATCCTAATCCATCATTTCCTTTTGGCAAATGACCTTTCATTTCGCCCTTTTCAGGAAAAACAGGTTCTCCATTTATTCCAATATATTTTGGTAGTTGGTCAATATTATATTTGGATTCTATAATTGCGTTTATACGTTCCCGTAAGTCGTGCTCTATTATATATTTTTCGCATTGCTGATCAATGGCTGCATTTAAAAAAAATGCCAGTAACATGGGCGCCGGCCCATTGATCGTCATGCTTACAGAAGTTTTCGGATCGCAAAGATCAAAGCCGCTGTATAATTTTTTTGCGTCATCCACGCTTGCAATACTTACACCACTGTTTCCCACTTTTCCATAAATATCAGGTCGGATTTCCGGATCTTCGCCGTAAAGTGTAACACTGTCAAATGCAGTGCTCAGGCGCTTTGCTGGCTGGCCTATGCTTACATAATGAAATCTTCTATTGGTTCTTTCGGGGCCGCCTTCACCGGCGAACATGCGCGTTGGATCTTCTTCGGCCCGTTTCAACGGAAATACACCGGCGGTGTATGGAAATTTCCCGGGAAAATTTTCCTGCAATCTCCAGGTTAAAATATCGCCCCAATCTTTAAAACGGGGAACGGCAATTTTTGGGATTTTTGTATGAGAAAGCGATTCAAAATATAAAGGTTGTTTAATAATCTTTCCCCTAACATTGTATTCAAAAAATTCTTTTTGATACAAAGATTTTACTTCTTCCCATTCATCCAATAATTTTTTGCAAACAGGTAATAATTTTTTTTCTGTTGATAATTTTCTTTCCTCCAGTTCTTTTATAAGTGCTGTATGTTTTTCTTGATTTTCTGAAGAATTATTTTTAAAAGCTTGAAGCGATCCATTCAGTTGATAAAGCTGTGTTGCAATAGCAGATTGTTCCCCAGCCAGCTTATTATAATTTACAATCTCTTCAACGATCTCTGCAAGATATCGAATCCGCTTTGGTGGAATTATAGCCGCGCCATGGCTTTCACTACGCAATGGCGCTTCATATTTTTTCCAATCGTTCCCGGTTTTTCTGTTGATTGCTTCAATAATTTTATTAAACAATTCATTGCATCCGGGATCATTAAAAGTAGAAGCAACCGTGCCAATCACCGGTAGTTCATTATCTTTTGTATTCCACAATCCATGATTTCGCTTGTATTGCTTTTTAACATCGTGCAAAGCATCTAATGCTCCAGCTTTATCGAATTTATTAATACAAATAATATCCGCGTAATCCAGCATGTTTATTTTCTCCAACTGAGATGCAGCGCCATATTCAGGCGTCATCACATAAACGCTGAAATCGCAATAATCGAGAATAGAAGCATCACTTTGCCCAACGCCAGCGCTTTCCAAAATGATAAAATCATAACCTGCAGATTTACAAATATCAATGGCTTCCTGCACATAATTGCTTAGCGCTTTATCATTCTCACGCGTTGCAAGTGAACGCATATATGCGCGCGGATGATGGATGGAATTCATGCGGATGCGATCTCCCAATAATGCCCCGCCGGTTTTTTTCCGTGAAGGATCAACAGAAATAACCGCTATGGTTTTATCAGAATATGTATTTAAAAAGCGGCGTACAAACTCATCGGTGACTGAAGATTTTCCAGCACCGCCTGTGCCGGTAATTCCAAGAACAACGGCCTCCCCCCACCCCCCTCCAAAGGAGGGGGAGCTGGGCAACGCTTCAGTGTTATTTGACTGTTTTTGTTGTTCAACGTGTAGGGGTTTAAAATCTTTGTTCTTTTCAAGTAAATTGAAAATTTCTTCACATACTTTATCAGTGTTTCTTAAGATTTCTTCATTTTTAAATCTTAATACATCAAAGCCCAAATCATTTAATCTTGATGTTCTTATCTCGTCATTTTCTCTTATCTCGGGTAGTTGGTGAATGTTGCCATCAATTTCAATAACCACTCCTTTTTGTAAACAAACAAAATCTGCGATGTACTTGTCAATAATATGTTGCCGCCTGAATTTAAAACCTTCACCCCGTCCTCTCAATCTTTGCCACAAAATTTTTTCCGCTTCAGTAGAATTGTTTCGTTGGTCTAAAGCAAACTGCTTTAAATTTTTATAGTAATAAGGATCGGCGTTGAAATAATCTTTTACCTGAGGAGGGATTTTACTTGATCCACTCTTTAGATTTTCAGAAATTCCATTTAAAATTCCCACCTCCTCTCCGTTCTCTGCTTTAGTAATTGATGTAGCAACAAGACTAATATCTTTCCATTCCCCTAAAATAAACTTCCCAGCAACTCCGTTTCCATTACTTAAAGAAGTTGCAGTTCCAATTCCCCCTCCCTTGGAGGGGGCCAGGGGGAGGCCGGAAAGGGTTAGGGGGAGGCCGCATTTTTCCACTACTTCTTCTATCATTCCTTCGAGCCCTAATTTTCTTCCATCATCAGGTGAATAAATTCTTGTAATTCCATAAGCTTGCAACTCATCAATTTCAGCGGGTAAGATTGTGCCGCCGCCGCCGCCGAAAATTTTTATATGCCCGTAACCATTTTGATCAAGAAGATTTTTCATGTATTTAAAAAACTCCACATGGCCCCCCTGGTAGCTGGTTACAGCAATTCCCTGCGCATCTTCTTCAATGGCACATTCTACTATTTCATGTACGCTCCGATTGTGGCCAAGGTGAATAATCTCCGCGCCTTTGCTTTGCATAATCCTTCGCATGATGTTGATTGCAGCATCGTGGCCATCAAATAATGAAGCGGCAGTTACTATTCTTACTTTGTGATTTTTGTTATCAGACATTTTTCTTTTTGTTTCACTAATTGAATCCAATTACACGAATTAAGATTTCAATATCAAAATGAACTTTGTAAAATTACAACTAAAGAAAGGGAAAATAAATTCGTAGATTTTTAAAATATGGCGAAAATATTTCTCAATTTTAGATCATTTTAAAACTCAGCTCAGCAAATTCCTCAACACTTAACGTTTCCGCTCTGCGATCAAAAAATTTATCTTCAAGAAGCTCTTTTGGGATTAAACTTTTCACACCATTGCGCAATGTTTTTCGTCGTTGGTTAAACGCAGTTTTTACCAACACCCAGAAAGCTCTTTCGCTTTTTACGGGCAAATAATTTTCACGTGCCATTAACCTTATTACTCCACTTTGAACTTTTGGCTGCGGAGTGAAACATTCATTTCCGACAGAAAATAAATATTCTACTTTATAATAGTATTGCAAGAGCACGCTTAGAACGCCATAAACTTTACTGCCTTCCTTTGCTGCAGCCCTTTCCGCCACTTCCTTTTGAAACATCCCAATTACCATGGGAACATATTCCTTCCATTCTAAAACTTTGAACAATATTTGTGTTGAAATATTATAAGGAAAATTTCCAATGACTGTAAAAGGCTCGTCAAACGGGCGTTCCATTTCTAAAAAGCTTTTATGAATCAAATCATTTTGCAAGCGTGGAAACTGTTTTTGTAGATATTCCACTTTTTCTTCATCAAGCTCAACAGCTTTAAAATGTATGTTGGGAATTTTAATCAAATGTTTAGTAAGTGCGCCCCCACCCGGACCAACTTCCAATAAGTTTCTAAAAGAATTTTCTGATAAAGCAGTAATTATTTTTTCAACAACTTTTTCATCTTTTAAAAAATGCTGGCCTAATGATTTTTTTAGTGTGTGCATCAACGCAAATTAATGTTTAATTGGTTCATTAGTTGTATGGTTTAATTACAAAATTTTCAACTTTCACCTATCAACTTTTAAACCCTCTAACTTTATTATTTATTATTCTTTATTCCTTATTTTCCATTCTCATTATGATTTATTCTACCAAAGGAATTGTTTTGCGCGCAATAAAATATGGAGAAACGAGTGTGATCGCCAGCATTTTTACCGAGATGTTTGGCATACAATCTTATATGGTAAACGGGGTGCGCACTTCAGGGAAAACTGCTAAGGGACATTTTTTCCAACCATCATCTTTATTAGATCTGCAGGTTTATCATAATGAATTAAAAAATTTGCAACGAATAAAAGAGTTGAAATGGTGCATTCTTTATAAAAATATTTTGAGCGATGTTACTAAAAATTCAGTAGCGCTTTACATGGTAGAGCTTTTGCAAAAATGCTTAAAACAGCCGGAAGCGAATCCTGATCTTTTTTATTTTTGTGAAGATGCGTTTTTGCAGCTTGATGTTTCTGCAAGTGAAGTGACTGCCAATTTTCCGATTTATTTTTCACTTCAGCTGGCGGATTTTTTTGGGTTTCGTTTTCAGGATAATTATTCTGAAAAAAGAAATGTTTTCAATCTGCAGGAAGGTAATTATTCTGATATGAATTCAGCATCGCCTGATCATTTAAGCGTTGAAATAAGTTACCACATTTCACAATTACTGAAAGCCATTCACCCGGAAGAATTGAATGAGATCAGGATCGGCAGAAATACCAGGAAAGAAATTTTGAAAAGCATCCAAAGCTATTATGCGTGGCACATTCCTGAGTTTGGAACTATGAAAACGTTGCCGGTTTTATCGGAGATTTTGGGTTGAAGCAGAGTCGTCAAATTGGTTTATTGGTTTATTAGTTTATTAGTTTAAAAACAACATGCAAAAACCTATTTTTTAACCTGTTTGATAAATGTTAAGTAATATTCAAATAAAAATTCCAAAAGCGACTTTTCAGCTTATCACGTCAGACATTTTATTTTAGAATTTTCATCAATTCTTCCATCTTTAATATTTTTAATTAAAATAACTCCGGGGGATTTTCCTTTTTCAAAACTGCCGATTTCATTATCCATTTGTAAAGCTTTTGCGCCATTGATGGTAGCCCATTGCAGCACTGTTTCAGTTTTTATTTTGGGGAAATTTTTGACAATGGTTTTTATTTCTTTCAGAATATCCAATTGATGATTGGACGCCAGGCTATCAGTTCCCAAAATAATATTACACTCATTTTCTAAAAATAAATTCACCGGAGGCAAGGCGTTTTCGATATAAAGATTCGCATTCGGGCAAAGACAAAATGAAACCAATTGCTTTTCATTTTTATGTTTATTTATAAAACCCAAATCTTCCTGTCCGGTAAAAGTATTATGTACCAAAATCACTGATGCCGCTGAAGAAAATTTTTTAAAATAGCTTTCCACACTTCTGATTTTCTTTGCCTGGTAAAAAGAATTATCAATATTCATCATTTCGTACATTTTTGTAAAAGATCCTTTTCCTTCCATAAAAAATAAATCTTCATCGGCAGTTTCCTGGTTGTGAATACTGACTGTTTTTTCTGAGAAAAAAGGAATTATTTTCTCCCACAAATTATCAGAGACGGAATATGGAGCATGCGGAATAATGGAAGCGCGCAAGCCATTTTCTATAAATTCATCATAAAAGAATTTGCTTTTCAAAAATCGTGATTCTGCAATCTGCGGAAGCCATCCGCTGACCTCAATAAAATTATAATACCGGAGATTTTTATTTATTTTTTGCGAAAGGCTTAAAGAATTATTGCAGATGTCGCCGACGGCAACAATTCCGTTTTGCAACATTTCTTTTTCAGCGTTTTCGATCGCATAAAATATATCTTCTTCAGAAAAGTGCCTTTGAGTTACTACGTTAAAAACGAAGTCAATAAGACCTGTCTTTTCAGTAATCACATTTTTCAAATGAGATAGTTCAAGATGGCAATGCGCATTGATAAAGCCCGGCGAAATAATTCCATCAAAAGTTTCAACATCTTCGCCGGCCTCGTCTAAACTGATAATTTCAATTACTTTTCCATTAGTATCTGTAACCAAAACCTTATTCCTTTCGTGAAAAGAACATCCATCAAATAAATAATCAGCGTTTAACTTTCGATAGCGCATGTAAAAGGGATTAGATTAATTTTGCACCCAATTACCAAAGATACAGGGTAAAGTTTTCTACAAATTTGAGAATCACTTTTCCTCGTTCTTTCACAAAAGAATATTTTTAGAATAATATGCTTGAAAAACTTGAAGCAATAAAAGCACGATTTGAAGAATTAGGAGTTGCACTTTCCAACCCGGAAATAGTTAACAATAATAAAAAATACCGCCAGCTAAGTAAGGAATACCGGAGCCTCGAAAAAATTGTTATTGAGAGAAATAAATATGCTAAGATCCTTGATGACATTGAGTTTAATAAAGAAGTATTAAACAGCGATGATGAAGAAATGAGAGAAATGGCAAAGGAAGGATTGCCGAATTTACAGGGACAAAAAGAGGAAACTGAAAAGCTTATAAGAAATATGCTGATTCCAAAGGATCCTCAGGATGAAAAGAATTCAATTTTGGAAATAAGAGCAGGTACCGGCGGAGATGAAGCGTCTCTTTTCGCAGGAAATCTTATGCGCATGTATTTAAAATTTTGTGAATCCAAAGGCTGGAAAACGGCTTTACTAAGCGAAAGTGAGGGAACTGTTGGTGGATATAAAGAAGTACAAATTGAAGTAACAGGCGAAGATGTATATGGTACTTTGAAATTTGAAAGTGGTGTTCACAGGGTACAGCGTGTGCCGGACACGGAAAGCAGTGGCCGTGTACATACAAGCGCCGCAACCGTAGCCGTAATGCCGGAAGCTGAGGAAGTTGATGTGGAAGTGCGCGATAGTGATGTAAAAATGGAAACAGCAAGAAGTGGAGGTGCGGGCGGACAAAATGTAAATAAAGTAGAAACAAAAGTAATGCTCACTCACCTTCCAACCGGTCTCGTCATTATTTGCCAGACGGAACGTAGCCAGCTTGGCAATAGAGAAAAAGCGATGCAGATGCTGCGCACGAAGCTTTATGAAGAAGAGGTGCGTAAACAGGAAGAAGAAATTTCACGGCACAGGAAAAGCCTCGTGAGCACGGGTGACCGTTCGGCCAAAATAAGAACTTATAATTATCCTCAGGGAAGGGTGACTGATCACCGGATTGGGTTAACTGTTTATAATTTGGAAAATGTACTCAATGGAGAATTACAGGAATTTATTGATGCTTTACAATTCGCAGAGAATGCGGAGAAACTTACAAACCAATAGTTTTTATTTAAAGTCTATAATAGTCAGAAATTCGTCATTTTAATTTTATATTAAAAAATCATGAACAAGTTGAGTTTTTATTAACAAAAGTGGCCTTAATTTTGGCACATGGTTTGGAACATTAAAAACATCAAGCAAATTTAAAAATTCAATTTTCTCATAAGCAGTTAGTTTTGGTAAACGGCCCCTGTTTCTACAGGGGCCTTTCTTTTTTAATTTATAGTACAACTTTTTATAATCACAAGTAATTTTATAATCATAACAAATGAAATAACTTTCGAGATAAGCGTTATAACCCAAAATATAGAATTTCT
Source organism: Bacteroidota bacterium (assembly GCA_030853195.1). Classification (GTDB taxonomy): domain Bacteria; phylum Bacteroidota; class Bacteroidia; order Chitinophagales; family Chitinophagaceae; genus Ginsengibacter. The sequence goes on along the minus strand of JALYVO010000006.1, from coordinate 45,099 downwards.
TATTTTTGAAAGCAATGCATAAATTGTCTAACAAATTTTGTCCAAATATTTTGTTAAGCTGAAAGGATATGCTCAAACAATTTATCTGAAAAAAATTAAGCTATCTATCTTCGCTTCAAAAATGGACATTAAAAGAATATGAGCCACCAGGAAACTCCCCAAATATTTCAAACAAATAAGCCAACCCGATGGAAAAGCGTAAAATGGACTACGCGCGTTCTGGCAATGATAGGTGTTTTCTTTTTTGTTGTGCTCGGCATTGCTTTATATAGCGGTTCGCTTCCCGATATTCCAAATATGGAAGCTAAGGCGAAGGAATATGAGACAACTCTTGATCCGTCAAATCCGCTCACATTAAAAAATAATCAAAACACGAAATTCAAAGGATTCAAAGATTATTTATTCAACAAAGCAAAAGAAGATTCTTTAAAGAAAATAAAAAAAAAGAGTATTTCAAAAGTTTCTTCTCTCTCTTTAATCAGAGCAGCATTTTATACTCCATGGAATGCAAACACTTCATTGCCGGATTTAAAATTAAATGGCGATAAGATCAACACAATTTTCCCGGAATGGTTTTTTATTGATACAATCTCATATCACTTGCAAATTCGCATGGATAGTGCAGGCCTTGCTGTGATGAGGCAAAAAAATCTGCGCATCATGCCGATGCTCACCAACTTCAATTCTTCTAAAGTGAATTTCGATGGGAAGCTGCTGCACAAAATTCTAAATGATACTGTTTTGATGAACAAGTTTATTGAGCAGGTTGCCGATACACTTTCATTCTATCATTTTGCCGGTATTAATATAGATTTTGAAGAACTGATTGAAAAAACGAACGAGCCACTTTCTTCATTTCAAAAGAAACTATATGAAACGCTTCATGCAAAAAATTTACTGGTAAGCATGGATGTGGAGCCTAAGAATAACGACTATGACTACACGAAATTATCCGCCTACAATGATTACGTTATTTTAATGGCTTATGATCAATATAATAATTCAACAGGGCCAGGACCTGTAAGTGCGCAAAAATGGATTGAAGATGCGGTTTCGTGGACGGCAGACAGGATAGATCCTTCAAAAATAATACTCGGCATTGGAGGATTCGGTTACAGCTGGGCCGACGGGAAAAACGAAGGGGCAATTACTTACAATGATGCCATAAATAAAGCAAAAACACTAAATGCCAAAATCATTTATGATAATGATTCCTACAATCTTCATTACAATTATATCACTGAAGATAATTCAGATTCTACCAATAAGATCCATCATGAAGTTTGGTTTACGGATGCCGCCACAGCGTTTAATGTTTTGAGGTTCAGCGATGAATTTCCAACAGCAGGAACGGCATTGTGGCGCCTTGGCAGCGAAGACCGGCGTATATGGAAATATTACAGCCGAAGCCTGAGCAATGCAGCATTACAACTCAATCCTTTCAATTTTGATTCATTGAAAACCATTCCGGTCATTTTAAATAATGTAGGTTTTCAGGGTGAAGGTGAAGTGCTTGATATTATTTATTCGCCCCAGCCCGGAAAAATCAATCTTGAAATTGACAGTTCAGAGCAGCTGATCGCTGAGCAGAAGTATGTGCAGCTTCCATCAGGATATGTTATCAGGAAATTTGCAGAAGATACAACGGTAGGAAAAGGACACAAGCTGATACTTACTTTTGATGATGGCCCCAGCAGCGAATGGACGCCTAAGATACTGAGCATTCTTGAACGAGAAAAGGTGCCCGCGACATTCTTTTTGGTCGGTATCAACGCAGAACAAAATATTCCGATTGTGCAAAGAGAATTTAAAGATGGCTTTGAATTAGGCAATCATACTTTTACCCATCATAACATTGCCGACATGAGCCTGGGAAGAGCTGCGCTTGAGATGAAGCTTACCCGGCTTTTGATAGAAAGCATCACCGGCCATTCTACGATCTTATTCAGGGCGCCTTATAACGCTGACTCTGAGCCTCAGACTTATGAAGAGCTTGCGCCTATACAGAGAAGCAGGAATGAAAACTATTTAACCATCAATGAAAGTATAGATCCTAATGATTGGGTAGCCGGGGTTTCGTCAGATAGTGTTTTTCAAAGAGTCGTGAACCAGGTGCTGGCAGGCAATGCAAGTATTATTTTGCTACATGATGCGGGAGGCGATACAAGGGAAGCTACCGTGGAGGCTTTGCCCAGGATCATTGATTATTTTAAAAAGAAAGGATATGTGTTCACAACGGTAGCCGACCTGATGGGAAAAACAAAAGATGAAGTAATGCCGAGAGTAGCTACTTCCCGCGACCGATGGACCAGGAGGTTTAATTTTTTTCTTGCAGAAACAGGTTACTGGGGCGGCCACATTTTATTCGCTTTATTTATTACCGGGATTATTTTATCTGTGGGCAGGATCATAGCCATGGCGGTTTTGGCAAGTATTCAGAAACGGAGAGAAGCAAAATCAAAATCAATCTCATTTCCTGCTTTTCTTATTGCAGGTAAAAAAGAATATCCATTGGTTAGTGTAATTATTCCTGCATTTAATGAAGAAGTAAATGCCATTCGAACTGTTAACAGCATGCTTGCACAGGACTATCCCGAACTTGAAATAATTTTTGTAGACGATGGAAGTAAAGATGAAACTTTTTCAAAAGTAAGTGAGCATTTTAAAGATAATTCATTAGTGCGGGTTTTTACAAAAATCAATGGTGGGAAAGCGTCGGCGTTGAATTTTGGTATTCAAAAATCAAATGCTGATTTTGTGGTATGCATAGATGCCGATACCCAACTTAAACCTGATGCAGTTTCTCAATTGATGAAAAAATTTGATGAAGAAAACGTAGCTGCTGTAGCAGGAAATGTAAAAGTGGGCAACGAAATAAATATGATCACCCGCTGGCAAAGTATTGAATATATCACTTCGCAAAATTTTGACCGTAGAGCTTTCGATCTTTTAAATTGTATTACTGTAGTGCCCGGGGCTATCGGTGCTTTTAGAAAAGATGCTATTTTGATAGCCGGAGGATTTACTACCGATACGCTTGCCGAAGATTGCGATCTTACTATACGAATGCTGAGAAACGGCTACATCATCAGAAATTGTACAGAAGCAATTTCCTATACAGAAGCGCCCGAAACCTTCAGGCAATTTTTAAAGCAAAGGTTCCGATGGAGCTTTGGTGTGATGCAATGTTTCTGGAAACACCGCGATACCACGTTCAATCCTAAATATAAAAACTTTGGAATGATTGCGATGCCTAATATTCTTATTTACCAGGTTCTGTTACCAATACTTGCGCCATTAGCCGACATTATCCTGGTGCTCAGTTTACTCGCAGCTTCACTTGGTATATTGGTTGCGAGTTTGCCGCATATCATCATCTATTATTTTATTTTCACCGTGGTAGATATTGCAGGCGCAGCCTTAGCTTTTGCTTATGAAAAGGAAAATCATTTAAAATTAATCTGGATGATTCCACAGCGGCTGATTTACCGTCAAATGATGTATTATATTCTCATTAAATCAATTAATAAAGCTATTAAAGGAGAGTTGCAGGGATGGGGAGCTTTAAAGAGAACAGGAAGTGTAAAGGAAGTTTCTGTATAATGTTTATGAGAAAATTGATTTTCTACTTTTTGGCTTGTTTGGATAATGATTTCAAAATTCATTCCAATGTTTCCAGGAATTTGTATTTCAAACTAAACTTTTATCCAAAACTTTAAAAGCTCATTATAATCTGAATTTACCACTTCAAAGCCTTTAGGAATTTCGGTTCCAAAACTGTGGTAAGTAACTAAACGGGTTCCAGAGGGTTTATTTTTCAACTGCTTGTATAAATAGCGATTATATAAATCATATAAATCCTCAGAATATTCTATGTTGTAGTCAATTTTTTGTGTGCCCTCAATATTTTCATAAAAAGAATTATAAAAATAAAAATGATCAAAATCTTTAAAATCTACATTTGTGATATTATCACAATCGAAATAAACATTTTTCAACTCAAGCTGTTCTTTCAAAGTATTACAAAGCGCTACAAGGTCACTTCTTTGTTCTATTCCATGGAAATTGGTGCGTGGATGATAATGTGCAGCAGTCAAACAAAATTTCCCCGATCCGCTGCCAATATCTAAAACTTTTACATCCGGCGAAGCCGCCAGGAACGTCGCCGCTTTTACTGCAACAGCAAGCGGTGTCCAATGTTTTTCCGCCACTACCTGGATTGGCTCCGGGTAAAGAGAATTAAAAACTATATCTGAAGAAAACCAATCAGATTCCTCTAAACGCCCTTCAAGAAAGGGGGCTTCGGAATTCTTTAATCTTTGAGACTTGTTATTAAAAAACATGTATATTTCTATTTCTATTTTATTATTCTCCGAATGCAATAATTTTAGTCATATCTCTACACTCCCATCCTCTCGCTCAACTCCAGCCACTTTGATTCTTTTTTATCAATTAGTATAATAATATCGCTTATTCTTTCAGCAATTTCCTGTAATTTTTCAAAATTCATAGAACCATTATTCAATTTCACTTCCAGTAATTTTTTTTCATTTTCCAAAGCAGAAATTTCTTTTTCGAGTGTTTCAAATTCGGTTTTTTCTTTGAAAGAAAATTTTTGTTTAGGTTGATTGTTTGATTTGGTTTCTTGCAAAACAGTTGTTGGTTTTGAAATCAAAGGTTGCGGCTTATTTTCTTCCAACTGTTTCCACATCCTGTATTGAGAATAGTTTCCGGGGAAATCTTTTATCTCGCCATCGCCTTCAAAAGCGAAAAGATGATCTACCAGGCGATCCATAAAATAACGGTCATGGCTCACAATCAAAATGCATCCTGGAAAATCCTGTAGAAATTCTTCGAGCGTTCGCAAGGTTTGCAGATCGAGATCATTTGTCGGTTCATCAAGCACTAAAAAATTGGGATTGCGAAAAAGAATGCTTAGCAAATGCAATCTTCTTTTTTCACCTCCACTTAATTTACTCAGTGGTGTAAATTGTTGTTGCGCCGTAAAACCAAATTTCTCCATGAATTGAGTTGCACTTATTTTGCTTCCATCCGCTAATGGAAAAAATTCGGCAAAATCTTTTACATATTCTATCGCTCTCTTATCTTCTTTATATTGCAAGCCTTCTTGCGCAAAATTTCCAAACACGATCGTTTCGCCGTGATTTATTTTTCCGCTGTCGGGCGGCATAAGATCCAGCGCTACTTTCAGAAATGTAGATTTTCCTGTTCCGTTTTTCCCGACTATTCCTATTCTCTCGCCTTTTTTAAAAGTGTAATCAAATCCTTTCATGATCACTTTTTCGCCGAATGCTTTATATACTTTTTTCATCTCCAGGACCTTTCCACCCATGCGTGTCATTTTCACCTGTAGTGAAACCTCAGCGGCTTCTTTTTTCTGGCCTACTCTTTCTTCTATTTCTAAGAAATTATCCTGGCGGCTTTTTGATTTTGTAGTGCGCGCTTTTGGCTGCTTGCGCATCCATTCTAATTCTTTCCTGAAAATATTTTTATCTTTCAAAAGCTCGCTTTGCTGATTTTCCTGGCGAAGTGATTTTTGCTCTAGGAAATAATCATAATCTCCTTTGTACACATATAATTTTTCATCGTCCAATTCTATGATCTCATTGCAAACTGCGTCTAAAAAATAACGGTCATGTGTCACCAAAAGCAAAGTGCTTTTATTGCTCGCCAAAAAGTTTTCCAGCCATTCAATCATTTCCACATCCAGATGATTCGTTGGTTCGTCAAGTATCACCAAACATTTTCCTTCATGCAGTTGAGATTCTATTAAAGCCTGCGCCAGCGCTACTCTCTTGCGTTGGCCACCGCTTAAATTTTTTACAGGTTCATTCAGATGATGGAGATTTAATTTACCAAGGATTTGCTTGAGATCACTTTCAAAACTCCATGCATTCGCTTCTGTAAGCTCAGTTATCAAATGGCTGATGCGGCCTTCATCATGAACATTTTCTTCCAAAAGCATTTCATATTCTTTCACCAAACGCACCACCTGGTTATCGAGGTTTAAAATATTATCCCAGATAGATCTTTCATTTTCAAAAATGGTTTCCTGCTGAAGCATGATAACCTTTACATCTTTGTGAATCCAGATTGTTCCGGAATCTGCAGTATCCAGCCCCGCAATGATTCTTAAAAGCGTGGACTTTCCACTTCCATTGCGCGCGACAAACGCAATTTTATCGCCTTCCTCTATATGAAAACTGATGTTTTTAAAAAGATTTCTTATTCCAAACGATTTACTTAAATTTTCTACTGAACCATAATGCATAGATGCAAAGATAAATGTTTGACAACTTTTGAAAAGTTGTCAGGCATTTGAATAATTTGGTTTTTTAAGCGTTTATCTCAAAAGCAATTAAATTGCCCAAAATTTTCTAATCAAACCATAATTTTTTTATTTGAAAAAAATCATTTCCATCATTGGCGCCAGGCCTCAATTTATTAAGCACGCTCCGATGCAATTGGAATTGCAGAAATATTTTATCGCTTTGACCATTCATACCGGGCAACATTATGATAAAAATATGAGCGATGTTTTTTTTAATGATCTGCAAATTGCCACTCCGGATTATTTATTTGACATCGGCGGAAGCAAGCCGCAGGGCGAGCAAACGGGAATCATGATGACCGAAATTGAAAGAGTTTGCATGGACGAAAAACCAGATGCCATCCTGATTTATGGCGACACGAACAGCACTTTAGCAGGCGCTTTAGTCGCAGCAAAAATGGGAATCCCTCTGATTCACATCGAAGCTGGATTGCGCAGCTTTAACCGCGAAATGCCTGAAGAAGTGAACAGGATCGTAGCAGATCATTTCGCTAAATTGTTATTTTGCCCTACTCAACAAGCCATTGATAATTTGGCGAAAGAAGGAATTACACACGAAGGCATTTTTTTATGCGGCGATGTAATGTGTGATACTTTGCACCTGGTAAAAGATAAAATTAAACGATTGTTTAAAGATCCATATTATTTTGTAACATTGCACAGGCCGTACAATACTGACAATAAAAAAAGGCTGAAATCTATATTATCGGTTTTACAAGGCTTAAATGAAAAAATAATTTTCTCAGTTCATCCGAGAGCTGCGGCGCGAATGAAATCATTTAAATTAGACAAGAAAGTATATCCCAATATTCATTTTATTGAACCGGTTGGCTATGTAGAATCTTTATCCTATCAAACTTATTCTGATGCAATAATTACAGATAGTGGCGGAATGCAAAAGGAAGCTTATATGCTTCAGAAAAAATGTATAACCTTGCGGAGCGAAACCGAATGGACCGAAACGCTGCAAAATGGATGGAATACTTTAGTGTTTGACGATGTAAATGAAATTGCTTCCATCTTGCCAATCCCTTGCGGGACCTATGTTCCCGATATTTATGGAAAGGGAAAAGCAGCAAATGAAATAGTAAGTATTATAAGGAATAAATTAGATTGATTATAATAGCTCGTAAGCGAAAATGTAGAAAATTGATATTCGAAAAAAAGAAATTAAGGTTGCAAAAATTTAGCTTAAGAAATCACAACCCTTTAAAGCGATAATAATTAACCGATTAATATTATATTTTTGCAACCTTTTAAAAAGTATAAATAATGCAGAACATTTTAATCACCGGTGGCGCGGGCTTTATTGGCTCACATCTTACCAGGTTGTTTGTAACAAAATACCCGGATTATAAAATAGTTAATCTTGATAAACTAACCTATGCCGGCAATCTTGAAAATCTTAAAGACTTAGAAGATAGACCCAATTATATTTTTGAAAAAGGCGACATTGAAGATATGGAGTTGGTGAAAATTCTTTTTGAAAAATATCATTTCACAGTCGTTCTACACTGCGCCGCGGAAAGCCATGTGGACCGCTCTATTACTGATCCGCTGGCTTTTGTAAAAACAAATGTGTTAGGAACCGTTTCATTATTACAAGTTGCCAAAGAAGCATGGAAAGATAATTTTGAAGGTAAATTATTTTATCATATTTCTACTGATGAAGTGTATGGAAGCCTCGGCGAACAAGGTTTTTTTACGGAAGAAACAGCGTATGACCCGCGCAGTCCTTATTCTGCATCGAAAGCTTCTTCGGATCATTTTGTGAGAGCATTTTATCATACGTATCATTTGCCGGTAATTATTTCCAATTGCTCCAATAATTATGGCCCGTTTCATTTTCCTGAAAAATTAATTCCGCTTTGTATCCATAATATTATCAACAATAAACCGCTTCCTATTTATGGAAAAGGATTGAATGTGCGCGACTGGCTTTTTGTAGAAGATCATGTTCGTGCGATTGATACTATTTTTCATAAAGGAAAAGTTGGGGAAACTTATAATATCGGCGGCCACAATGAGTGGAAAAACATTGACATTATCAAAGAGCTTTGTGTTCAAATGGATAAAAAGCTGGGGCGCGAAAAAGGAACTTCTGAAAAACTGATCACATTTGTTAAAGACCGTGCAGGCCACGATCTGCGTTATGCTATTGATGCCACAAAATTGAAAAATGAATTAGGCTGGAAACCATCGTTGCAATTTGAAGAAGGGTTGTCAAAAACAATAGATTGGTATTTGGCGAATGACGAATGGCTGAATGATGTAACGAGCGGCAACTATCAGAATTATTATGAGAAGCAGTACGGGGTTGAGAGTTGAGGAGTTGAGAGTTGAGAATAGATTTCATAAACTAAAAGTTACTCCTCAACCTTTTAACTATCCACTCTAAATAACTATAAAAAGCCAACATACCAAACAGATCAATATGTACATCTATTCATTTGAAAAATTAGAGGTTTGGAAACTTGCAATGGATTTATGTGTTTACATTTATAAATTAACGAGCAAATTTCCGTCGGAAGAAAAGTTTGGGTTAGTTTCTCAAATGCGCAGGGCGAGTGTTTCTATAGCAAGTAACACAGCTGAAGGAAGTAGCAGAATGAGTTCAAAAGATCAATCCCATTTTTACACTATTGCCTATTCCAGCACAATAGAGCTTTTAAATCAATTAATAATTAGCCAGGCTTTAGCCTTTATTACTGAAGATGAATTATTACAATCAAGATTGAAAATAGAACCAGTTACGGGAGGATTAAGCAATCTAAAGCGTTCAGCGAATCCTTCAACATATAAATCCCTCAACCCTCAACTCTCAACTCGAAATGAAAGGAATAATATTAGCAGGCGGCAGCGGCACAAGATTGTATCCCATCACGATGGGAATCAGCAAACAGCTAATGCCTATTTACGACAAACCGATGATCTATTATCCGCTTTCAACATTGATGCTCGCAGGTATTAGGGAAATTCTGATCATCACAACGCCGGAAGACCAAGAGCAATTTGAAAGATTATTAGGCGATGGAAGCCAATGGGGATGCGAGCTTCAGTATGAGGTACAGAAAAAACCAAACGGGCTTGCGCAGGCATTTGTAATCGGGGAAAAATTTATTGGCAAAGATGCGGTTGCATTAGTTTTAGGAGACAATATTTTTTATGGGAGCGGTTTTTCGATCTTATTACAAAAATCAGCCAACCCTGATGGCGCGGTTATATTTGCTTACCCCGTAAGCGATCCTGAAAGATATGGTGTGGTTGAGTTTGATAAGAAGCTGGTTGCAATAAGCATTGAAGAAAAACCTCAAAAGCCAAAATCAAATTTCGCGGTTCCGGGATTATATTTTTATGATAATTCAGTTGTTGAAATTGCTAAAAATATCGCGCCATCACCGCGCGGGGAATATGAAATTACGGATGTAAACAGAAAGTATCTTGAAGATAAAAATTTAAAAGTGGCCGTGCTAGATCGCGGCTTCGCATGGCTTGATACAGGAACTTTTGAATCATTACATGATGCATCGGAGTTTGTAAGAGTGATTGAAAAACGCCAGGGATTTAAGATTGGCTGCCCCGAAGAAATTGCTTATAGAATGCATTTTATCGATAAAGAACAATTAAATATTCTTGCTAAAAAATTTGAAAAAAGTGGCTATGGGGAATATTTAAAAAACCTCGAGAAATAAGATTTTATGAAATATTATGTTCATCCTTCCTCGATAATTGATGACAATTGTGAAATCGGAGATGGCACTAAAATCTGGCATTTCAGTCACATAATGTCTGGTGCCGTTATTGGAGAAAATTGCAACCTCGGCCAAAACGTAGTGGTTTCACCCAAAGTGATTTTAGGAAATAATGTAAGAGTTCAAAATAACGTAAGCATTTATGAAGGAGTTATTTGTGAAGACGATGTTTTCTTAGGCCCGAGCATGGTTCTCACTAATGTGATCAATCCGCGCAGCGCTATCAGCCGCAAAGAAGAATATAAAAAAACATTGATCAAAAAAGGAGCAAGCATCGGCGCTAATGCTACAATTGTTTGCGGAAATACGATTGGCGAATTTGCATTCATTGGAGCCGGAGCGGTAGTTACTAAAGACGTTCCAGCTTACGCATTAATCGTGGGAAATCCCGGAAGGCAAAAAGGATGGATGAGTGAGTTTGGGCATAAACTAACTTTCAACCAGGATAACATAGCTGTTTGTGAAGAAAGCAAGCAGGAATATTTATTAGAAAATAATACAGTAAAAAGAATAAAGTAAGCATGAAGAATTTTGCATTAATAGGAGCTGGCGGCTACATAGCGCCACGGCACATGAAAGCCATAAAAGACACAGGGAACAATCTCATTGCGGCTTTAGACAAAAATGATTCTGTCGGAATATTGGATAGCTATTTTCCTGATACAGATTTTTTTACTGAGTTTGAGCGATTCGACAGGCACATAGAAAAACAAAAACGCAAAGGAATTAAAACTGATTTTGTCAGTGTTTGCAGCCCCAATTATCTTCACGACTCACACATTAGATTTGGATTGCGTGTAGGCGCCGATGTTATATGTGAAAAGCCGGTAGTGCTCAATCCATGGAATATTGATGCGCTTGCTGAAATAGAAAAAGAAACCGGAAATAAAATATTTACCATTTTACAATTAAGGCTTCATCCGGCGATAATTGCATTGAAAGAAAAGATCGCTTCTGAACCAAAAGATAAAAAACACCAGGTAGACCTGGATTACATTACCAGCCGCGGCCATTGGTACTTTGCAAGCTGGAAGGGAGACATTGAAAAAAGTGGTGGGATTGCCACTAATATCGGCGTTCATTTTTTTGATATGCTGATGTGGATATTTGGCGAGGTAAGCGAAAATATAGTTATTGAACATTCTAAAGACACTGCGAGCGGAATATTGGAATTAGAAAAAGCCTCTGTAAAATGGCGTCTAAGCATAGATGTTAATACATTACCTGCCGAAGTGAAAGCCGCCGGCAAGCGCACTTACAGGGCTTTGAACATTGATGGCGATTCTTTTGAATTCAGTGAAGGCTTTACGGAACTGCATACAAAATCATACAATGAAATTTTAGCAGGGAATGGATTTCCACTAATGGAAACAAGAAAATCTATAGAACTCGTTCATGCCATAAGAAATTTTGATTTCAAGGGATAAATGAAAATGTAGTTTTTAATCAGTTTTGATTATCTCTGTTTTTTCAGATGATTCGGTAAACTGATTATTTTTAAATCTGATCTCGCCGGTCATTTCCGATGGAAGTGCGATAAATACTCCCGGGAACCTACCTTTCGCACGTTTCTTTACTATATTTATATTATTACCAATAAATTTATTGTTACTTAAAATCACATTTTGGAAACCCTTTGCGCCCGTAACTGACGGTGAATATGTATCCGTGATAATTACATATCCACCTACAGCAGTGGGATGATTATTGGGCCTAAAGTCAACAAACCTGTTATTGTCTATCGATAATGAATCTGTTCCCCATTTGCTTCCCTGCAAAACAATTCCACCATAGTTCATTTTTTTTATAGTGTTTTTAAAAATTTTACTTTGGTGCAATGAATGCAATAACATGCCCATCGAAAGTGTTTGCATAGAATCTGCTTCAATTTCGTTTTCTGTGATCCGGAGATTATATATAGGAGCCAAATTTGCCAATTCCTTACTGTATTCTTTTATATTTCCATTGGGAACTTTTATTCCAACACAAAAATCATTTTTCGGGCTTCTGGCATGAGTAAGATGAATATTATTGTTTTTGATCAAAACATTTTTAATGAGATAATTGATATAAAAAGAAATTCCATATACACAGTTTCGGATCGTATTTTTTTCTACACTAACATTTTCTAATACGCCGCTGCTGCTTGTAATATAAATAGCAGGCCAGCATCCTTCAATATAATTGTTGGAAGCAGATGAATTACTTCCGTGCAATTCTATTCCTCCTGAATAATTTTCAAGGGCGATATCAATATTCTGTTGTTGAATAAAATTATTTCTAACAATAGTACTGCTCCATTCACTGTATACAAAAGAAAAATCAATTTGGTTTTTATTGGGTTTGGGAGTTCCTACATAATTGCCGCCGTTAATAAATTTGCAATTTTCTATCACCAAATTATTTCCCTGGCTCATAATATCTATCATATTTGTACCGGCGCAATTTTTTATGGTAACATTATAAATGTGATAATTTTCCCCAAAAGAAGTAAAAATGGCTGAAAAATTTTTTAAAACATTCAATGGCACCAAATTATTTGCACCATTCATATCGATCAGCAAATTTGAAAAAGAAATATTTTTTACTATTGATCCATAAAAAATATGAGCATTGGCAGCGGTATCACTTTTATCAAAAATATGGTCTGCCAAATGAATAATGCTTCTATCGCCATCACCTTTGAATGATAAGTTAGAATGTAGTTTTATGCAATAATTTTCAAGAAAATTGGTAGTGGTAGTATAAGCTGCAATATTATAAATTCCTGCCGGAAAATAAATTGTAGTTATCGAGAGCGGCGAAGCCTTATCAATAGCACGTTGTATGGCTCTTGTATCATCGGTAATTCCATCTCCCTTTGCGCCAAGATCTTTTACATTGATGATAACACCTCCGATAGCATTTATTGCAGGAAGCATTATCATCAGAAAAATTATAAATATCTTCATTTACTACTTTTAGAGTTATATGAAAAAATAAGAGAACGCTTTATTTAAATGTATTATCCGATACTAAGTTGGTGGCGTAAGGCAACCCTTTTAGTGAAAATATAAAAGCAAAATTATTACCTTCACCAACAATTTTACGCTCTGACCCCTAACAACAAAGAATCTTAAACGAGGAAATTAATGAAAATAGTCAAAACAGTGTTATTGTTTATAACACTTATTTGTTCAACCCAATTACACGCACAAAATAGTTTATCCGATATTAAAGATCTAAGCAATACTAATTTAGATAATTACAGTGATGAAGATCTTATGTCATTTTATAATAAGGCAATTGAATCAGGAATTTCACAATCTCAATTATATAAAATAGCCGTGGACCGGGGCCTGCCGGAAGCCCAGATTGCTAAGCTTCGCAACAGATTGCAATTGCTTACTGCAGCTAAAAAACCTATACAGAATGAGGACGTTCCGGAAAAAAATGTTGCTGAGCCTCACGTCTATGACAGCGCTTTACAAAAAATTCCATTACAGAAATTCAAGAACGATGAAACGATCTTTGGATCTGAGCTTTTTACTACTAATAGTCTTGTTTTTGAGCCGAATCTACGCATACCCGCTCCTGCAGGATATATTTTAGGCCCCGATGATGAAATAGTAGTTTCTGTATATGGTTTTAGTGAAAAAAAATATAACCTGCGAGTCAATGAATCTGGAGAAATATATATTCCAAATGTAGGGCCCTTGTATGTGAGCGGACTTAGTATTGAACAAGCTTCTGAGAAAATAAGATCTAAACTTGCTTCCACGATTTACCGCGCTATCAATTCAGGACAAACCAAAGTGCAGGTATCTCTTGGTAAAATAAGAAGCATTCGCGTTACCGTTATCGGGCAGGCGAAAAAACCTGGTAACTATACCGTTTCATCTTTAACTACTTTGTATAATATTTTATATTTATGCGGCGGCCCCACTTCTATGGGAAGCTATCGTGATATACAAATTATTCGCGGAAATACTGTAATAAGAACAGCAGACCTATATGATTTTTTGGCAGAAGGAAATCAAAAAGATAATATCCTTTTGCAGGAAGGCGATGTAATCAGGATCCCTTATTACAAGAACCGGGTTACACTTTCAGGCAACGTAAAAAGACAAGGCAAATTTGAAATGCTGGAGAATGAAACTTTTTCTGATCTTCTCAGATTTAGTGGTGGTTTTACTGACAATGGATACAGAGGAGCCGTAACTGTAATTAGAATTACCGATACTGAAAAAATCATTCTTGATCTAAACGCAAACCAATACAGCACGTTCAAAACAAATGGCAGCGATGAATTTATTGTACGCCAGCTACAGGATGAATTTGGTAATCGTATATTTATTTCAGGATCAGTACTAAGGCCGGGGCCATATCAGCTATCACCAAATATGACGGTAAAAAATCTAATCGAAAAAGCGGGCGGCCTCACAGTAGACGCTTATACTAAAAGAGTATCTATTTTCAGATATTTTAAAAATAAAATGCCTACGGTGCTTTCAATTAATCTTGATTCAGTTTTAGAAAGCAACGCCGATGTTTATTTAATTAAAAATGACTCACTATCCGTTCATTCTATTTTTGATTTTAACGATAATAATTATGTTTCTATTGAAGGAAATATAAGAAATCCCGGTTTGGTTCAATGGAGGCAAAACCTTTCTCTCCGTGATCTTTTGCTTTCATCAGGAGGCATATCAGAATTTGGTGATTCATCCAATATTGAAGTTTCAAGAAGGATAAGAAATGCAAATGTAAATACAGCCAATCATAATGAAACAGAGATATTCCATGTAAACCTGTCTGATAAAAATGATATTTCCAAAGACATATATCTGCGCCCTTTTGATATGGTTATCATCAAAACTTTACCAGGCTACATTGCGCAGCGGACCGTGTTGATTGCAGGTGAAGTTAAAAGCCCGGGGCGGTATAGCCTTCAAAAAAGTGGAGACAAAATAACTGATCTGATTACGCGGGCAGGTGGATTCAAAGCCTCTGCTGATAGCAATTCAATAACCATACGCAGGAACATACAATCAAATCTAACAGTTGCTGAAAGAGAAAAGCTTTTTCAGCGGATTTTAAATATTGATACAGACAGTCTTTCCCTTCATCCCCGTCTTAAAGATGAATTATATAAAACTTATGATCTTATAAGTGTTGACCTCGCTAGCGCGATGGCGAGGCCAAGCGGTTCTGAAAATCTGACTCTTGAAGCAGGAGATATATTAACCGTAGACAGAAGCACCAATTTAGTAAAAATATCTGGTGAAGTTTATTATCCTACAATTGTTCCTTACAAGAAAAATAAGAATCTTAAATATTACATTGAGCAAGCTGGAAGCTTTACTCCTTATGCAAGAAAAACCGGTGCTTTGGTGCTCCAGCCTGATGGCAAAGCGTCTTCAGTCAAGCATTTTTTATGGTTCAAATCTTATCCTTCTGTTACACCGCGTTCAGAGATATTTGTGCCACAAAAACTTAAAAGTAACCGGGCAAGAATAAGCATTGGCGAACTGGCGCTTGTAGTTTCAGCTTTAGGAATATTAGCGAATGTCATTAAATTCTAACTGCCCTAAACAAAATTATCAAACCAATTTTTATGGCTTTAGAAGAAGATAAAATGCAAAATTCTACGGAGAAAAGCCCATCCACAGTTATCACTCTGAATAAAACAATTAGATTGATATTAAGAAAATGGTGGCTCTTTTTAATTGTTGGAACATTAGCAGGCATTATAGGAATAATTTACGCAAGTAAACAAATGCCAACTTATAAAAGCAGTTTGACGTTTGCTTTAGATGAAGGAGGAAGTGGCGGTGGAATGGGCAGTTTATTTAGCCTTGCATCGCAGTTTGGAATTAATGTTGGCGGAAGTAAAGATATATTTTCAGGAGATAATATCCTTGAAATAATGAAAAGCCGCCGCATGGTAGAAAGGGTACTTCTTTCAGTGGATACTTTCAATAATAAGCCTTATACTCTGATAGAATATTTTCTTGATAAATCAAAAAAAAGAGAATCAGATAGTAAATTAAAAAACATACATTTTCCCGCAGGGCAACTTAAAAATAACTTTTCATATCAGCAAGACAGCTTATTATACAAGATCTACCAGGAGTTTTCGGATAAATACATTGTAGCCCAAAGGCCCGATCGCAAAGTGAGTATTTATGAAGTAAATATTACCAGCCCTGATGAAAAATTTACAAAAGATTTTACAGACAGGATTGTAGCTGAGACCAATAATTTTTATGTCGAGATAAGGACTAAGAAAGCAAAAGAAACTCTTGACATTCTTGAACAAAGAGTCGCAACTATGAAAGGCAATTTGAACTCCAGCATAAGCAGTAAAGCTTCGGTGCAGGATGTAAATATTAATCCCGCATTTTCCGAAGCACAGGTTCCGGTGCAAAAACAACAGGCAAACATACAGGTATATGGCGCTGCTTACGGAGAAATGTTCAAAAACCTGGAGCTTGCGCGGTTTCAATATTTAAATGAAATACCACTGATGCAGATAATTGATCATGCCGATTATCCAATGGAAAAAATCAAATTAGGAAGATTAAAAGCGGCGATTTTGTTTGCTGTCTTTGCAGAATTATTAGCTTTATTAATTATAGGTGTATCAAAAGTTTTTAATAATAAAACCTGACAATCCTAAATATAGATTTTTAAAATAAATTATTCTCATTGGAAAAATCTCTATAAAAAATTGTATTCAATTAAAATAATTTAAGATTTTCTGATGGAATTATTTGCAAGGTTTAAGAAGGATTATTTTAATTATTTGATAAGCATTATCCTGCCAGCGCTCATTTCCGGCCTTTCCATTCCTGTCTTCAAAAATCTGCTTGGCGCTGAAGGATATGGCCATTTTTCAATTTGGCTAAACGCTGTTTTGATTATAACGGCAGTTTTATCCGGCTGGATCGCCCAAAGTATCATTCGCTTCTACCCCACAAGCTCTGATAAGTATTCATTTTCAAGAAAAGCAATTATCTTATCAGCACAAACGCAATTTATTTTTTTTATTCCTTTTTCTTTCGCAACATGGTATATCAGTCATGATTTAATATTGGCAATTTTATGTCCGTCAGTTTTGTTGGCAACCTCCATTCAATTTACAATATTGCCCATAATTCAATCTAGTTTTTTATCAAGAAAAATTATTTTCTCAGAAACAATCAGGATAGTTTCTTATGTAGGCAGCGCAATTTTTCTTTTAAAACTTTCCGGAATTCCGTATTTATATTCATTATTTGTCGCAGTGTTTGGCTCTTATTTTATTTCATTGTTTTATTTAATAAATCAGGCACATCAATATTTTAGAAACCAAATCAATATTGAAAAAAATAAAACAGAATCCATTCCATTATTCAAAAGTTTTTTTAAATATGGCGCACCTCTTTCACTATGGTTTGTATTTTCCTATTTACTTTCATACATCGATAAATTGTTTATGCTTAAATATTTTGGCGGAGAAGCACAAGGAAATTACCAGGCTATTTTTGACTTATTGTTCAGAAGCATAACATTGATCATTTCGCCTATTGTCACTTCCTTATTTCCAATATTAACAGCCGCTTATGTCAAAGGTGACAAGGCTGAAATCAGGGAGTTTTTAAAAAAAATAATACTTTACGAATTAAGTGGTTTTTTGCTCGTGACCATTTTATATTGGTGGTTTGGATTCAACCTGTTATTTTATATACTCAAAATACCGCAAACAGGTACTTATAGATTAATGGGGTTTATAGTAATTTGTGGTACGTTTATTTTCCAGATCGCGATACTTGCCCAAAAAAGATATGAATTAAATTTGAAAAGTCATTTTCTATTGAAAATGGTAATCATCGCATTTATAACCCAGGTAAGCTTTTATGTAGTTTTTAGAGATTTCAATGGCCAACTATTATATCCCCTGGGATTTTTATTATCAACTACAGTGTATCTTTTTTTATTATCCTTTTCAGAGATATGGACATTTTCAAAATCACTGATGCTTAAATTAAAGCGCGGGTAAATTAATTTATATTCGATCACACTCATGCATGATCAACTTTACATATTAACCGAATTGATTTTTATTTTTTTACATTTTTTATTGTTTCTGGTAAACTACGAAATAATGCATAGGAAAATAATGCATCCCGCAGTTTTGTTTTCTTTGTTGTGGACCGTGATCTTATTTCTACATCTGATTTTTGGATTTACCATCCTTGATCAATTATCTTCTTTAAGACTTGAAACTTATTTTATAATTTTTATAGGCGCACTTTTCTTCAGTCTTAGCTCGTTTGTAGTTTCTAAATATTTTGAAAAGATGGCAATTACAAAGCGTGTTGATGAGCCGCCGAAATTCAGGGAAGTTAATACCAGCTTATCATTGAGAATAATTTTCCTGACAATAATTATTGCAGGGCTGCCATTTTACATTCAGGCGTCTTACAGAGTTTTTCTGGCATCTAATATTGATAATTTTTTTGTTGGCCTACGCACTGAATTAAGCTATGGTGATGAAGATATCGGAATTACAAAATATCTGACGTCATTTTCCTTTGTTGTATTTGCAATTAATTATTATGGATTGCTGAGACAAGGAAATAAAAAAAATGTTTGGTTAGCAATCCTAAGTTTTATTGTTGCCTTAGTGTATTCCATTTTTGCTACCGGAAGAACTTATTATTTTTTAATTTTATCAATTTATGTAGGTATTAGTTATTTACTCAAAAAAAGATTCTCAATAAAAAAATACCTGTGGCCACTATTAATATTTTTTTTACTTTTTATGTCCATAGGTATTATTTATAACAAGGGTGCAGACAAAGATGATACGCTAAAAGAAAACCTGCATTCTATTTCAGAAGCAACTGCCATTTACCTGGTATCTTCCCTCAACGCTTTTGATTTAGAAATTAAAAATAATATTAAAGCAAAATATGCTGGTGAGAATACACTACTTTTTTTTGTAAAAGGATTTCAAAAGTTTGATCTTTTGCCTAACACTAAAACAGGCAGTTTAATTGCTGAGTTTGTTTTTGTTCCCTATCCTACCAATGTATATACTTTTTACAGCCCTTATATCCGCGATTTCGGTAAAATATATGCATGGCTGATGATTGGCTTATTTGGTGCATTGCACACCTGGGTATTTTACAAAGCCTCAATAACAAAAGATCTTAGATACACAGTATACTATTCCTTTTTGTTATATCCTCTGCTAATGAGTTTCTTTCAGGATCAATATATGAGCCTTATTTCCACGTGGCTTCAAATCGTTTTTTATACCGAGCTATTTTTAGCAATTAATAAATTTATAACCAGAATGCGAAGCGATAAATCTTATATAACATGATATTAAAAATTATGACTGAAATAATTTACTCTAAATTTTTTTAATGATAGATATAGTAATCGTAAATTGGAATAGCGGGGAATATCTCAGGAAATGTATTTACTCAATCCTCGATTCTGATAATAGAGAATATGTAAATAAGATCTTTATTATTGATAATAACTCTTCGGATACTTCTCTTGATAAAATGCCCGCTGATTCTAACATTAATTTTATAATAAATAATGAAAATATAGGGTTTTCAAAAGCCTGCAACCAGGGCTTTAAATTGTGTACTTCTTCTCATGTTTTACTTCTTAATCCGGACGCGCAGTTGCTGGACACCACTCTTGCAGAGTGCTTAGATTTTTTACAAGCGAATCGTGAAATCGATATTTTAGGTTGCCAGCTGCTCGATGATAAAGGCAATATAACGTGCAGCTGTTCTAAGTTTCCATCTCCAAAAGGAATTTTTTTTGATTCAACGGGTTTATCAAAAATAGCTCCTTTTGTTTTCAAACCAGGAATTATAATGACCAATTGGGATCATAAAAGTAGCCGCTATGTTGATCAGTTGATGGGAGCTTTTCTGTTTATGCGGCTTTCCATTTTCGAAAAAGTTGGTTATTTCGACGAACGCTTTTTCGTCTATTATGAAGAAGTAGATTTCTCAAAGCGGTTTTCAGAGATGGGAGGAAAATCTTTTTTTAATGCAAACATAAAAGCCATTCATAGCGGTGAAGGGACAACAAGTTCTGTAAAAGGGTTTCGTCTTTTTCTTTATTTACGCAGCCGGTTGCAATACGCAAAAAAACATTTTAACCGAGGTGGATATTTGGTTGTATGGTTTTGCACTTTTTTTATAGAACCTTTCACAAGAACAATTATTTTATTGCTACGCGGAAAGTTTAAAGAAGTGACACAGGTATTTTATGGTTATCAATTATTGATAGATCGTAAGGCATAAACAATGTGAAAAGCCAAAATGTAGAATTTTAAAATAAAGTAATAATGACTAACAGATTGCAAACCATAAAAACATACTTTTCGTCAAGGCCTTTGAATGTAATTATCTGGAAAGCATATTGCAAAATATTTAATTCAAAAATTCCTGATTTAAAATCGTGGAAATTCTTTATAAAAAATAAATCCGGATTAGAAATTGGCGGCCCAAGTAATATTTTTTCTGCGAATAATTATTTACCGGTTTATCCTTTTGTTCAATCACTTGACGGGGTTAATTTTAGTAATAAAACTATTTGGGAAGGTGAGATAAAACAAGGAAATAATTATTTGTATGACGGCAAAAAAGGTTTTCAATTCATAGCTGAAGGCACGGACTTGCAACAAATAAAAGATAACATCTATGATTTTGTTTTGAGCTGCAACAATCTTGAACATATTGCAAACCCTGTTAAAGCTTTATTGGAATGGAAGCGGCTAATCAAACCAGGAGGAACTATCATTTTGTTGTTGCCCCGCAAAGAAAGCAACTTCGATCATTTAAGGAAAGTAACTTCTTTTGAACACATAAAAAAAGATTTCGAAAATAATACAGCTGAAGATGACCTCACACATTTCAAAGAAATTCTTGAATTGCACGATTTGAAACGCGACCCACATGCAGGTTCTTTTGAAAACTTCAAAAAACGCTCGCAGCATAATTTTGAAAACCGCTCACTTCATCATCATGTATTTGATATTGCGCTGCTCACAGAGATGATTAAATTTATAGGAATGAAAGTTTCAAAAACTTATTCAAGCCCTACGGATCATTTTATTGCAGCCACCAAAGAAGACTAGAAAAGCTATTTTGTAGATTTTTCCAAATAAAATCTTTCTGAAAATTAAAAATGAATATTTATACTAAAATTTTTAATCGCGTACATTCAGAATTTTATTTTCGCTTATCAGCTTACACCGCTGCCATTTTCAATCACTTTATCCGGATTTACAAAATATAATTTCCCCTCTTTATCTTCTGCCATCAAAATCATTCCGTTGCTTTCTATTCCACGCATTTTTCTTGGTGCAAGATTGGCCACAACTACCACTTGCTTTCCTGTAATTTCTTCAGGAGAAAAATGTTGCGCAATACCAGAAAGAATAATTCTTTTTTCAAAACCAAGATCAATTTCAAGCTTCAGTAATTTGTCTGCCTTCTCTACTTTTTCAGCTGAAAGAATAGTTCCGGCTTTAAGATCAATTTTTGCAAAATCAGAAAATTCAATTCGAGATTTTAGATTGGCAATTTCAGATTTATTTTCTTCCATTTTATTTTCTTTTTTCGTTTCTGATGATTGAATGCTGATTGCTGATTGCTGATTGCTGATCGCTGATTCTATCAATCCGCTTTTCAATTTTTCGATCTGTAAATTGATTTCTGCATCTTCAATTTTCCTGAACAATAATTCTGGCGCTCTTAAAGAATATCCAACGCTTAACAATTTGAGTTTTCCGCCATTTTCCCAATCGAGTAATTTATCAAATACCTTCATCAGATGACACATTTTTTGTGCGGTAAAAGGTAAAAAAGGGTTGATAAAAATGGCAAGATTAGCACATAGTTGCAAACAAATGTGGATAGAATTATCAACCAGCGCTTGAGCTTCGGTTGTCAGTTGTCCGTCGTCATTTGTTTGCCTGGCAACTATCCACGGTTGTTTATCCTGCATGTATTTATTTCCATTTCTGGCCAGGTCGATCACTTCATATAAAGCTTCCCTGAATTTATATTGCTCTAATAAATTTTCAACTTTGTTTTTTGTTTGTCCAAATTCTTCAATCATTTTCTTATCCGTGTCATCCAAAATTTCAGTATGCAATGGCGGCACTTTCCCTTTGCAAAGCTTGTGCATCAACACAAGAGTGCGGTTTACAAAATTTCCGAAGATAGAAACCAACTCACTATTGTTTCTATCCTGAAAATCTTTCCAGGTAAAATCATTATCCTTCGTTTCAGGCGCGTTAGCGCATAGGACATAGCGAAGCACATCCTGCTGACCGGGAAAATCTTTTAAATATTCATCTACCCAAACGGCCCAATTACGGCTGGTAGAAACTTTTTGGCCTTCGATATTCAAAAATTCATTAGCAGGAACATTTTCAGGCAGCACAAAATCGCCGTGCGCTTTCAGCATTGCAGGAAAAATAATACAATGAAAAACGATATTATCTTTCCCAATAAAATGCACCAGTTTCGTATCCTCTTTACACCAATAATCTTTCCAATCATTGGTCAATTCTTTTGTAGCGGAAATATATCCGATGGGTGCGTCAAACCAAACATACAAAACTTTTCCTTCCGCATCCGGCAAAGGAACTTTGATCCCCCAATTGCTGTCGCGCGTCATCGCTCTCGGCTGCAAACCCTTATCCAGCCAGCTTTTGCATTGGCCGTATACATTGTTTTTCCATTCTTTATGATCTTCGAGTATCCATTGGCGTAAGAAATTTTCATAATCCTGCAAAGGAAAATACCAATGTTTTGTTTTCTTTTTTATTGGGATGGCATCACTTAATGCGCTACGCGGATTTATCAATTGCTCAGGGCTTAGTGAAGAGCCGCATTTTTCACATTGATCGCCGTAAGCATTGGGATTTCCGCAAACCGGGCATGTGCCAATGATATACCTATCGGCTAAAAATGTTTGCCTTTCTTCATCATAATATTGTTCGGTTTCTCTTTCTTCAAATAAATTTTTTTCATACAAATTCACAAAAAAATCAGACGCGGTTTTATGATGAATAGCATTAGAAGTGCGTGAAAAAATATCAAATGAAATACCCATTTGCTCAAAGCTATCTTTGATAATTGCATGGAATTTATCAACCACCTGTCGGGGTGAAACATTTTCTTTCATCGCACGAATGGTAATAGGAACACCATGTTCATCACTACCGCAAACAAATTTCACATCCACTTTTTTAGCTCTTAAATAACGTGCATAAATATCTGCCGGAAGGTAGCAGCCTGCCAGATGCCCAATATGAACCGGGCCATTAGCATAAGGTAAGGCCGCCGTGAGTAAGTATCGTTTAAATTCTTTCATATCAAAACCCTCATCATTGGCTTATTAAATTTGAAGCCCTGAATGTTTGCAAAAATACCGCAAAGCGGTGCATCGCCCAAACACCAAAGTGCAGGGAGAATGGCAACTTTAATGCTTATAAGTTGAGATTCTTATTTCTGAAACTCCGGGATCGTTACTTGTGGAGTTAAAACATTATGATCTTTTTCAACAATCAAATCTTTTTTTACCTGGAAATTGGCGGATTGTTTTATATCTGCTGAGGAAGCTCCTATTTTTAATTCATAAGAGCCTGCTTCTGCAATCCAGGATGTAGTTTTTGTATCAAAAGAAGCAAGATCGTTTGGGCTGATCATAAATTTTATTGTTTGTGATTGGCCAGGTTTCAACAGGTTGGTTTTTGCAAATGAGCGTAGTTCTTCAGCCGGTTTTTTTTGTTCTTTGGATGGTGCACTGATGTATAACTGTACTACTTCTTTTCCCGCAACTGTTCCGCTATTTTTTATATCAATGGCCGCAATAAGCTTCCCGTTAAATATGGAACTATTTAATTTTAAATTGCTGTAAGTGAAATTAGTATAGCTGAGCCCATAACCAAATTCGTATGCAGTTTTCACATCGAAAGTGTTGTAATAGCGATAACCAACAAAAATACCCTCATCATAAACAACTTCTGCAGGAGTAGATTTCATACCAAACATACCGATGGTAGCCTGCTCGGGAAATTCTTTGCCGGGAAAGCTCTTTGCCGAAGGAACATCTTCATAGCTTTTAGGAAAAGTGATTGCCAGCTTGCCTGAAGGATTTACCTTACCGTTTAATAGATTAGTAACTGCGTTGCCTCCTTCCTGGCCGGGTTGCCATGCGAGCAATATCGCATCTGGGCCATCTCTCCAACTTGCTACTTCTATTACGCCCCCAATATTCAGCACCACCACTACTTTTTTATTTTGAGAATGAAAACCCATAGATACATTGTTGATCAGTGTTTTTTCTGTATCAGATAAATTAAAATCATCTACCAGTTTCCTATCTCTTCCTTCTCCTGCATTTCTTCCTATTGAAATAATGGCCATATCAGCTTCATTAGCTTTTTTATTAATTACATTCACATCAACCGGATATTCTTGCACAGGTGGTGTTGGATTAATAAATTCCTCGAAAGAATTTTTCTTAGGGTGCTTCACTTTTTCAGCCGCACTAATATAATTTATATAAGTATTTTTCAAATCAGCATCTATATTATAACCTGCTGTGGACAAACCCTTAAAAAGAGAAACCGTATAAGCTTTATTCACGTTACCACTGCCGGTTCCCCCTGCAATCAGTTCATATCCATTGACGCCAAATAAAGCAATGTTATGTACGTTTTTATTAAAAGGCAAAGCCTGGTTATTATTCTTTAATAAGATCATTCCCTCCTCAGCAACCTCCCGTGAAATAGAGGCGTTTTTTTTGAGATCAGGTTTATCAGAATACCGGAATTTTTTGTAAGTAGGTGATTGAAAAATAATTTTCAATATTCTCTCCACATTTTCATTCAAAACAGCTTCATTGAGTGTTCCATTTTTCACTGCTTCAATAATGGCTTTTGTTTGCTGCGGCATGCCTGGCATTAATAAATCATTTCCTGCTTTCAGTTGTTCAACAGCATCTTTACCTCCAAACCAATCAGTCATAACCATTCCTTTGAAACCCCATTCTTTTCTTAGAATGGTAGTCAATAAATCATATTCTTCAGAAGTATAAGTTCCGTTTATTTTATTATAAGAACTCATTACTGTCCAGGGATGTGATTTTTTTACAGCTATTTCAAATCCCTTCAAATAAATTTCTCTTAATGCTCTTTCACTTACAATTGTATTTACCGCATTGCGGTTGGTTTCCTGGTTGTTTGCTGCAAAATGTTTGATAGAAGTACCCACGCCATTTGATTGTATTCCGTTTACTACTGCCGCAGCCATGCTGCCAGCCACGAGCGGGTCTTCAGAATAATACTCAAAATTTCTTCCTCCTAATGGATTTCGCTGAATGTTCAATGCAGGCGCCAATATAATATCAATGCCATAATCTTTTATTTCTCCGCCAAAAGCAACACCCATTTTTTTTATCAAAGAAGTATCCCATGTAGAAGCCATCAAAGTGGCCACCGGCCAGGCAGTAGCATAGTAAGATATGGAACTATCGCCATGTCGAAAAGGAGCAATTCTAACACCTGCCGGGCCGTCAGAAAGAATAATTGAAGGAATACCTAAATGCGATATAACCGATGTGCGGCCAGCTGCGCCGGGTACCTGGTCTTCTATTTCACCAACTACCGGTTTCCCTTGAGCCATTCCCGGAAGTTTCATTCCCATTCCGACTACCACAGCCACTTTTTCATCAAGAGTCATTTTGTTCACCATTTGCCTCGCCTTTGCTTGAGTATCGTTTTGTGCTTTTAAAAAGTGTGAGGCCAGGATGGCCAATAAAATGAAGAAAGTTTTTTTCATCAATATATATTTATTGGTTTTAGATAATTATAACACAATTTGAGTTGATTCTATTGTAAAGCAATACCTGTTTCTCTGTTGATAAATAGTTTTTAAATATGAATTTCTATATTTTAAGTTATATCAATATGAAAATATCAAATCAAACTTTTTGTAGTTTTTTAAGAATTTACTTTTCTCCTTTTTATGATAATTTCTTTGCGATTATTTTTTGGTGGTACAAACGCGAAGCCAACTTCCAATTGGCATATAAGATTGAATATTAAACAAGCGAAATCCCCGGCTAACCTCCAGTCTCCAGAGGTAACATAAACATATTATACTAGTAATACACACAAGAGTTTTGGGGGAGCATGAACAATTGAATTTCCCTTATCAGCAAAGATCATTTTGGCTACTGATGACTTGTTGCTTTTTCTCTCAATCTGGTTTTTTCCCATCTAAAAATGAATTGATCGTGCTTATTTCTGCTTTATTATTTTCACCTGGTTTTACGGTGTAATTGGTATAAAAACTTTCTACGTTTGCAATTGAATTGTGCAATTCCATATTTCGCCGGAGATAAGCTGGAACGGATTCAAACTCATTGTTAGGATCCGCAGAGTTAACGTTAAAGGACAGGTTTCTCAACTTTGAAATACGATCCATGGCCCGGCGCTTTAATTCATCTGTTTCGTCCATTATTGGCGGCTCCTCGCCAGCAGTCATGATGGGCATTGCCTGGTGTATTTTCTTTTCCTTCTCTGCCTCTGGTGATTCATGGGTTTCTTTAACCACCAATTGCATTTCTATTATAAGATCTTCCTCTTGTTTTGGAACCAGCGATGTGACCGGTTCTTCAACAGTTTTGAATTCTTGTTTTGATTTTTCCTCAGCATATATTTGCGAAGGTTTGGCCAAATAACCACCCGACGAAGGGATGATACCGGCCTCATTATTATTTAGTTCCTTTTCATTTTTTTGTGTCATGTCCTCAGCCTGAGGCTGTGCATACATAGTTTCTTCAGGGATTGGATCAGGGATAGGAAATAAATTGAAATAAACATTTTTTTCAGAAGATTTATTAATAACAATTTTTTCATTTTTATTCTTTAAATCTACGTTTACGATTTCCTGTTCATTTACTATTTTCGGCGTCATTTTATTTTCAGAAAATTCTTCTTTTTGCAACGCGGCAACCACATCTTCTTCTTTCAAAACATATAAATCTTTCTCAATCAAATTTTCTTTTTCAACTTCTTCAATTTTATTAAAAGATTCTTCAACTTTTTCATCAAAAAGAAAAATAGGCTGAGCCGGTTTTTTCTTTTCCTCCGGCTGAAGAAACATCACGACTTTTTCATCAGGCTTTTTCACTTCTGCGACTGGCTGTTCTTTTTTGTCAAACATCTCTTTATGTTCAAATCCTGTAGCAATTAATGTTATTCCTATTTTCTTTTCAAGAGAATTATCGTATCCCAATCCAAGAATTACATCCGAATTTTCGCCAGCCTGGCATAGCAAATAATTTTGAATTATCTCCACCTCATCCATTGTAAATTCTGTTTCGCCTTCGGCAGAATTAATATTGATCAAAATCCATTTAGCTCCCCGGATATCATTATCATTGAGCAATGGCGAATTAAGTGCTTCCTCAATTGCCTTTTGCGCACGGTTGTCACCTTCACATTCTGCGCTGCCAAGAATAGCTACACCTCCACTACGCATTACCGTACACACATCCGCGAAATCCACATTTATCTGACCGGTACTATTTATTACATCGGTAATACATTTTGCCGCGGTTGCCAATACATTGTCGGCTTTTGCAAATGCTGCTTTCATGGTAAGGTTACCAAACTGGTGGCGCAATTTATCATTGCTGATAACAAGAAGAGTATCTACATGATTTTTCAATTTATTGATTCCTTCTTCTGCCTGCGCAATTCTTTTTTTACCTTCATAAGCAAAAGGAGTTGTCACAATACCGACAGTAAGAATACCAAGGTCTTTACAAATTTTTGCAATGATCGGCGCTCCGCCTGTTCCGGTTCCACCACCCATGCCTGCTGTGATGAAAGCCATTTTGGTATTTACTTCCAGGATTCTTTTAATTTCTTCGAGGCTTTCCTCGGTAGCCTCGCGGCCAATTTCTGGATTAGCTCCGGCGCCAAGGCCTTGCGTTAAATGTGGGCCCAGCTGAACTTTGTTGGGCACTTTGCTCGTGGCAATTGCCTGGGCATCTGTGTTGCAGATAATAAAATTAACGCCATCAATATTCTGGCTGTACATGTGGTTAACTGCATTGCTGCCACCACCCCCTATTCCTATAACTTTTAGGATAGATGATTGTTCTTTTGGCAAATCAAAATGTATCATAGTAAGGATTCTCCTTTTCCCCGAAGGGTTTTATTTTATGGGTTAGTAATTCTTAATTTATAATTCTTAATTTATAATTCCGAATCTCCGTCGTCTTTAAACATCTCTATTAAACCGTTTTTGCAGGAGTCCAAAAAACTTTTTAAAGTTTTTCTTGGTTTCACCACATGGTTTTTTTCTTCGATGATCTCTTCTTTAATTTCGTCTATGCCTGGCTGTTGTAGCCCTTGTGGAATATTTATTTTTTTAAATTCAAGCTCAAATTGTTTGCGCTTATTTTCATAATCATTATATCCTTTCAGGATCAAACCAAGACATGTTGAATACATAGGTTTGGCCAATTCTTCAATGTGCCCGGCAGCAAGATGCTCGTTTGGATATCCGATCCGGGCATTTAAACCTGTTACGTATTCCGTTAACTGGATCAGGTGTTTAAGTTGTGAACCGCCGCCAGTAAGTATTACACCGCCATTCAACATTCTATTATCAAGGCCTACCTGCTTTAAATGATAAGAAACAAAATCCATAATCTCGCTCATGCGCGCCTGTATAATTGCTGCAAGATTTTTCACACTGATTTCTTTAGCGGCCATTCCACGTAATCCCGGGATGGTAATAAATGTGTTTGATTTTGCTTCATCGGATAGTGCGCTTCCAAACTGAACTTTCATTTGTTCTGCCTGCGTTTTTAAAACTCCTAATCCGGTTTTAATATCATTTGTGATATTTTCACCACCGAAAGGAATTACAGCTGTGTGCTTTAAAATACCTTCATAAAAAACAGCAAGATCTGTAGTGCCGCCGCCAATATCAACAATTGCAACTCCAGCTTCCAGGTCGTGCTCACACATAACAGCTGCGGCAGATGCCAGAGGTTGAAGTACAAGATCTTTTATTTTCAATCCTGCTTTTTCTACGCTGCGGTTGATGTTTCTGATGGCATTTTTATCTCCTGTAATTATGTGAAAATTAGCGCCAACTTTTACGCCGCTATATCCAATTGGATCAGGAATATTTTGAAAATTATCTACCGTAAATTCCTGGGGAATAACATCAATAATTTGATCGCCTGCAGGAATATATGTCTTATATTGGTCATTTACCAACTGATCAATCTCAGATTGCTTGATCTCATTGTCGGTATCGTGACGCACAATATCGCCACGGGTTTGCAGACTTTTAATATGATGGCCGGCGATGCCAACATATACTTCGCTAATCGGAAGATTGGGATTACTCGCATAGCAATTTTCCAACGCTGTTTGAATGGCCTTAATGGTTTGATCAATGTTCAAAACCATTCCGTGTTGCACACCATTGCTATTGGCGCGACCGAAACCAAGAATTTCAAGTTTGCCAAATTCGTTTTTTCTTCCGGCAATGGCTGCGATTTTTGTGGTGCCAATGTCGAGGCCTACAATAATGGGTTGTTCGTTGTTCATGATTTTTGTTTTTTCTCTTTAATTTTTTATTTAATTAGGCTACAGATAAGAGTTAAGATTGGTGTTGTACTATATTTTTTTTTTAATTTTTAATTTCTTTAATAATCGCTTTTTGGGGTCATCACTGCCTTTGGTTGTTGATTTATATTTTTTCCCGGTTGTTTAGATATCCCTTTTTTCAACTCAGGCTTTTTTACTACAATTCTCTCTTCATGGGCAGGACGTGGTTTTCCATTGGATGATGAACGATTAATTGTGATACCGCGTTTAACAGGAGTTGGAGTTTTATTAATAGCTTTCTCAGGAACACGGTTAGCAGAACTATCTATTTTACTTTCTTTAGTTTTCTTACTATTGGCAGCATTTTCATCAGGTACAGTTTCTATTGCGTGAGAATTATTGATGTTTCCATTATCATCATCAGGTTGGCTTAATTGCACATGCAAAGAATCATTACTACTTTTTTGAGCTTCCGCAATAAGATTTTTCATTATCTGAATTGTACGCAACGAATCCGTTTTTATTTCCTGCGCGTTTCGGTTTACACCCACTACCTGGTTCTTAAACTGTAGGTCAAGGATTGAATACCGGTTCCAACCGGTCTTTGTTTGCACTTGTTTATAAAAGGCAAGCAATTTGTTGAATTTCTCTTCATAATTATTGGCGCTACCAAAACGAATTATTTGGTTACCTAATTTTGGAATTAGCTCAAAAGTGCCGGCTGGCGTTATATCTATCTGATCAATCTGCGCCATCCAAAAAGGATTGCTTATAATGAATTCACTTAATATTTTTACCTGGCTTAGAAGAAGACTATCCTGTTTGGTTAGTATCACCACATCCGTTGGGAAATTGGTAAACACGGGCAACCGGGCAGAAAATTTATTACTTAATGGCAATCTTGTCAATGAACTATCCATATAAAATGAGAAGCCGGAAACCGTGAAAATCCTGGCAACGGGTTCTCTTTCCATAATTTTTATCTGCAACACATTATTGTTATCAAAAAACATTTCCGCGCTTTTTATCCATTGATCATTTTGCAAATCGTTTTCCAGAGCGGAAAGATCAAGAGAACTTGCCGTCGCATTTTCAAGCTTCGCACCATTTGCTTTTTCAAGAATTTTTATAACATCTTTTTTATCAATAAAATAATTATTTTGAACACCGGTAATGTTTATTTCAATTCCAGTTATTTGTTCATTATTTTTTTTAGTGATTGCCGCAACTAATAACATAAGAGTTCCCGCTCCCAGCAATATCCATACTGTGATAACGAAGATTTTTTTGAATGTGTATTTATTGGCTGACATTTTAAATAGTATTCAACAATATTTTTTTTATAGGTTGTATTAACTGATCGATATTACCTGCTCCCGCTGTGATTAATAATTGTCCATTCATACTTTCTTTTACTGACGCTATATAATCTTCTGATAAGTATTTAAGTAGTTTTTCGGCATTAATCACGCAGGCATGTTCATTTTTCATTTTTTCTAAAATCAATTTATTGGTTACACCTTCAATGGGTGATTCCCTTGCGGGATAAATTGGGAGAAGCAATATTTCATCAGCGTTATCAAGGCTTTCAGCAAATTGCTTTGCAAAATCATTGGTTCGGGAAAAAAGATGCGGCTGGAAAATAACGGTACATTTTCTATTATTGAATAAGCTTTTCGCGCTTGTTATTAACGCTTTCAATTCTTCAGGATGATGGGCATAGTCATCAATAAAAACCACATTATTTTTTTCTTGCTCCGCTTCAGAAGGGCTTATGATATATTCAAATCTTCTTTTAACTCCTTTGAATGCTTCAACTGATGCTTTTATTTTTACCGGATCTATTTTGAGATAATTCGCTATAGTAATTGCCGCTACAGCATTTTCAACATTGTGCATTCCACCCATATTTAATTTCACTTTATCGAGCATCCATGTTTCAGCAGTTACACCAAATTCATAACCGCCGTTGCGCATTGTAATGTTTGATGCATAAGCATCTGCTGCATTATTTTGAAGACTATAACGTATATGGTTAGACGAATGAAATTCATTTCTGGTCAAGCCATATTTTGTTAATAATAAACCACCAGGTTTTAACCGGTTTGCAAATTCTAAAAATGTATCCTGCATATTTTCCAAAGTGCCATATATATCAAGGTGATCGGCATCCATTGCTGAAATGAGAGCTATATCAGGCGTTAGTTTTAAAAAGCTTCTGTCGTATTCATCAGCTTCTACTACCGAAACATTATTATCACTGCTCCAGAAATTCGTATCATAATTAACTGAAATACCGCCCAGGAAAGCGTTGCAGCCAAAGCCGGAATGACGCAGGATATAAGCAACCATGGTGCTTATCGTCGTTTTACCATGAGTTCCTGCAATGCAAATATTGAATGTTGACTTCGTTATTTGCTGAAGAACATCGCTTCGTTTTGCTATTTCATAATTATGTTCTTTGTAATAATTAAATTCTTTATGCTCTTTCGGAATTGCCGGAGTATAAACTACCAGTTCAGCATTTTTATCAAGCAGCTCCACCTTATCTTCATAATGAATAACAATACCTTCACTTTCCATTTGTTTGGAAAGTGGAGTTGGCGTTTTATCATAGCCGCGCACTGTTACATTTTTACTCAAATAATATCTTGCGAGCGCACTCATGCCAATGCCCCCGATGCCTATAAAGTAAACACTTGATATGGTTATATAATCTTTCATTATTATCTATACGAAAAATGTATAAAATCTACTTTTTTACTTGTTTAAACTTTCCAAAATCTCCCGGGCAATTGTTTCATCCGCATTAGTATTGCTCATCTTTGAAATATTTTTTTCTAATTCTTCAATCAAATTTTTATTCCTTACCAGATCCAGAAGCACAGGAATTAATCTGGTTTTTACTTCTGAATCAAGGACCATCAATGCCGCGTTTTTCTTTACCAGGCTTTCGGCATTTACTACCTGGTGATTTTCAGCTGCAAAAGGATATGGAACAAAGACTGCGGCTTTTTTCACCACACACATTTCCGCAATGGTCATTGCCCCGGCCCTTGCCACCACTACATCTGCCGCTGCGTAAGCATATTCCATCTTACTAATAAAAGCATTCGTCCAAATATTCGTTCTCTCTTCTTCTGCTTTTGCGGCATTGCTTGCATAATTTTTTCCCGTTTGCCAGATCAACTGCAGGTTGTTCTTTTTGAAAACGTCAATGTTTTCATCAATTGTTTCATTTATACTTTTTGCACCAAGACTGCCACCCATCACAAAAACAGTTTTCATCCCCGGAATTAATCCAAAAAAATTCAATCCTTCTTCTCCGGAAATTTTTTGAGAAAAAACTTTTCGTACAGGGTTGCCTGTTAGTTTTATTTTTTCCGCGGGAAAGTATTTTTCCATTCCTTCGTAGGCTACAAAAATTTCTTTTACTTTTTTTGCCAGCATCCTGTTACTTTTCCCTGGTAAAGAATTGCTTTCCAGAATAAATGTGGGAATGTTCCTGGTTTGCGCAAGCCTTATAACCGGAAATGTAGAATATCCTCCTACGCCAATTATCGCAGCAGGCCTGAAAGATTTTAAGATTTTTCTGACTTGGAAAAAACTCTGCACTAATTTGTAAGGCAGTGTAATATTTTGTATCAAAGAACTTCTGTTGTAGCCTGCAATGTCGAGCCCGGTTATCTTATAACCCGCTTCGGGAATTTTTTCCATTTCCATTTTTCCTTTTGCACCAACAAATAATATTTCTATTTCAGGCCTTTTATTTTTTAAAGCATTTGCAATTGCTAATGCGGGGAAAATATGCCCGCCCGTTCCTCCGCCGGCAATAATGATTCGTAAAGATTCACTTTGGTTTGAAACATTGTTACTTATGATTTTTTCATTCCTCATTCTCTTCCTCCTCTTTATTTTCTGTTTTACTTTCTTCAATTTGTTGTGTTGCCAATGCCAAACTTTTGCCTTCTGCCTGCTCTACATTTCGCGCAACACTTAAAATAATACCAATAGAAAAACAAGTAAATAAAAGGCTACTGCCGCCCATGCTTACTAGTGGAAGCGTAACACCTGTGGTTGGGAATAAGTTCACGTTTACAGCCATGTTTACCATCGCCTGTATGACCAATGTGAAGCTCAATGCCACCGCGAGGAAAGCCCCGAATGCATACGGACATCTGCGGAAAAGCCTGATACTTCTAAACAAAAAAAGAAGATAAATCAATAAGATAATAGTTCCTCCTGCCAATCCATATTCTTCAATGATTATAGCATAAATAAAATCACTGTAGGGATGCGGTAAAAAATTTCTTTGCTCGCTTTTGCCCGGGCCTTTACCAAATATTCCGCCAGTTGCAATGGCAATCTTAGCCTGTTGTATCTGATACGATGCATCTTCTTTATCTGCATACATAAAATTTTGAACACGTTTTACCCATGTGGGCATTCTACCAAAAGTTAATATAGCGGGCAAATCTTTTGAAACGTGTTCTTCTTTATCATAATAATGTGATGCAACGGAAACTAAAAAAACCAAAGGAATCATTGCAGCGCCTACAACAATCAGAATATGTTTTAGACTAACCCTGCCGATAAACATCAGCATTAGGGCAATTCCGCCGATCAATAACGCTGTCGATAAATTTGCAGGCGCAATCAACAAACAAATAATGCCAACAGGGATAATTAATGGTAAAAAGCCTTTCTTGAAATCCTTAATTACGTTTTGCCTGCGACTCAGCAAACGGCTTATGTACATGAACAACGCCAGCTTTGCCAGGTCAGAAGTTTGGAATGTAAGATTAACAACAGGCAATTTGATCCATCGGTTGGCTTCATTTATATTGCTTCCATATTTTAAAGTATAAATCAAAAGCGGAATAGAAATTAAAAATAAAATAGAAGCCACTTTAGAATAGATCGTATAATTTACCCGGTGGGCAAAATAAATGATAATTACGCCCAGGCAGATATAGCCGATCTGCCTGAATAAATAGCTTTCAGTTGTTTTATTCATCCTGTAAGCAAGAGATCCGATGCTGCTATAAACCACAAGAATACTGATCATCGTAAGCATGATTACGATCGCCCATATTACCTTATCGCCTTTGGTGCGATTCAAAATATTTCCCGCTACTTCGTGCGCAGAAGAAAAAGTATTGGATACTATTTGATTGGTTTCGGTCATTATAATTTAAACCTCTTTGTTTTATTCCTTTTTTAAACTTTATTTCATAATACCTCTTTCAACTTACAGACTCCACAAGTCTCCCTTCTGGAGATTTAGGGGAACGTTTTATAAATCTTTTACCGCTTCTATAAATTGCATTCCACGATCTTCATAATTTTTAAAAAGATCAAAACTTGCGCAGGCCGGAGATAACAATACAACATCTCCTTTCTCTGCGAAATGAAAAGCTGCATGAACTGCATCTTTCGCGCTCTGTGTGTTAACCATTAATTCGACCTGGCTTCCAAAGCCTTCATGTATTTTTCTATTGTCAACTCCCATGCACACAATGGCTTTTACTTTTTCTTTCACCAGATCTTTTAAGAAAGAATAATCATTTCCCTTATCAACTCCGCCAAGGATAAGAATAGTTGGCTTGGTCATGGTTTCAAGAGCATACCAGGTGCTGTTCACATTCGTGGCCTTGCTATCATTTATAAACTCCACGCCTCTAATAGTTGCCACAGTTGACATCCGGTGATCCAGGCTTTCAAATGTTTGCACCGCATCCCTGATTTTTTCTTTTCGCAAATCCATTACAACTGCGGAAAGTCCTGCTGCCATTGTGTTATATTGATTGTGTTTTCCTTTTACAGCAAAATCATCCACACTCATAGTCATTTCTTCATTTTTCCATTTTAGATGCATTTCTGAATTACTTATGTAAGCGCCTTCAGGCAGTTCTCTGTTCATACTTATTGGTAGTGGGTTAGTTGCGTTTAAAAATTGTTTTAAGTATTTATTAATTATTTCATCATCTGCGTTATAAATAAAAACATCGTTTTTTGTTTGATTTTCTATAATTCTGAATTTGCTTTTTATATAGTTTTCAAATTTGTAATCATACCTGTCTAAATGATCTTCTGTTATGTTGGTTAGTATTGCTATATCCGCACGAAAAGCTTTTATATCATCCAACTGGAAAGAACTTATTTCAATTACATAAACCATTTTTGGATCCAATGCCACTTGTCTTGCGAAAGAATAACCAATGTTTCCAACAGCGGCGCAATCCAGCCCTGCTGTTTTACAGATATGATAGATCATCGCTGTAGTGGTTGTTTTTCCGTTGCTGCCGGTGATGGCGATTATTTTACTTTCGCCTTTATACCGGTAAGCAAATTCTATTTCACTGATTATTTCAATTCCTTTTTTCCTTACTTCTTGCACCATTTCATTCTTCTCAGGAATGCCCGGGCTTTTTACAACTATTGAAGCATCCAGGATCTTTTCTTTTGTATGGCCTCCTTCTTCAAATTCAATTGTATGAGCATTCAGTTCATTTTTAAATACCTGGCTGATCAACCTGCCATCAGTTACAAAAACCTCAAATCCGCTTTGCTTTGCCAGCAAAGCCGCGCCTACGCCACTCTCGCCGGCTCCAAGTATTATCATTCTATTTTTCATTCCGCGTTTTTAATTGTATTACAATTAAAAAAAATGGTTTTTCAACGGTATGAACTTAACGGGTCAGAAATGGTTATCACAGGATTGGTGTGTGTATTAACCTCTTCTAGTTTTAGAAAAAATTTTTATAAAGACTGAATCCATATTTCTTAATTATTAATTCAAACCTTTTATCTAAGTTTTAAAGTAACCACGGCAAATACCGCTGTTAAAACAGTTACTACCCAAAAACGAACCGCGATTTTGCTTTCATGATAGCCCAACTTCTGATAATGATGATGTAGCGGGCTCATCAAAAAAATTCTCTTTCCTTCACCATATTTTCTTTTAGTGTATTTGAAATAAGATACCTGGATCATTACACTTAAGTTTTCTACCAAAAACACAAAACAAAAAATGGGTATCAACAATTCTTTTCTTACAATAAAAGCCAATGAAGCGATGATTCCCC
This sequence comes from Bacteroidota bacterium, assembly GCA_030853195.1. Taxonomy (GTDB): domain Bacteria; phylum Bacteroidota; class Bacteroidia; order Chitinophagales; family Chitinophagaceae; genus Ginsengibacter. The sequence goes on along the minus strand of JALYVO010000006.1, from coordinate 8,250 downwards.
CAAGAGCAAGGCTTCCAGTATCGCCCATGAAAACCTGTGCCGGATACGCATTGTACCATAGAAATCCTACACACGATCCAACAAATGCCGCAATAAAAATAGAGAGCTCGCTAAGGTTTGGTATGTACATAATATTCAGGTAATCTGCAATGCGGGCATCACTGCTAACAAATACAAATACTCCTAAACATAATCCAATTATTGCGCTTACGCCAGTTGCCAAACCATCTAATCCGTCAGTAATATTAGCCCCGTTAGAAACTGCTGTCACGATAAAAATCACGATAAGAATATATAAGAGGTAAGTATAATTTTCCCAACTTGGCGGTAACAATTTTGCATAATTAAATTCATGTGTTTTTACAAATGGTATAGTGGTGATTGGCGTTTTAACGGTAACAAACCTGAGCACCTCACCATTGGTAACGACGGTATCTTCTCTAAGTTTATGTTCCCCTCTTTGCGGAACGAATACTTCTCCGCTTTTGTTTCCGATTATCTCTCTTTTCACTACCACGCTCGGATTGAAATAAAGCGTTGCCCCGATAATAATTCCAAGAATTACCTGTCCGAATATTTTAAATTTTCCGGCAAGCCCGTCGGCATTGGTTTTCTTATATGGGATACCTTTTTCTTTTGAAACCCGTCTTGCTTTTATTTTTAAATAATCATCTATAAAGCCTATAACGCCTAGCCAAATTGTACACAATAACATTAATCTTACATACACTTTATCAAGATTGGCAAGCAATAATGTTGGGATCAAAATAGCAAGAAGAATAATAATGCCGCCCATTGTTGGAGTGCCACTTTTCATTTTTTCTCCCGCCAGTCCAAGCTCTCTAACAGACTCACCGATTTGTTTTTTTCTTAAGATCATGATCAAACGTTTGCCATAAATTGTTGTGATCAACAATGACAATAACACGGACGCCAACACCCTGAAAGTGATAAAATGGAAAAGCCCACTGCCAGGAAATTTAATCCCGTTTTTAGTAAACCATTCAAAAAGGTGATAGAGCATTCGTTGTTATTGAGGCCTCGTAAATCCTCCAAAAGAGGAATTTGGCAAAAGCCATTTGTTATTTCTTATTACTTATTACTTATTTTCTTATTTCTTATTACACATTTCTTATTTCTTATTTCTTATTTCTTATTTCTTAATTTCTTATTCACTTATCCATTAATTCCAACATTTCTGCTAAAACTTTCTTATCATCAAAATCATTTTTTACTCCATTGACTTCCTGGTATTTTTCATGGCCTTTCCCGGCAATTAAAATGATATCTTTTTTTTGCGAAAGTGTTACCGCAGTTTTAATAGCTTCTTTCCGGTCGGTAATTGAGATACATTTTTTTCGTGCAATAATTGGTATTCCGGCTTCCATGTCTTTTATTATTTGAGCCGCATCTTCATTGCGTGGATTATCGGAAGTGAAAATAATTTTATCACTGTATTCACATGCAACCTCAGCCATTACAGGCCTTTTGGTTTTATCACGATTGCCGCCGCAACCAACAACGGTAATTATTTTTTCTTCATTCTGCCTTAAGTTTTTTATGGTTGCCAAAACATTCAACAACGCATCGGGAGTATGCGCATAATCAATAATTCCCACCACTTTTTCTTTTGAAGAAACGATGTAATCAAATCTTCCTTCAGCGCCATCAAGGCTGCTCAATATTTGCAAAATGGCTTCTTTGTTTTCGCCCAAACATATTGCGGCGCCATAGACCGCTAATAAATTGTAAGCATTGAAAGCGCCTATTAATCTGAAATGCACTTCCACATCATTGATCATTAATTCTAATCCTAAAAGAGAATTCTCAATAATTTTCCCTTTGAAATCAGCCATCGTTTTAAGACTGTATAAATATTTTTTTGCTTTGGAATTTTGCAGCATCACTGCGCCACGCTTATCATCAGCATTGCTTAATGCAAATGAAGTAGCTGGTAAAAAGTCGAAAAACGACTTTTTGGCTTTTATGTATTCATCAAAGGTTTTATGATAATCAAGATGGTCGTGAGTAATATTGCTAAAAATGGCGCCGGTAAAATGCAAGCCTTCGATTCTATGTTGATGCAATGCATGTGAGCTCACTTCCATAAAAACGTGCGTGCAGCCATCAGCATACATCTCCGCAAGCAGATGATTAAGGCTGATCGAATCCGGCGTGGTATGAGTTGATGCCAAAATTTTATCGCCAACCCGATTTTGAACGGTGCTTATTAAACCACATTTATTACCCAATTCAGAAAATAATTTGAATAATAAAGTAGCGATAGTTGTTTTGCCATTAGTTCCTGTTACGCCAACAAGTGTAATCTTTTCAGTAACCGCACCATAAAAATTATGCGCCATAATCCCTGCTGCAACCGCACTATTTTCAACAACCATGTATTGAGCTCTTTCATTGATTCTCTGTGGTAACTCTTCACAAACTATTGATACAGCTCCATTCTCAATCGCGCTATCAATAAAATTATGTCCATCAGACAGAGTTCCTTTAATGGCAATAAAACCTGCTCCAGGCTTCACTTTGCGTGAATCTATCTGTAGATCATTTATTTCTGTAACAGACGCGCCCGTTACAGAAAGGATTTTTACTTTGTATAATATTTGCTGCAAAAATGCCATTAATTCAATTCAATTTTTATTGATTGCCCTTTCAAAAAATCAGTGTTTTGTGCAAGTGACTGAAAGATTACTTTTCCTCTTCCTGATGCCATTACTTTCAATCCTTTATTTTCTAACAAATAGATTGCATCCTTTAACCCTAATCCGGTAACATCTGGAACTTTATTTTTTGCAGATGAAATGTCATCTGCAGTTAATTGCGCACTTCCGTTTTGGAGAACAGTGGTACTCCATATTCCTGATGATGCACTGTCTGTTTTCTTATAATTGAACGCGTCCAGGATTTTATTCAGATCTGATTTCATTCCATAGAATTTATAAAAACTGCTGTCGGGTTCTTTTTGAAATTGATTCATTGGATCATCGCCAACCTTAGATGCATATAATCTATCCGCTACTTCTTTGAATACCGGCCCTGAAACCACACCGCCATACGCAAGTTTCGATTCACTGCCATTCTGAATTACCACAGCGATGCTGTATTTAGGATTATTATAAGGAAAAAATCCCATGAAAGCCGATTGATAAATTTTTGCGCCCTTATTATATCCGCGGTTATCCATTGCCGTTACAGCTGTTCCGGTTTTTCCGGCAAACTGGTAAAGATTATTTTTAAGCGCATGGCCTGTTCCATGTTCATTTTCTACCACAGCTAATAAACATCCTCTCAGTTTTCCAAGGGTTTCATCACTGCAAATTTTATCGACAAGCACTCGGGGCTTGAAAGATTTTATTTCTACACCCATATCGTTAATAGAATTTACGAGATAAGGTTTCATCATTTTTCCATTGTTGGCAACAGCATTATATACCATCAGCAAATTCAAAGGAGTTACCAATTCTTCATAGCCATGCGCCATAAACGGAATTGTAGTTTTTGCCCAATATCTACTGCTCGGTTTTTTTATATAGGGCGCGGCTGCTCCTACGATATCAATTCCTGAGACAGTATCGAGCCTTAAACTATGTAAATGTTGATAAAACACACCGGGCTGATTATGATAATATTCGTCTCCAAGCTTTGCAAACGCTACGTTTGATGATCGGGCGAATGCCTCTTTCACAGTTATCTTTCCTGTTCCTAAATGCGAATCCTTTATTCTTAATCCGTAAAATAATTTTTGTCCACCTTCACAATCCACTATGCTTCCAGTGTCCACATATTTATCTTCAAGTAAAGAAATTAAAGTGGCTATTTTAAAAACTGAACCGGGTTCTGTTTTTCTTCCAAGTCCATAGTTATAATCTTCCAGATATTCTCCATCAGGCCTTTTCCCGAGATTCGCAATTGCTTTTATTTTTCCGGTTTGTACTTCCATCACAATACACGTTCCATGCAGAGAATTATTTTCAACCATCATTTTCATTAAAGCATTTTCAGCTATGTCCTGTATATAAGTATCAATGGTGGTGATAATATCTTTTCCATTTTCAGGCGCAATCTCTGCTCCATCCACAGGCACGTAAGCGCCAGCCATATATCTAACAAGACGCTGACCTGTCTGGCCTTTCAACACACTATCATACGATCTTTCAAGGCCAACATTTTTGCTGGTGTCGCCGCGTGAAAGGCCAATAGTGCGATTTGCAAGCAACACATATGGGTTTACCCTGTTATCTCTTACATCAGTTATAAATCCGCTTTTATTACGGCCTTGTCTCACTAACGGAAAATCTCTCATTGCCTGGAATTGTTCAAAAGAAATTTTTCTTTTCAATGGAAAATATCTTGCTCTTGCTTTATAAGCGGAAAGCAAAATTTTTCTATAACCAGCCGCATTGGCGTCTTGAAATAAATTCGCAAGAGAAATGCTAAGTGAATCAAGATTATGATAAAATCTTTTCCCATTTTTCTCGCGAAGGCCATCAGCCTCGAAGTCAACGTAAATGTCAAAAACCGGGATTGAAGTGCTCAGCATGTTTCCATCTTCACTATAAATACTTCCTCTTTCTGCATCAATATCAATATATTTTAAATGCTGTTTATTGGCAATACTTTTCCAATAATCACCTTGCACTCGTTGAATATAAATGGCACGCCCTAATATGATTGCTCCCAGCACAATGATGCCGAGAAAACAAAGATAAACGCGCCATAATATGTCTTTTTTTATATCCAATTTAAAGTTTAGAGTTCAGAATGTTTAGACTGAGTTTTGATTCCAATTTTCAATTTTGAATTTTCACATTTCTTATTTCTGATTTCTTATTTATTATTCATTATTATTTATTTCTTAGAGTATCCACAATTCTCACAGGCGGCACCAGCAATGGCTTTAAACCCAACGGCTCTACTGCTTTGGTGAGCTCGCTTTCTTTACTTCTGAATATCACATCCCGCTTTACTGTTTTGAATTCGTATTCCATTTCTTTAAGATTTTTTTCAGTAGCATTTATTTTCCTGATCGTCTTATCGGCAAAATGGCCATTCGCTATATAAATAACAGTAAGTGTGGCTAAGAAAAAATAAAATGGAATATTTTTCACGATCCATCTATTATACATTAATCCACGCCACTTCCTTTTTTGTGTCTTTTTAGATTTTTCAGCATTTATATTTTTCTCAACTATCATTTTTTTTATCAATAATCCAACTATAATCCTTGATTTTTAATTCTCAATTCTTTTCGGCAATGCGCAGCTTTGCGCTTCTTGACCTTGGATTGATTTTAATTTCTTCGGGTGAAGGAACAATTGGTTTTTTAGTAATAATTTTTAACTCATTCTGTTTTGTGTTTCCAAATAAATCATTGGTTTGTTCCTCTTCAAAGTTTTCATTCTTAAAAAAGCTTTTTACGATCCTGTCTTCTAATGAATGGAAAGTAAGTACTGCTATCCTTCCTCTTTGTTCCAAAACGTTTACAGATTGCACCAGCATTTCTTTGAGCGCATTGAATTCATCATTCACTTCTATTCTTAAAGCCTGAAAAACCTGTGCGAAATATTTTTCAGGATTTCCTTTTACAAGAGGATAAGCAGCATTTTTAAATTCATTGATTGTATTAAGCGGCTGTATTTTTCTTAGTTCAACAATTGTTCTTGCAAGTGTTTTTGAATTAGTAACCTCTCCATATTGTTCAAAAATTTTATGCAATTTTTCTTCAGAATATTTTTTGAGAATATCAGCCGCCGTATTTTTTTCGTTTTGATTCATGCGCATATCAAGCACCGCGTCGAACCTTGTTGAAAATCCTCTTTCCGCTTCATTAATCTGGTGGCTCGAAACTCCGAGGTCAGCCAAAATGCCATCTACTTTTGCAATTTTATGGAAACGAAGAAAACGCTCGAGATGGCGAAAATTATGAGGAATAAAGGTGACTCGTTTATCCTGGGGAACATTTTTACGGGCATCTTCATCCTGGTCAAAGACAATTAATTTTCCATTGGAATCTAATTGCTCCAGAATTTTTCTGCTATGGCCTCCGCCGCCAAATGTGCAATCCACATAAATCCCAGAAGGAATTATTTTCAAACCATCTATCACTTCGTGCAACAAAACCGGCACATGATAAATGCCTTTTTGCATAATTATTGTTTTGTTGTTTTATCACCCGCCATCACTTCTTTTGCCAAATCGCTGAATGCTTCCGGTGAAAAAGTTTCAAAGAACTGTTGATATTTTATTTTATCCCAAATCTCAATTTTATCAATTGCTGAAACCAGCACAATGTCTTTTTCTAGCCTCGCATATTCCATTAGGTTTTTTGGTAACAAAAGCCTTCCGGCGCTGTCCAATTCGACCTGCGTAGCGCCATTTAAAAAATAGCGCCTGAACTGCCTTACTTTTGGATCAAAATCATTAAGGTTGCTCAATTCAGAAAATATTGGTTTCCAGCTTTTAGCTGTGTATAAGCTTAGGCATGGCTCAAAACCACGGTTGATAACAAAAGAATCGTTTTCGCTATCCTGCAGTTGTTTTTTAAAACCTGCTGGTAACAGAAAGCGTCCTTTCATATCTAAGGTAGCCTCGTATTCACCGATAAAGCCTGTCATATGAGTTAATTAGAGATATTTTATGATTGCCTCCACAAAATAACACTTTTTCCCACTTTCCAAGCATTTTAAGAATAAACTTTTTTATCCACTTCATTGTAATGACCTACGGCAGAAGATTTAAGCATCATTATTGGTGTTTAACATTGAAAATATGTGAATTCACTGTGCAAAAGCAGTGGATAAGTTTTATGCAGACATGATAGCAAGTACGTCAGAAACTGAGACTGAAAAGAGATTAGGAAGGAGTATTTATGATTTCAAATGTCTTTTAAACTGAAATTTTGTATTTGACTTTGCAGGATTTTGTCTATTTAAAAAATTAAATTTCTACTTTTTGGGTTGTGTGGACATGAGGGAAGTTTGGTTTAATTTATTTATTTCTAAATGATAGATTAACTAATCATGATGGATAATAGAAAGTTTTAGCCCAATTTTTTCACAATCGAAAAATCAAGCGTAAAAGTGCTCCCCTTTCCAGGAGTGCTTTCTGCTTTTATTTTTGCCTTGTGCGCGTCAACGATACTTTTTACATAACTTAATCCTAATCCAAAGCCTTTTACATTATGAAGATTTCCTGTGTGGGCGCGATAAAATTTTTCGAAAATGCGGTGCAGTGTTTCCTTGTTCATCCCAATACCATTGTCTTCTATTTTGATACGCAACTGGCCATTAAAATTTATAGTAGTTAGCTTTATTTTGAGATCATCTTTTGAATATTTTATGGCGTTATCCAACAGGTTATTGATGATGTTGGTAAAATGAACATCGTCTGCATTTATGAGATCATTGTTAGCATTAAGATTCAATTCCAATATCCCGTTTTTTTCCTCCAATGGAAGGCGAATATTATTTATTGCTGCGTTAATCAAATCGTTCGCATGAAATGTTTTTACATTCAACTGGATTTCCTGTTTATCAAGCAAAGCCGCCTGCAGAATGGTTTCAACCTGCTTATTCATCCTTCTATTTTCATCTTTTATTATGCCTGAAAAATAATCCATCTTAGTTCTGTCGTTTATGACTTTCTCATTTTTTAAAGCATCAACTGCAAGTGAAATAGTAGCCAGCGGGGTTTTAAATTCATGTGTCATGTTATTAATGAAATCTGATTTTATTTCACTAAGTTTTTTCTGGTTCAAAAGAGCTCTTATAGTAATAAAAAATGCAGTGAAAATGATGCAGGTAAAAAAAACTGCGCCAATAACCATCCATGACATTTGTTTCCAGATAATATTTTTTACATGAGGAACTACCATGATCAGGTATTCCTGTGGCACCAAACCTTCGCCCATGCTGCCGCTTGGTGCATCAAGCGGAATCACAACTGATTTATTATGCGCTGTATCAGAATAGGTTTCATAAAACTTTTTTGATTGCAAATCGTCTCCCATCATAGATGCAGTGGTGACAGCAAATTCAAAATCAATATCCTTAAGATTGTTTTTTTCAAATGCTTTTTTTATGAATAACCTTATTTCTTCCCTGGAAAATTTATGAGCGATGGTAGATGGAAAAACATTTAAAGGAAAAAGAAGGTCTGAGTTTTTCCTGTTCTCAAAAGGAGACAATTTTCCTTTTTCATCTATAAGATCCTTTGCAGCAGTGGCAGTAACCA
>JALYVO010000027.1 GCA_030853195.1 Bacteroidota bacterium | reverse complement strand
AATATATGTTGTCTGCAAGAAAGAAAGGTTTGTAAACGGGCATGGCTTTTTTTAGTTGTACACACATTTCTCACAAGATGTTTCAATTTAGCTTCAGGATTATTTATTGTTGAATTTTAAGCGGGAGAAATCAAAAAGTAGTTTTTTGCGATTTTGATTGTAATACAAATTAAACTTGACAAAATTTTATTGCAACCGCTTTAACCTGGAATAAAAATTTTGTTCTCTGCAAATTGATTTTTAATTTATATCGAACTTAGGTCAATATTCGGAATATGGAAACCATTCTCATATATTTGATTGTGCGCCACCTTTCCAGACCATCTTCAAAATTTGACGGGAAAAAATAGTTTCTAATTTTAGAAACAATCCCTATCTTTACAGAAACGATTTTAATTGCAATATTTTCAGACAAGGTTTTTAGACGAAGCAGACAAATTAATTGCTAACCTTGACCCGAAGGCAGCAAGGAAAGTGTTCTATAATATTGACCTTGCCGAACAAAGTAACGACCCCAAACTTTTCAAGAAACTGCAAAAAGACATTTGGGAATTTAGGACAAAGTTCGGCGGACAACAAATAAGGTTTCTTGCATTTTGGGACAAGGATAACGAAACTGAAACATTGGTTTTTGCTACACACGGCTTTATTAAAAAGGTGGATAAAGTGCCTGCAAACGAAATTGAAAGAGCAATTAATATCAGAAAGAAATATTTTGACAGCAAACTTAAAAAATAATATTATGGCAAAGACAGCAATGAAATCATATTCACTTGCCGAAATGAAAGACAAATATATTGGCAAGCCAGGTACGGCGGACAGAGACGAATACGAATATGAACTTCGCATGGACGTTTTAGGAAGAATGATAAAAACAGCAAGACAAGAGCGCAACCTGACACAGGAACAATTGGGTGAACTTATTGGCGTTCAAAAAGCACAAATTTCTAAACTTGAAAGCAGTGCAAACAGTGCAACAATTGACACAATTTTGAAAGTATTTAAGGCACTAAAAGCTGACATTCATTTTAACGTGACACTTGAAAAAAAATACTTGCAACTTGTATGACAATAAGGCGAACGCACAACAAAAGTATTACTGCAAGTTGGGCTGGATATTGAACAATCAGCTATAGTTTTAGTATTAATTCAGGGAATCGTAGCTATAGTCAAATGGACAAATCCTGGGTTGATTAATATTTCTGATGAATCAATAGCCTATCATATTGGTAAAATATTTGGTATTTTTTTTAAAATAGCTTTAGGTGTTGCTGGACTTGTAATTTTATTTGGAAAATCTGACAAAAAAATTTCATTTTAATGTTTGACTTAACAGAACATAAGAATTTTAATGCGTGATAAAGCCGAATGCAGTTTTTCTCTTTTTATTGGTAATGCAGATGACGAAATTGCATTTAAACTGTTTTATAAATAGTCATTTTTCAAAAATCATTTTTTTAGCTTTTAATTCAACTTATATGCCTTTATTTATGGTGTCAATAGGTTACTTTTGCAAAAAATTTACATATGAAAAAATTTCTTGTTCCAGTTGATTTTTCAGATACTTCGCTGAATGCAGCAAAATATGCCGTCGCATTAACCAATGAAATTTCTGACGCACATATTACACTCTACTATGTTTACAACCGCATTAGCTTTGCATATCTGGCTGCAAAAGATGAAGGTTCGCGGCAGCAGATTTCTGAATCGGAATTAAAAAAAGTACAGGAACAAATTTCCGGAGGAAAAGACAATATTTCGATTATAGTTGAAGAAGGCTCTTTCATTGAGAATATCGCAAATTATGTTTTGGGAAACGGAATTGATATGGTAATAATGGGCATTACCGGAAGCTCAAGGATAGCGCAGGTTTTTATGGGCACCAACACTTTAAATGTAATAAGACATATTGAATCTCCGGTTATGATCATACCGCCGGCTGCAAAATATACAGGCTTGAAAAAAGTTGTTTTCACATCGGATTTCAAAGACGTGGCGCGCACCACTCCATTCAATTCTTTGAAAAAAATATTTGACACTTTCAAACCTCATCTTGATATTTTGAATGTGGACAGTGAGCATTATGTAGAGCTTACTGAAGATTTTAAAATAGAAAAAGAAGCAATGGAAGATAAGCTGGGCGTATATCACCCTGAATTTTCTTTTTTGCGCGCCTTTGATTTTTTAGAAGGCATCAACCGTTTTGCAGAAACAAAAAATATAGATGCGATCATCACCGTTCCGCGCAAACATAATTTTTTGGCGCAGCTTTTTAAAACGAGCCATACCAAAAAACTTGCATATCATAGCCATGTACCTATCATTGCGGTTCCTTCCTAACAAGAGGAAAGTGTCTGGTAATAATGTTTGCTAAAAATCTATAAAATTGTTTATCACGGCAGTTCGTGGCCGGTGCCTGTCATCTTTTTTAAAAGAGATGCCCTTGCTTTACCAATTCGGGATATTGTTTTTGAAATTTTTTGATCTCAGGAATTGAAACATATTGTACATACCTGCTGCCGGGGTTTTTGGCAATATAATCCTGGTGATAGCTTTCAGCAGTCCAAAATTTGGTTAAAGGCATTACCTGTACAGCAATCGGCGCTTTGTATCTTTTAGAAGCATTTAATTGTTGTATGTAATCTTCTATTTGTTTTTTCTCTGAATTATTTTCATAAAAAACTATTGAGCGGTATTGACTTCCGAAATCAGGTGATTGCCCATTTGATTGGGTCGGATCCTGACCGGCAAAATAAACTTTTAGCAATGTTGCATAAGAAATTTTAGACGGATCATAATAAACGGTAACAGTTTCCGCGTAACCTGTATTACCAGAAGAAACTGTTTCGTAATCCGGGTTTTTTACTGATCCGCCAGCATAGCCAGAAATTGCTTCTTCCACGCCCTTCACACTTTCAAATAATCCTTCTTCATGCCAGAAACAACCCGCTGCAAAAGTAGCATGGCTGTATTTCGATAAATTTTTTGTTTCCGATTTCGTGTCGATTTCTTTAGGAGACTGCTGGGCGCATGAAACAAAGCCCGTTGCCATAGCGGATATAAAAAATAAAGTTATTAAAGATCTCATATAAATAATTTCTCAAATTTACGGTTAAAGTAAAAATTCAGATGTTAAAAGAAAGTGAGAGTAAGGTGCAATAAGAAATAAAGAATAAAAAATAAAAAATAATCCTCATAAGTGAAAAAGTAGTTTTAAGTAATAATATGAATCATACTTTTTGTGTGGTTAAATTTTGGATGACATCATTAATCTCAGGATTTTGGCCAAATAATAAAAACATTATATTCTTACATTTACATTCCTTATTGCCCGATAGTATAACGGTAGTACAGCAGATTCTGATTCTGCTTGTCTTGGTTCGAATCCAGGTCGGGTAACAGTATTTTATTTGAAAGGACTTGCAGGATGACTTAAAGTCGTTTTTATTTCAAAGGGACATCTCGTGGGAAGGTTTAATTGATGGACTTTGTTTTTTAAAATTACGCAAAGATGCGTAGGAGGCTAGCAATTTATTAGAACATTTTTATCTGTGCTCCTTTTTTGTCGTTCTGTCCCACTTCCAGCATTTTTCTCCTTTGTTTCGAAAGTTCGGTTTGGTATAAAGCTTTCCATTTTTCAACATCAATTTCCTTTAGAATGTACCAACCATAATCACCTAATTTGCATTCTATTTTTTCTCCGGCAATTCTATTTTGTAAATATTCAACAAACTCCTTATTGGCGTCTGCCTGCAAAACCTTTTCTAATTGAAAATAAGGATAGCCATAAGGCACACCATCTTCAGGAAGTATACCATATTTAGGGCCCGACCTTGTGATCTGTTCAAAATAACGGTTGGCAAAATGTTCTGACTCGAAGAAAATAATATAATGATCCTCGTACTCTTTGCTCCGAAAAATAAAGAGATATTCTTTTACGATATAGTTGTTTAAATCCATGAAGAAGTTTTTGTATCAATAATTTTCATTTGGTTAATGGTGAATTGCAGGCTTTGAATAATATAGCAAATATGATAAATCTCTTTTTGAATGCTGCGCCCTTTACGGTCTTTCAAATATTTATCCAGCACCTGGTAACCACCAATGTAAAATTCGTACACTTCTTTGGTAACCGGCTCAAACCATTGTGTTTTATTAATAAAAAGTTTTCCACTGTTCCAAACGGCTTTATCCACTATTTCATTTCCTATTCCTTTAAAATCAATACCAGCATGATTTTTAACATCAGCATGATTTAATAAATGCGCCTGTATTAGTTGCCAACCTAAATCACTTAACTCTTCAAATATTTTTTTATCAGGAGTAAATGGTATTCGTGGGAAATCCATTTTTAAAAACTCTGAATATTTTGTACGATATCTTGAACTATGAAGAATGGCGTAGATGTAACCCAAAATTTGTTCAGGTGTAAAGCTTATCTGATAAAGATTTTTAAAATACTCTATGAAAGAAATAGATAAGTTAGCTTCTTTACTGTTATTATTAAATAAATATAGGGGAAATGCTGTACCTCCTCCTCTTGCAAAAATGTTCAAATCAATTGGATTCGAAGTAGCTAAAATTAATTCCCAAGAATTTCCTTTGACATTCTGTCCCGCCCTACCTAATATAATTCCAAGATTTTTTTCAATAAAATTTTTCATTGTTAGCTTCACCAACCTTGCTACTAGAATGTTGTCTGAATAAATATATTCTAAGTCGAAAGGTCTATAATATATCGGAACAATATTGTTTTCAATTACTCCTGTTGTTTGCAAATGATTTCTGGCTTTTTTTAAGTTCCACTTATCTTTATCTATCAAGGGGACATTAAAATATTTTTTTATTTCTTCGTCAGTTTTATTTTCATCTTTGAAAAAATTTAATTTTCTTATTAATTCAACTTTACTTACGTCAACAACAAGTTTGTCTCTTTTAGTTACAATTCCATTTCCAAATAATTTGAAAATATCTTTTATTTTCCATCCTTTTTCATATTCGGCCTTCGAGGTGACATCTTGTGGCTTAAAGAAATAAAAAGGGCTGGTTGGGCTCACTTTTTGCCAAGGGGTTTTTGAAATTTCTTGTTCCCAACAACTGTCATATTTAAAACTACGTCTTCCCCATATTTCAGAATAAAAGATATTCCTTTCGAGACCGGATTTTTTTACAAACAAATTAATCGAAACTCCCTGCTGTATTTCATCAAACACATTCTCATCTATACTATTGTCAGGAGAATTTTCTTTTGGCTTGTTACTACCATGAAGATCTAAAATGTAAATCTGATTAAATGAATTTAGCAAACTTTGTCGCATCCCAGGAAAAGTAGGATTTGACAAAAATCTATGGTTCGTAATTATACCAACAATTCCTTCATCAACCTTGTCCATTTTATCCTGGGCAAAGCGAATGAATTTTACATAGTCATCCTGCAGCCATTTGGGGTTTCTTTCTCCCAAAGGCATTCCATCTACAAAAAAATATTCCATGAGCTTCTGCCCAATATCTGTTTTAACTGTGTACCATCCATCTTTGCTTGCTTTGGCTGGTATGGGTTCAATTTTATTAGTAGTTGTATTCCACCGGTATTTTTTATTGTAAGTATCTCCTTTCTTTAAAAAAACTTTATGCTCACTTGGGTTCTTTGAATGTCCGCTGTATGGCGGATTTCCGGTGATAACGAGAATTTTTTTATCCTTTATTTTCTGTGCTTCATTCGTTTCTTCGGATAAGGCAGGCAACAACGGTATGCGAATATTTTTTTCTGCAGGTTCTAAAGTGTTTGTCAAAAAAACATTCAATCTTTCATCACCCTGCATTATGTAACCTTCATCTTTTAAAAACTGGCTAAGCTTCAGATGAGCAATGGTGTAAGGCGCAATCAGATATTCAAAACCAAAAAGATTTTTAAGAATATGCTCTTTTACGAGCAGCTTTTTTTTGGCGCTATCCCTGGGAACTTTAGAAAAGATTTGCTTACATATTTCCAGTAAAAAAGTTCCGGTGCCTGTTGCAAAATCCAGTACAGTTACTTTTTCCATATCTGCCAATCCTTCTCTGTAACCAAGTGTATTGATTATAATATCATCAATGGCACGAACAATAAAATTTACAATTGGCGGTGGCGTATAATAAACACCTTTCGCTTTGCGCAAATTTTTATCATAGGCTGCAAGAAAATCTTCATAGAAATAAATGAACGGATCTTTGAAATCATATTCTTTATCGCCCCATAGGTCTTCTTTTTTTGTGCTGCGATAAAAAAGTTTTCTTTCCAGCGCTTCCTTTGCCATATTGTTTAAGATGGTAAGCACTTCTTCAATTATCCATTTGGTTTCTTTGTATTCTGGCTTTTCCAGTTCATCTAAAAAGTTAACCAGCTCCTTGATCAATTCAAACGAGCCTGGGATAAATTGCTTTGCATTGTACAGATCAACTTTTTTCACACCAGCATTTAAAGACGCCAGAAACAAGCCATAGACAAGGTTTTGGGAGAATGCATCTGCAAATTCATCCAGCGTTAATTCATGAAAAATATACGTTTTAAAAGTTTCGTATAACCCTGACAATGTTCCTTCATCATTTTCGTTATGTTGCCGTTCCAGTTCATCTTTTAAAAATGCTTTTAACCATTTTGCCCTGATTGCCAAAGCATGTGCAAGCTTTTTTGGATTATCAATTTGCTGCGGTGCCTGTGAAAAGAAATTTTGTATGAGAGTTTCAACTGCTTTAATTCTATCAGGCTGCAAAACGCTTTTCCTATTCTCAACACCATTCAAATAACAAAGCTGTTCACGTTTTATTTCTTCTCCTTTTATCCAAATAAAGTCAATGTAATTAGTAAGAAGAATATTTTGCGATAACTCTTTATATTTTTTTAGCTGGTCAGTTTTCAATGTCTTGTCAAGAAGTTCTTCTATTTTTTTGTTTTCAACATAACCAACAATACTTTCACTGGAAGTTATTTTAAAATCAGGAGCGCCAAATTTTTCTTCTCTTTTTGGCTCGTGTAAAATTTTTATTTTGAGTTTGTGTGTTTGAACAATTGCATTCAATAAATTTTCTAATTGAGTGCGATGGCTGTGTTCAGTGATTTGATCAATGGGTGTGTTCTGTAAAGCTTTGAAGTAATCTTCAAAATAAGTCATGAAGTATGTTTAATTATAAAGATAATAAAAGAACAACATCATAATCTTGGAATTCTCTTCAAAGTGTGATTTGCGTGAAGTCGGGTAACAGCTTCCATGGAAGTGCAAAATATGTATATTCAAGAGCTGTCAACTTTTTTGAAGTTGATGACCTACAAAAAATGATTATGTTCCATCCAAAGTTTCAAACCTGGCATCCAGTTAATTTTTGTTCCAAAGCCATGTCCACCGTTTTGATAAATATGCATTTCTGCGGGAACATGATTTTTCAGTAATGCTTCATAATATTTGATACTATTCTCTGGATTGACCACATCATCATCTCCGGCCAAAACCAAAAATGTTGGCGGCGTCTTTTCAGTCACTTGTAATTCAGTAGAAAAATTATTAATCAAATCCGATAATGGATTTTTTCCAATAAGATTGTCCCTGCTTCCTAAGTGGCCAATTAGATCATTGAAACTAATTACCGGGTAAGCAAGGATAGAAAAATCGGGGCGCAGAGAAATGTTATGCGGGTTGTCAATATAAGCTTTACCAAAATGAGTTGCCGCAGTTGCCGCTAAATGGCCGCCTGCTGAAAAGCCCATAATTCCTATACTTTTAGGATTTATATTCAACTGTTCTGCGTTTTCTCTCAGGTATTGCAAAGCACGTTGTGCATCCTGCAAAGGGCCGATGGATTTATCTTTCATGATAACATCCATGGGTAGACGATATTTCAGAACCACAGCAGTGATGCCCCAATCATTCAAAATTTTTGCAACATTAGTCCCTTCTAAATTGTAAGCCAAAATGCTATATCCACCGCCGGGACAAATTATAATTGCTGTGTTTTTCCGGGAAGATTTCTTTGGTTGAAAAATAGTAATCTCCGGAACTGAAACTTTGCTGATCCTGATAACTCCATCTGAACCGGTATCCGATTTTTCTTTATAATCCAATGCAGGCCTGCTGTTGGGGATTTGTTTGTACAGAGGAATTGTTGTCTGGGCTTTTGATATATTGAGTAACATAAATGAGAATAATAAAATTATTAACGGCTTGAATTGACTTTCTAAAAGATTAAAAATAAAATATCCAAAAACTATTTTTTGGCTTATCAGTTGTTCAGAATGCTCTTTCATTTTTCTAAAATTTATTTTATGAAAAGTAGTACAAAAAAAACAGCAATACAAAATAGTGATGTCATAAATCTAAAGCCTTACTGTATTGTGTTACTCTATATTTACTTTTTTGTCTTGATACAAAAAAGATAACAAAAAAATCAAGGCTGAATAAAAAAAGCTAAAAATTTGAATGTTTGTCTAAAATGAAATTAGTCCGGGCGATAGAATATATCCCAGCTATAGCAGGACTTACCAGCAATCTGCAAAACCCAGCTTTAGTAACATTAATTTCATTTCTTAACGACAATCATTCAAATTTTCTTAACGCTTTTTTTATGAGGCCGGGGCAATCCCTTAATCAATCCCGTTTGTGCTTGTTCCTATAAATGAAAAAGTAGAATTTCGATTAAATTTTCATTGTTTTATCTTTATGCAGCGATAAAAATTTATGAAGATCCTTCAAACGGAAATTAGCCCGGGCATCAACAGTTATCTTTCATTGATTGAAAGAGATGACGCATTTTTCAAAGCTCCATTTCATTTTCATCCGGAGCTGGAATTGGTGTATATCACTGAAAGCTATGGCAGGCGCATCATTGGCGATTGCATTGAGCCTTTTGCTACAGGCGATATGGTTTTTATTGGCAGTAATTTGCCACATGTCTGGCTAAATGATGAGATTTTTTATAAAGATTTTCCGCATCTGAAGGCGAAGGCGATCGTTTTATATTTTAATAAAAATATTTTCAGCCAGGGTTTTTACGACATGAAGGAAGCTTTTAAAATAAATGAGTTTTTTCAAAATGCAGAAAAGGGAATTCGCATAACCGGAAAAACGAAAGACCTCGTGGAACAGAAATTGAGAAAATTATTAATGAAAAAAGATTTTGAAAAAATCATTGGTTTACTTGAAATACTGGATCTTCTTTCTCATTCAAAAGACACCAGTTATATCACCAGCGACGGGTACAATCCGAAATTAAAACATTCTGAAACAGATAGGCTATCGGAGGTTTATAAACATGTTCAAAATCATTTTATGGACAACATTAGCCTTTCCACTATTGCAGGAATTGCCAATCTTACGGAACAATCTTTCTGCCGCCTTTTTAAAAAAAGAACTGGAAAACATTTTGTAGAATACCTAAATGAAGTGCGTATTTCAAGCGCCTGCAAATACCTGTTAGACACTGATTGGAGCATCTCTGAAATAGCTTATAACTCCGGCTATAAAACAGTTTCCAATTTCAATAAATTGTTTAAAAATATTACCGGCCTGAGCCCAAAAATTTATCGGGCAGAATCAGAATAAAAAAAGATTCTTTTAGAAAAAACTATAAAACTATAAAATAGCTTATGAGGGATTTGTCAACTTTTCAAAAAGACAAATCTAATGGTTAGACAGATCAGGAAATCCTATATAAAAAAGACAGCCAACCTTTTTAGGGGTTGGCTTCTTTTACTGATTATGAGAAAAAAACCTATTTCATATCCCACCAAATTCGGCCGATGGCATAATTTCCATCAACACCATAATCGGGATTTTTTGCTTGCATGGTAGCGATCGCCTGAGTAAAACTGGTCTGGTTAAGAACTGATCCCGCATTGCCAACAGTGAATGCGGCCCTACGTGGAATGATTAAATTTTGAGACCCATTCCAAAGGCTTTCCAGATAAGCAGTTCCTGAACCATTACCGATATTTCCATTATTTCCTACTCTAACATCTGTAAATTGTGGATAACCCGTGCGCTTCCACATTGCCCATGATTCTTCAGGTTCCGTCATAAAATGAACCCACGCCTGGGAGTATATTTGCTGTAAGCCTGTGCTTGCATTATAAGGGTTCCTTGTAAGATAATCACCAATTACAGCTGTATCTGCTCCCGGAACTCCTGCAGTAATTCCATCAGCTTTATACTGATCAAAAGAAGCCTGCACACCGGCATCATACCATTGCTCAGCGGATTTACCGAAACCGTTGCCGCCTTTTTGAGCAATCTCAGCCATCATGAAGCATGTTTCGGCATAAGTCAAATACAAGGTTCTGTTTTTAATGGTAGTCTTATCGACATAAGGCTCATCTGTATGCATCAATGACTGAGAAGACCTCGCGTCAAAACCTCCAAAGCCACCATCCTTAAGAAAATAACGTGTTTGAATGGTAGAAAGAAAACCTAAGGAAGCAGGCGATGTCTGCCCTGTTATATTGAATGATTGAAATCTTCCTGCACCTGTCCATCCATAAGCTGGATCTTCGGAGGCTGGAAAAGCATGCTTGCCCCAATAACGAGAAGTATTAATCCCCGGAGAATCCAAAGTTGCAATTGCTGCGGGCGTTCCACTTGTTTTTACGTTATTATAAATTGCATCATTGGTTCCAAAATCATTTTGCCGTAGCAATAATGAAGTCCGCGGATCATTTGTAGATTTCAGAAACTCAACAAACGCATAGCCTGCATCATAATTCAAAAGCAAATTATTAATATCATCAACATTGGTATTCCAACCTGGGGTATGACTATATCCAAATGATTGTGCATTACCTGAAATAATTTGATTGCTGAAATTGGTAGCAATATCAGTTAATACTGATGCTAAATTAGCAGGGTCTCTTTTTTCAAATCTTTGCGCTATTTTAATACGCAAAGTATTTGCAAAAGCTTCCCAACTTGGAATATCACCACCATAGAAAAAATCCTGGGCACCAAGCGTTACCTGACTTTTTGGGTCAATGCTATTCAAAATAGTAGCAGCCGTTTTCAATGTTGAATCAAAAGTTTTATACAAAGTAAAATCGAAATCATAGCCGGGAAGCGGATATTTATCAGGTTGAAATGCCTGGAAATAAGGCATTGCTCCATAAATGTCCACAATCTGCCAGGCCAAATAAGTATTCAAAACCTGGCAAATAGCCCTTAAATCACCATAACTTGTTTTTTGGGTTGGTGACATCGCATCAATCTTCGCAATAATCCTATTCATGCTTACTCCTACGCCTGAGTAATAATCACTGTAGTATGTTACTGAGGGAGCAGGACCGGTGTTTGCACCTGGCGCCCAATAATTTGCGCCTAAATTTGCGTTGACCCCGTCAGGTACTATATACTGCATATAAGTCATGAACGTATACCTGTTGATTAATTGGGTACGCGAAGTAAGATTGAAGTCTGCCGTAGTGCCTGTAAAGAGGTACTCCGGTGCTACATCAGGTAAAGATGTAGGGTCGGTATTAATTTTTATCAATTCTTTTTTACAAGATTGCCCCAACAAGCCTACGATCATTACCGCTCCTATAATATGAATATTTATCTTTTTCATTTAAAAAATTTTAGTTGTTTAGTAGCAACTGGTAATTGTAGCATTTTATAACTTTTGAACAATACTCCAAGATGCGTTTCATTGTTTTTATTTTACCATTTTTTAAAATCTTACATTAAGAGTAGCAGAATATGTGCGTGCAAAAGGAACACCTCCTGTGATCCATGGATTAAATGGATCATTACTTTGTACAGATTCCGGATTTTGTTTGCCTGGCAAAGAATTGTACAAATAGCCAATATTTCTTGCTGATATTGCTAACCTTGCACCTTGAAACACATGTGTTTTCTTTATCCATGATGATGGCAATTGATAAGCTAAAGTAATTTCGCGCAACATTATCCATGATTCTTTAGCGACCGCTCCATTATAGTTTAAGCCATTTTCCCAATCATAAGTCCCGTTATAACCAAAACCACCATCATAATAGGCGGGCGCATACCACGATTCTACGAGGCCTTTATCATAAGCCTGTTTGAATGTCATTCCACTTATATCAACATTGGTGTTACCGACGGTATTTCCTTTTTGTCCGGCTCCGAAAACTGCGTTGGGAACAGCTCCGTTGTATACTGTTTTGCCTGTGTAAGAATCAGTACGGGCAACGCCGCCGTGAGCCTGATCGCGATATTTCAAAGAAGCTAAAGGTGTTCCCTGGCCCATTGCATAAGTATACGATTCAGAATAAACCATCCCACCAAAACGCCCATCAATCTGGGATGCTAAACTGAAATTTTTATATCTCAGATTAAAATTGAATCCTGCATACATGTTTGGTTCGATCTTACCCATATTTACAAGTGAATCGCTATTTACATAAGCATATTGATAATTGGCGAAATCAACCTTATTATTGGGGTTAGTATTTGTAGACCGGTTGGCATTTTGTATAATAGGGTAGCCGGTTTTAGGATCTGTCTGGAAAGCAGTACTGCCACGAACTACGAGGTCTCCGTATGCTCCGCCCTGGTATCCCCAAACCTGTGCCCCTTCATAATCACCTGTAATATTCCATTTGGTTATTCCTGGATAAAAGCTAATTATTTTACCTGTATTATGAGATAGGTTTACAGAGAAATCCAGATTCCAATCTTTGGTTTTAATAGGATTTACATCCACCAGTAATTCGATCCCGGCGTTCTGAATATTACCGGCATTGAAATAAAATTTATTGTATCCTGTTTCCTGAACACCATCTATATGTAAAAGCTGGTTCTTGGTATTGGTTTTATACCATGTAAAATCGATATTCAATAAATTTTTAAAGAAAGATAAATTGGTTCCTAACTCAAGGGCTTTTTGTATTTGCGGTTTCAAATTATAGTTTGGCTTTACATTTCCGTTGATCTGTGTCGCTGACGAAATTGAACCACCATTCTGATTAGTTGTAGTTCCAGGGAGATATCCACTGCCTGTCGTATACGGCCCAGCCACCCCGGCATTTCCTACCTGGGCTAATGAAGCTCTTATTTTACCCGAAGATAACCAGGATGGCATATTTTCTTTGAAATTATCATAGAAAGAATAAGAAAGGTTAGCTGATGGATAAAAAACAGAAAAGTTATTTTTTCCCGGCACATTTACAGGATAGGTTAAAGTTGATAACCAGTCATTGCGTGCTGTTAATTCCAAATTCAAAAACTCTTTGTAATTAAAATTTATCACTCCAGCAATACCTATTGTACGCGTCGAGGGAGCTTGTGGGCCATGTACAAATGTGTTATTTTCATTATTATACCCATAATTGATGTTGCTTTGACCAGCAACAAAAAGAGAATTTAAGGAGTTATCTAAGAAAAATGCATTCGGCACTTTCAATCCTCCATTGGTGCTGGCACTATAGTTTTCCCCTAACAAACTACCATAATCTTCATTAAATACACGTGCATCAATTTTCAAATCATTATTCATTACACTTGTGAACCCATGTGCCATGAACAATAAGTTATAAGCGGTGCTATAACCGCTATTGACACCATATTGACCGCCAGAATTAAACTGTCCGTTTCCATAGTTTTTGGTTTCAGCAAAATTTTTGAGGTAATTGATATTGCCCCTGGCGCTAAAATCCAACCAGTTGCTTACCTGCGCTTTCAATTGCAGATAGCCCAGGAAAGAATTTTCAGTATTAGTATAATGATTTTTATCTAAAATGGAAAAACCACTCACAACATAACCAAAGCCATTATCAGGTTTGGTAGAATTATCTGCATTCCGATATGTATTGTGCCAAGTTGCAAAATCCGTATTTCTTGGCATATAAAAAACATCAAAGCCAAGGTTGCCACCACCGGGCCATGCATACCTGCTCTGGTTATAAAAATTCTCGGTTTGGGTATTGGCATAATTAAGTCCCATATCAAAAGAAAAAACTTTATTTATCTCCCCACCAATTTTCACATCAAAAGCATTTCTGTTCAATGCATTGTTCGGTAAAATTCCCCGATCACTTGTATTTGAGTATGAAAAACGGTAATTGGTTTTTCCTGCAGCTCCACTCAGGGTTACATTATTATTAGTGTATTTACCATTCTGATAAAATGTTTTCCAGTTATTTGGCTGCGCTTTATAAGGCACTAAAGTATCTGGATTATAAACGGCGGGGTGCATGCTACCATCAAAAGCGGGACCCCAATTGGTATCATTGACAGTTTGTGTCCCGTCTGGGGCAAAATTTCCTTCTCTGTAATAAAAGCCCATACCATAGCTATTCTGCAACTTCATAAAAGGTGAATAAACATTGGTAGAGGCATAAGTAGTGCTATACTCAACGCCAATACCTTTGCCCGCTTTACCGGTTTTAGTGGTTATTACTACGGCTCCATTAAGCCCGCGTGAGCCATATATTGCCGTTGCAGCAGCACCTTTCAATACAGTAATGGATTCGTAATCATCAGGATTTAAGTTTTTCAACTGAGAACCGCCATCAGCTGCATCGCCCCCTACAATATTATTTTGAAGTACATTGCCATCAATTACGAAAATCGGCTGGTTATTCCCTCCTAATACTTTCGCGCCCCGGATTTGAATATATGGGGAAGTTTGAACACCTGCGGAACTCATTACATTTACCTGAACGCCTGCAACCTTACCCTGTAATGCAGTAATCGGATTAACTGTATTGGTACGCGCAATTTCATCGCCTCCAACTGTTGTTTCGGAATAGCCCAGGTTCTTATTTGACTTTTTAATTCCGTAGGCAGTTACCACTACTTCATTCAAAGAGCCTGTGCCGGCTTCAAGTGTAATGTCTAAAGCAGAATTCTGGCCAACAGTGATCTCTTTGCTTTTGAAGTTGACCGAGCTGATAACTAAAACAGCTTTTGGGTTATTTATCGAAATAGTGAAATGGCCAGCCGCATTGGTAGGCTCACCTTTCGTAGTCCCTTTCACAAGAACACTGGCATTTTCCACAGGGTTGCCACTTGCATCCCTTACAGTACCGGTTATTTCTCTTTGTTGCGCTGATGCTATCGCCACAAAAAAACATAGCAATCCACAGAGCAAAATTCTTCGAGTTAGTTTTTTCATTGTGTTTGATTTATGATGTAAAAAGATTGTTTTCATATATTTATTATGCAGGCACTTCTTTTAATTTATGGTGAATTACAGGAATTGTATCATAATTTTCCATCACCAAAGCCGCGGCGCCAATAAGATCAACTTTATTACCAAGAGTTGAAATCCTGATCTGGACATTCTCGGCGATCTTGGGGATACAATGCTCATTGATAGCCTGCTGAATCGGCGCCAGCCATAGCTTTCCTGCAGCTGCGCCCCTGCCGCTCAGTACAATCAGCTCCGGATTAAGTAAAGTAATTAGAATAGCTATTCCCAAACCCAGGTTATATCCGGCTTCTGAAAAAAGCTCTACGGCAAACGTATCGCCGTTATTGGCAGCCTCTATAATAGCCATGCACGATTCCTCAATGTGATTGAAGGAGAGGTTACTCAAGACAGACATTCTGCCTTTACTCAAACCGGCAATTGCCTTTTCAACGATCACCTGCAGCGATGTCTCTGTTTCAAGACAGCCTGTTTTGCCGCAACTGCAAATCTTATTATTTTTAAATACAGAAATATGACTGAACTCGCCGGCAAAACCATTGTGCCCGCGAAACAATTCTCCATTAAGGATCATTCCCAGGCCAACACCCCATCCAATATTGATAACCATAACATTCTTATGATCACCAGCTATTCCCAGGCGTTGCTCAGAGAGGCCAATTAGGCTGGAATCATTGTCTATCAAGACTGGAATATCTATTTTTGATTCTATATATTTTACAATACTTTCCTGCCCGGTGATTAAAAATGAATGATTGATTCCTTTTTTTACGTCTACAAATCCAGGCATGCTAATGCCGATTCCCGCAATTTTATCCTTGGCAATACCTGATTTTTTTATGAAAGCAGCTATACAGTTCCTTAATTTTTCTAAGGCAAAAGGATTATTTTTTAGTGGCAATTCAATTTTTTCTACTTTTCCTTCTACATTATTATGCATATCGAGCATGCCAATATTAGTAATTAACTGATCCATTGCTACAGACAATATATAATTAAGATCTGGCTTCAATGAATAAACCTGTGCGCGGCGGCCACCAGTAGAACTAGCATAACCATTTTCTATCACACTTCCGTCTGAGATCAGTTCGTTTAAAAATCTGGTAGTAAACGGTAAACTTTTATTAGTTAAAATGCTTAAATCATTGCATGAAAGCTCCTTTGAAAAATAGAGATGTTTTTTAAGCTTTCTTTTGTAAGCAGTTTGTTTATCTAACATTACTTATATAAAAGATTCATTAACTTTTTAAATGGATAAGCAATGTTATGAAACTTAATAATTCCTTAACACAAGGATTTTAACACTTTCTTATTAAAAATTACCTCTGTGCTCATAAAGTTATAGGATCACTTGAAGCTGATACCTCAAATTGTATTACAACCTATATCAAGAAAATGATGTTTCTTGTTTGCTTGGAAAAATTTTAATTCCATGCATACTGTAATATCTTTAAAAAATACATTTTAGTTTATAAGAAATAAACGTGTACACATAGATGTAATAAACATTACAATTTTGATTTCAATACTTCAGGATGCCTGCTTGAGGTGTCAAGGACCAGCTCGCCGAAAATTGTATTGGCCCAGGCGAACCATTTGCGGGTGAATTTTGACGCATCATTTTTATTAAATGACTCATGCATAAAACCTGTTCCTGCATTAGAATGCGTAAGCATTTTAATGCATTTTTTTATTTCACCAGGATCATTAGTGGTTAAGCCACGCACGATAATGCTCAATGGCCATATCATGTCCATTCCTGCATGAGGGCCACCAATACCTTCTCCCGCAGTTCCTTTAAAAAAGAATGGATTGTTTTGAGAAAGAACAAATTTTCTTGTATTTAAATACAATGGATCATTTTCTTTAACTGCGTTTAGGTATGGTAGTGATAACAGGCTGGGAACATTGGCATCATCCATTAGATTATAGCTTCCAAACCCGTTCACCTCGTAGGCATAAATATGACCATATTCCGGCGTTGCAATAATTGCATATTTTTTAAGTGCGGCCTCAACTTCATCAGCAAGTGCTGCGCATTCCTTTGCCAGTGTAGTGTTGCTATGAATCGTCAATAACATTTCAGCGGCCTGCCGCAGGCTTACTACCGCAAAAAAGTTAGAAGGAATCAAATAAGGAAATATCGTAGCATCGTCACTTGGACGAAACATAGAGCAGATCAAACCCACAGGCTTTACAGGATAACCAAAGCCACCCAGGGGAACGCCATCAGTAGCCCAGGCTGTAGTTCTTTGGAAAGAATACGGACCATGCCCATTCTTCCTTTGTTGCTCTTTAAACGTTTTTACAATTAATTCTATGGACTGTTCCCATTGCTTATCGAAAACAGCAGTGTGACCTGTAAGCTTCCAGTATTGATGAGCAAGCCGGACAGGATAGCAAAGCGAGTCTATTTCCCACTTGCGTTCATGAATGCCGGGCTTCATTTCAGTTAAATCACTTTTCCAGTCACTGATTTTATTCTTATCTTTATAAAAAGCATTTGCATACCTGTCAAGATGAATACATTTTACCTGCCTGTTGATAACGCCTTCGATCAATTGCTGCAAATGATCATCATCTTTGACTAAAGATAAATAAGGCCATACCTGCGCAGTACTATCGCGCAGCCACATCGCATCAATATCTCCTGTAATTACGTAGGTATCTGGCTTTCCATCAATTATTTCAAAATCTACAGTTGTATCCAGAGTGTTAGGAAAACAATTCTCAAACAGCCACGCCAGTTCCGGATCAGCTATCTTTTTCTTAACTTTTATTATAGCATCTTCCACAGCCTTACTGGTAAATTTTCTTTGAGAAACCTGTGGCCGCTTACTTACAAAATCATTCGGAGCAAATGCAAATGCTCCGGATTGCTGCAGAAACAAGCCAGTTGCCATTGCTCCGGTTGACTGTAAAAATTGTCTTCGTGAATTCATAAAAAAATTTTAATTAAGCTTTTCTTATCAAGGTTGTATCATTTCTTAAACTTGGAACTTATTGATGAATAAATCCATAATATTTTCAATTAAAATTATTCATTAGCAACGATCCAATCATAAAAAGCAGGAAACCATTTTTTCCATGCAGCTTCATTGTGTTTAGCATCAGGATCAATGATCTCTTTTGTTGGTGAAACAGAATATTTTTTAATCTCGTTTTCAATGCGCATCATATCCGGCACCATTCTGTCACCTTCTTTTCCTCCGGCATAAAAAAATAATTTTGAATTCATTTTTTTTGATTTTGAAATCACAGTACTGTCAACTCCTGATGCGGTCCAGAATGCGGGGGAAAAAATTCCTGCACCGCCGAATATCAATGGATATTTTAAGACAGCATACATGGAAATAAGCCCACCCATTGAGCTTCCGGCGATAAAAGTATTCTTTTTATCACGAAGTGTATGGTAGTTTTTGTCAATAAACGGCTTTAATGTTTTTACTAAAAAATCAACATATTGATCTCCCTGACCGTTTCCGAAACTTTTAAATTTCCAGGGATTGTATTCATTCATTCTGTTTGCCAAACCGTTATCTATCCCTACTACAATAAATTCTTTTTTTCCTTTGGAAAAAACCGAATCTAAAAATTCATCAACGCCCCATTCGCCAGAAAAAGAAGTAGCGTTGTCAAAAAGATTTTGGCCGTCGTGCATATACAAAACAGGATAAAGTTTTTTTGAAGAAGCATAATCGGGCGGAAGATAAAGCCATATTCTTCTTGTGCGATTAAATTGTGGAATAAAAAAAGCACTATCCATTACTGTTACATTAACTGATGCAGAATGTTTTTTTTCCTGCGGAGCAGATAATGCAAAATCATCATTCCATCCGGAGATATTAATATTGATAATAGTATCGCTGCTTACATTTAAAGTGCGGTTTGCAATTCCCGTTCCATCAGCAGTGGTTTCCGCTTTTGACCAATCGCCCCTGGTAAACTTATACTCATAATTTCCCGAAGGCAAAGAAATTGTAATAGCCGCGATTCCGTTTTTAGTCTCTTGAAATTGAAAATTTTTATCAGCAGGATTCCAAAGATTGAAATTGCCGGCAATATATAAATGATCTGCGGAATGTAACAAAGACGGTGGTTTCACGTAATATGTCACTTTATTCTGCGCTAAAGAAGAAGCAGATATAAACCATAAAAAAATAACCCTGAAAATCTTTGCTAATTTTTTCATAGATAAAATGCTAAGCAAAATGTTGAACAAAGTCCTTCACCTTCTGATGAAGATTTCTGCTTAATGGAACCAAAGGAAGTCGTAATTCATTTTGAATAAATTTCAATTCATATAAAAACGCTTTGACGCCGGCAGGATTATTTTCCGCAAATAAAAGATCATATCCATCTAACAACTTATAATGTAGTTTTTGCGCATTTTTAAAATCATTTTTCAAAGCAAACCGTACCATATCAGAAAAATCTTTGGGAAAGCAATTAGCTGCAACGCTTATCACGCCCTGCATTCCGCAGGCAATCAACGGCAGCGACACATGATCATCGCCACTAACTATCAGAAAATCCTCCGGGCTGTTTTTTAGAATATGCATGCATTGAACCATATTGCCGCTCGCTTCTTTAATGCCCGCAATGTTCTCACATTCTTTTGCTAATCTTATCGTAGTTTCTGCAGTGATATTACTTCCTGTTCTTCCCGGAACATTATATAATATTACGGGTTTTGGAGAAGCGATAGAAAGAGCTTTATAATGCTGGTAAATTCCTTCCTGCGAAGGTTTATTATAGCTTGGGCTTGAGCTTAAAACAGCAGTGATCTTATCAAATGAAAAATGCGAAAAGCTATCAATAATTTTGGTGGTATTATTTCCTCCAATGCCAATTACCAAGGGCACGCGGTCATTTATTTTTTCTATAGTAAACTTTACTATTTCCTGTTGCTCGTTCTTTGAAAGTGTAGGAGTTTCTCCCGTGGTTCCAAGGGTTACAACATATTCTACGCCGTTGGAAATAATATGATCAATCAGCTTTTCAAGGGCGTCATAATCAACTTCTTCATTTTTTGTAAACGGAGTAATAATGGCGACTCCGGTTCCTCTTAGTTTAGTTTTTAGCGACACCGTTTGTTGTTTATAATTGTTTAGATAGTTAGATAGTTGAGGTAGATTATTAATTATAATTCGTAATCCCTAATCAAAATTTATTCATCCCAAAATCCCATTTTGCCAAATTTTTCTATACGCTGGGTTATTCTCACTTCAGGCCTGATCTCTTTCAATTCTGCAATAATTGGTTTTATATATGCTTTTAAATTGGCGGCAGCTTCATCATAATTCCAATGTGCGCCTCCTAGAGGTTCGGGAATAATCCCATCTACCAGGCCAAACTTTAGCATGTCATCAGAAGTAAGTTTTAATTGTTCTGCCGCAATTTCTTTTTGTGCCCAGCTACGCCAAAGAATTGAGCTGCAATTTTCTGGCGAGATCACTGTATACCATGAATTCTCCAGCATCAACACTCTATCCCCCACCCCAATACCCAAAGCCCCGCCACTGGCGCCCTCACCGATAATTATACATATTACTGGAACTTTCAGGCGCAGCATTTCATAAATATTCCTGGCAATGGCTTCACCCTGTCCACGCTCTTCGGCTTCCAGGCCGGGAAAAGCTCCCGGTGTATCTATCAGTGTGATAATTGGCTTATTGAATTTTTCGGCAAGGCGCATTAACCTCAAGGCTTTTCTATAACCTTCGGGATTTGCCATACCGAAATTTCTCATTTGCCGCATCTTGGTATTTGTGCCTTTTTGCTGGCCTATCACCATCACTGTTTCGCCATCAAACTGTGCAAGGCCGCCGATCATAGCTTTATCATCCTTTACATTCCGGTCGCCGTGTAATTCGATAAAATCGGTGAACATTTTAAAAATATATTCAAGCGTGTAAGGCCTGTCCGGATGACGGCTTAATTGCACTTTTTGCCACGGTGTAAGATGTTCAGTGATCTCTTTTCTTTTAATAAGAATTGTTTCTTCAAGTTGCGATATAATCGAATTATAATCGACTTTTGTATTTTTTGAAGCGAGTTTTTTGTTCTCTTCAATTTGGTCAAAAATTTCTTTTATCGGTTGTTCAAAATCAAGAAATTGTCTTATGTGAGTTGATGGCATAGTTTGAAAATTAAAAAGAATTGATCAGAATGAAATCAGTTTACGTTTTAAGGGTGCTAAAGTTAAGGCCTCAGAATTAAACAGAAGTGAAAATGTTGATTGTGTATAAAAGATTTTATGAATGCTCATAATTAAAAATTTCTTTTTTGGAAAAAAAAGCAAAAGTTATTCAACATGTTTCTCTTATAAACAAAAAAGTAGCTTTTTGATTTTTTTTTAAATTCTTGAAAAGAATTCATATCAGATCTAATCTCCCCATGTGGTAATCGAGATATTTCTTTTTCCCCCATTGTTTCTATGCTCGCATAAATAAATCCCTTGCCAAATTCCAAGACAAAGCTTTCCATCACTGATAGGTATCGTAACAGATGTGCCAAGTAAAGAAGATTTCAGATGTGCAGGCATATCATCAGTGCCTTCTTCACTATGTAAATAATCATGGTGATTTTCCGGAACAATTTTATCAAAAAAGTTTTCAAAATCTTTCCTGACATCAGGGCTTGCATTTTCATTTATGGTTAATGAAGCGGAAGTATGCAGAATAAAAACAAGGCAAACGCCTGTTTTGATTTTACTCATCAGTGGAAGTGCGTATGCAATTTCTGATGTGATCAAGTGGAAGCCTCTTCTTCTTTCTTTAAGTTGAAATTGCTTTTGAAATATTTGCATGGGCAGGATTTTATTTAAATCTACCAAAACTTGCAATTTTTTAGACATATTTTCAATTATAAAGAGAAAAATCAATCAAGTTGATTGGCTGAATTTAAAATTTATTATCTTCGCGCACCTTAAATTCAAATTTTTGGATCGGTAGTTCAGTTGGTTAGAATGCCGCCCTGTCACGGCGGAGGTCGCGGGTTCGAGTCCCGTCCGGTCCGCTAATTTTCTTTGAAATCCGCTACAGAAGCGGATTTTATTTTTTAGTCGAATTTTTAGTCGAACTGATGGACATTTTTTGATTTTGCTTTAAGCATCTTTACAAAGAGCAACATATCTTTACAAAAATACGAATCATAGAAACTTAATGCAGGTATTTGTTTGAATATTTTTCAAGTTGCCTATGGAACAGTTAAATCAATCCAGCATTTCAGGTCTATCAAATTTCTATCCCTTCTATATTTAATATTTCAATTATACTGTAGTATATCTTTGAAGATAGAAGCCAAAAAAGCTGGAAAAAAGTGGATGTTTGCAGGTGAAACGATAAAGGAAAATAGTTTGACCTAAATTATGAATAGTCATATTCAATCGCATTTATGGAGGAATACATATATGTAGTTCCGATTTTATAGGTTTGGCTTAAAGTGATTTAGTGGGTGCTCAATGAAGTGCACTACATTTTCAAAGAAATAAGTAATACCAGTGATAATCAAAACGTGCAATTCTGCTTTTGAGGGATCCGCTTGCGCTTGTTATCACGGTTTACTTTCTATCCATTTGCGTATATAACTATTTCTTCTCATTTAAAGTATATAATAGAAATGATATATTCTGGCAAAGAGGTCCTCTCTATCTTAATAAGAGGCAGAAAGATTTCAGGAAATAAAAATAACTATTTATGCAGTAGCATAAATAGTCCTATTCAAAAAATCATTACGGAATTTCCCATGTGGGTCGTATGTTGCTATAAGATTTTTAAAATCGCGGAGCTTTTCATAACGTGATGCCAAAATTTTTGGTGGCATAGTGAAAAGCTTCCCCCAGTGTGGCTTTGCATTGAAAGGGGCAAGTTCCTTTTCAATCAAAGGAATCAATTTACTTACTGCATCCCACTCTTGTTTCCATGTAAAGTGAATAGTAACGGAAGGTTGTTTATAGCAAGGACTCATCCATAAATCATCAGCAGCAATAGTACGTATCTCAGAAATAAAAAGATGCGGACCAATTTTATTACCCATTTTTTGTATTGCAAAAATTGCATCAACTGCATGGCGATGCGGAACAAAATATTCTGTCTGTAATTCTTTACCACTACTTGGTGTAAAGCCCATCTTAAAGTGAGGTAACCTTTGATACCATGGTCCTGGAACACCCATTTGTACGGTACAATTTTCTGCGGAAAGTTCTGCGATCGGATGGAGATCTTTTGTTGCTGCCTTAGCGCCAAAGAACTCAGGTACTCCAGCATAATTTATTCCATTATCAACACGGCTTTTTATCCAAATTTCATTTATGCTTTCACTTTGCCAGTCAGTAAAAAGACTTACACTATAACCCGCTGAAACAATTTTTTCAAAGTTTTCTTTCAGTTGATTTAAAGGAAGTTTTAGAAAAACATTTTGTCTCATCATGTATGCAGGCTGAATATCAAGGGTAACTTTTGTTATCACACCTAAAGCACCAAGACTAACCACTGCCGCTAAAAATTTTTCTCCATCCTTATCTCGTGACAGGTGAATAATATTGCCATTGGCAATAACAATTTCCAAAGCATTAACAGCCGATGCAAGATTGCCATTGCCAACACCAGAGCCATGTGTAGCTGTAGTACAGGAACCTGCAACAGATATATGCGGTAATGAGGCAAGGTTGTGTAATGCAAAACCTTTTTCATCAAGATATGGACATAATTCTCCATATTTAATGCCACCTTCTACTGTAACTGTATGTGCATTTGCATTTAATGATACTATCTTATTCATTTCCTTTGTAGAAATAAGATTGTCTTTGCTGTCAGCAATTCTGTTGAAACAGTGCCTTGTACCGAGAGCCCGTAACCTGCTGCACTTTTTTACCAACGCCTGTACCTCCTCAACTGATTTAGGATAATATATTTTATCAGTACTATATTCAAAATTGCCTGCCCAGTTTTTTAATTTTTCCTGCTGAGCCCAACTATCAATAGGAGAAAGTAAAGGTGTTGCAATTAATGCTGCAGATAACTTTAAAAATGATTTTCTTTTCATGTTGATTTTTAATTGTGTTGTGAAAAGTATTTTAAATCATTATGGCTATGTGTTATAATTCAGCGGACTGTAGTTGCTTCGCCTTGATAGTGATTATTCACTTGCCAAATTTACTAAATTATAAACTGTCATTACGTGTTGCTGCTAAAGTTGGACGGCTTTTTGTTTTATATCATCAGGGCAATGAGATGCACAGCGCGTCTTCCTTTAATACATTCTCAGCTTAATCTTGCTTTATACCTTATAAAGTTTTTACGCCTAGCCCATAACAATCTTTATACTACTTCCAGATACTTTTCAAGCTGGTATATTGTATTTTTTTAAATGAAACTTTTTTATTGGGTTCAATCTCTATTTTATTATAAGGATTTTCAGGAAAAAAGATTTCTGTCATTACTGATAAGCCGTTGTCAGCAAACAACTCTACAGAGCTTTCGTCAAGGATGATAGAAAAATCCATATTGGCCGTTTTGGACAAACGGGGAGCCGCACGCTTTGCTGCAAAGCCTTCGTTAAAATCTACCTTACCTGATAAAGTACGATCAATAAAATAATGATTTAATTTTTTCTCATAACCTATAATTAATTTCTCACCCGAATCATTTGATACTATAATGGAAAGATCATTTAGATCTTTTAAATTAAGATCAAGGCGGCAAGGAAGTGTTATTCCTGTTTTAATAAAGGATGTTATATCAATTTTTTTTAATATCACTTTATCCGTTACGCTGTCCGTATGTATTTCAATTTTTTTCAGATCATAAACAGGATTTGATGCTACATACAATTCTTTTTTTATTTTCTTTAAATGCAATTCCCTCGGGATGGTCATTGCATTTCTCCACTTTGATGATGGAACCTTGCTTGCATACATCCAGTTACTCATCCAGCCAATAAATATTTTTCTATCACCAGTATTACTCCAGGTGATGCCGGCATATTCATCAGGGCCATAGTCAAGCCATTTCGTTTCAGTATCCAAAGGAGTAAATTTATTTCCATCAAAATCACCTAAAAAATATTGTGTTGCTGAACCTTTATTAGGCCCACCGGGATTTAGATTTACAACTAATACCCAAATTTTCTTTCCATTATAGTCAAGGCTAAAAAGGTCGGGGCATTCCCATACCCCACCATGAGCCCCGATACCAACCCCAAATTCACTTTCCTTTTTCCAATTCTTTAAATCAGGGGAAGAAAAAAAAGTTATACGGTCTTTTGTTGCCAATGTCATCACCCATTTTTTACCCGGCTTATACCACATTACCTTGGGATCGCGAAAGTCTGTGATGCCGGGATTTTTTAATACAGGGTTAGCTGAAAATTTTTCCCACGTCCTTCCATTGTCCAAACTATAAGCGATGCTTTGATTTTGATAATCGTTCCTCCCTGCTTTTTCTCCAACTGGATCATGGCTTGTGTAAATAGCAACCAACGGTACTTTCCCATTTGCACCTAAGCCAGATGTATTATGTTTATCAACGACAGCACTCCCGGAAAAAATGTATCCCAGGCTGTCGGGGTAAAGTGCAACCGGCTGCTCTTGCCAGTGAATTAAATCTGTACTGGTAGCGTGTCCCCAATGCATAGGCCCCCACGTAGTGCCACCGGGATAGTATTGAAAGAATAAATGATAAATACTGTCATAAAAAACCATTCCATTAGGATCGTTCACCCAATGTTCTTTTGGCGAAAAATGAATTTGCAGCCGGTATTGCTCATGATATACTTCTTGAGCTCGCACTTTGAGCACAAATAAATTTATCAAACAGAATATTGATAATAATTTTTTTTTCAGGTAAAGCATTCCGCAGTATTTTAAAATGATGGAAAAACCTAAATTGATTTTCCCATCTGATGTTAATATTTAAAATAATTATATTTTATTAATAACCCGGATTTTGTTTATACAAGCCGTTAGTAAAAGTAATCTCAGACTGTGGTATTGGCAGATACTCATCTCTTCCTGCTGTGAACTTTGCTGTCGCTAAAAAAGTCCTCCTGGTCTTTTCAATATTTATATATGCATTTAAAGTTTGCTCTGCAATTCCCCATCTTACGAGGTCAAAGAAACGGGAGCCTTCTGTTGCAAATTCCAATCGCCTCTCCCATTGCAAAGCTATACGGGCATAAGCTTGCGTCCAGCCAGCCGCGGGATAAGGTTTAATATTATAATTAGAAGGAAAAGTTCCATCCAGTTTCTTTAGCCTTCCGGTACTTGCAGCTGCCCTTGTTCTGATCTGGTTTATCAATGGCAAAGCATTATCCTGCTGTCCTAATTCAATATACGCCTCTGCCTGAATAAGTAAAATATCATCGTACCGAAGTACGTCAAAATTTTTTGCAGTTCCAATAAATGGCCCATTTTTAAAATAAGATGAACTGGTTGCCAGTTGTTGGTCACGCATGGTATGAAAATTTCCATAAACGCCGGGATCGCGTACCCAACTATTACTAAAAGGTTTTGTATTATCGTACTTATATGGATGTCCGTCAATGCCAACTGTATGATCAAGACGTGGATCGACTGTAACGGTTAACAGGTCTGCGATGCTGTTATTAAATGTATTAAAATTCGGCAATCCGTTTGCATCTGTAGTGTGAGCATTTACCAGATTCTGGCTTGCAGCATGAAAACCGCAACAGCCATATTGCGGCGCACCATGAGGATAATTTAATCCATCCTCATAATTTAGCCTGCCTGCTGTAGTTCCATCATTTATCGTAAACTGAATCGCAAAAATTGATTCCGGTCCATTCTCTGTTTCAGCTAAAAAGTTATCCGCGATATCAGGGCTTAAAGAATATTTTCCGGATGAAATTACAGCTTTGGTAAGGGTAACAACTTCCTGCAACCTTGACTGGTTGATACTTGTTACGTGGTGCATGGCATCCTGTTCATATGCCTGGTACAATCTCAATTTTGCGAGGTAAGCCTGCGCAGCTAATTTATTTGCTCTGCCAATTTCTGGCTGTGATTCAGGTAAGTTATCAATTGCAAATTGAAAATCATCAGCAATTTTGTTCCATGATTCTTCGTTGCTTAAATTATTTGAAACTTTTAGAACCTCTGCGTCTGAAGCCTTCTCGTCAAATATTGGAATGTTCTTATACAATAATTTCAGAGTAAAATAGCTGTGGGCTCTTAAAAATTTTAACTCGCCCAACCTTGTTTTTTTCTGAGGAAATTCTGCATCAGAAAGTGCATTAACGGCACGAAGCGCTACATTGGCTCTGCCAATAGATTTAAAGAGATTTTGCCAACTCCTGGTTACAAAAGCACCCATAGACGGTGTAACTAAATTATAATGTTCAATGGCGTCTATTTCACCTACGTCACCAGTACCTCCACCACCTTTGTAGGCATCATCGGAATGAACACTTCCATATACCCAACCACTATAAATATTTCCTATCATATCTCCGTTGCCAATGGCAGCATACGACGCAGTAACTAATCCTTCAACTGCAGTTGGGGATTTCAAATCTGATGATGACAATACACCCGTTGGAGTATAGTCTAAGGCTTTTTTACATGAATTAAAAAACAAAAGTCCGGAGGTTATAAAAGCGGTTATAATTATATTTTTCATTTTATTTTTATTTTTGTTAATTAAAATGTTGCATTAACTCCGAAGGTTAATGTTTTTGGTATAGGTACCGGATCAAGATCAATTCTTTCCGGATCAGGACTTAAATACTTTTTGTTTTTGAACCAGAATAAATTTTCAGCCATTGCAAAAAGCCGTACTCTTGAAAAGATTGCTTTCGGTACTAGATTATATCCAAGCTGAATATTCCGCATTTTGAAATAGGATGTACTTACTATAAAATAATCTGAAGTGCGGCCTTCATTATTATTATCTTTGAGCGTTAAGGCAGGAACGTTTGTATTAGTATGTTTTGGAGTCCAGCCGTCAAACACGCCTAGCCCTACATTTTCCCTACTTCTCATTAAGTTGTTGAATACTGTATATACATCAAATCCTTTTCTTCCTCCAACGCCAGAACCAAATATGGACAAATCAAATTTTTTGTAACTCAAATCAATTCGTGCTCCATATTCCAATGCTGGAAGAGTAGTGCCTATCCAAGTTTGATCCAAATCATTAATTTTGCCATCATTATTAGTATCAACATAACGAATTCTACCAGGACCTGCTCCAATTTGTGTGGGAGCTTTATCTACTTCCGCCTGGGATTGGAAGAGACCATCGGTTTTATAACCGAAAATATCAAATTGAGAATGGCCAATAATTGTGTGAATTAAATTACCGGCATAACCGGGGCGAACGTCTTCTGGCAATTTGGTAATCTTATCTCTAAAGTGACTAAAATTAAGTTGCACATTATATGAAAAGTTCCTACTCCTTTCGCCCTTGTAGCCAACTACTAACTCCCAGCCTTTATTACTTTTTGATGCTCCGTTTAATGTCTTTGTTTGTCCTTCTCCTAAAACTGCTGCAACTGGCGGGGTAATAAGAATACCGGTTGTTTGTCTTGAAAAATAATCGAATGAACCCGAAATCTTATTTTTCAGTATTGAGAAATCCAATCCTGTATTGATTTCATCTGTGGTTTCCCATTTTAGCGCGGGATTTGCAGCCTGGGTTTGAACAAAACCTGAAGGCAATGTACCTGTATTTGCACCTGATAAAGAATAGGCAGTACCTACATTATAAAATTGTTCAAAAAAACCACCAGTAAGCTGCGCCTGAGTAGTTCCATATCTTGTATCAAATAATGCGAAACGGGATACATCGCCAATTTGCTGGTTACCTACCCGGCCAACCCCAGCCCTTATTTTTAGTTCAGAAAATAAATTATTTTTCCTCATAAATTCTTCTTTATCTATTCTCCATCCTACTGAAACAGCGGGGAAAATACCGTATTGATTGTCTGCTCCAAAACGGGATGAACCATCGCGACGAAGAGTGACTGCTGCCAAGTATTTATCTGCATAATTATAGTCCACACGTCCAAATTGTGAAAATAACCTGTTTCCAGTTGAGCCACCCGAAACGTTTGTATTTCCAGTAGCTGCACTAAGCGTAAAATAGTCTTGGGTTTGAAGTGCGAAACCTTCTTTTCTTGTTGTTTGGAATTTTAAGTCTGTTTTGATGTACTCAGTACCTACTAAAAATTTAAAATGATTATTTTCATTCAAATCCCAATTATACCGCAACGTATTGGAAAAGGTGATACTTAAGTAGTGATTTTGGTCATACAACAAACTATTTGTAGAGCGATTTAGCGCGCCTTCTGAAAAAGTTGGCGAGATAACTTTATTAAGGTAATTGGCATTATCTGCTCCAATATTCGATCTGAAAAATAGATTTTTTACAGGCTGAATTTCTGCGAAAATATTGCCGAAAGAACTTAAGCGATTTGCATTGTTCCACCTTGCAAGGTATTGCATGTGCAAAGGATTATTTCTATCTGAATATCCGGCACCCGATTCTCCTGCGAAAGTAACTCCATCTTTCTGATAAACCGGAATCGTGGGAGCTAAAGTGACAGCTAAAAAAGTTGTAGTAGCCCCTCCCAGATCCCTGGCAGTTAATGTTTCATCAGAATTAGCAACACGTAAATTAACACCAAAAGTGACTTTGTTATTATAAGCACGGGTGATTGCATTGATGCTGCCGCTTATGCGTTCATAACCTGTATATCTCAACATACCTGTATTCTTAAAATATCCTAAATTGATTTCTAATGAAGAATTTTTATTACCCGCTGACGCCGTTAAACTATTATTTGTTACGAGGCCGGTTTTATACATCACATCCTGCCAGTCAGTATTGCCAGCAGGGGTATTTGGATCCCCGCCAACAAAAGGTTTAACCGTTACACTATTTAATATGGGATTATTAAAATCATTATTCCAGTCGAAGGCATAAATTTCGCCATATCCGGCTGCGGGATCTTGTTTATCATTAACGGAAGCCTGCCACAATGCTTTACCTCTATCAATTGAACTCAACATTTTAA
The DNA here is from genome assembly GCA_030853195.1 of Bacteroidota bacterium. Taxonomy (GTDB): domain Bacteria; phylum Bacteroidota; class Bacteroidia; order Chitinophagales; family Chitinophagaceae; genus Ginsengibacter. The sequence continues at coordinate 28,860 of JALYVO010000027.1, read as the reverse complement.
AGCGTTCTGATTTCTCTGATTGGGAAGAAATACTACTGTTCAACTGAAATTGAACCTTGCCTTCCGTGTTACCGCCATTTTTTGTGGTAACGATAATAACACCATTTGAAGCCCGTGACCCGTAAATAGATTCCGCAGAAGCATCTTTTAAAACCTGTACTGATGCAATATTTGCCGGGTCCATATTTTGAAATACTTCCGGCCTTGTTGTAGGAATACCATCTATAACATACAGCGGATCATTATTCCCGAGGGTATTGGCACCGCGTATTAGTATCCTTCCATTTGATCCATTAGGCGAGCCATCCTTCTCTATATATAAACCTGCTACCCGGCCCTGCAGAGCCTGCATAGTATTGCCCGAACTATTATTTTTCACAGGGGCTAGGTCCACAACGGCAACCGCGCCAGTTAAATCTTTTTTTCTTTGAGAGGTATAACCTATTACAACTACGGCTTCCAGATCTTTTGATTGTTGTTCAAGGCTAATAGATAAATTTTGAAAATTCTTCACACTAACTGTAAGTGTATTTGCTCCTACATAGGTGAATGAAAGCTCGTCGCCTATTGACGCTTGAATAGAAAATTTACCGTTCGCATCGGTTTGAACCGTTGCGTTTTTTGAAGAAACCGTTACGCCGGATAGCGGCACATTGTCTGACTTGCCGGTAACAATTCCTGAAACTGTTTTGGTTTGCCCAAAACTGAATAATGCCATCAATAGCATTGGCAATAAAATCTGTAATTTTTTCATATGCATACTTTTTAGTGTTTGAGAAATTTATAAGTTTTAATTCTAAGAGTGATTCACAAGTTTTGTTATTCAACGCCTTCTTTAATCAGGTCATAGATTTTTTTAACATCATAATCAGGACACGCTCCTTTCTGCGTAGCGATAAAAGCGCCCATTCCGCTTGCAAATTCAAGCGCATCTGCCGCTGAGGCATTATCCAATAATTTAGAAATAAGCCCGGCCAAAAATGCATCGCCACTGCCTACCGTGTCTGCTACATCTACCTTATATCCTTTGTGCAGGTATTCATTACCGTTATAAAACATCATGGCGCCATCTCCACCCATGGTGACTATTATATTTTGAATTTTAAATTTGTCAGTGAGAGAGTTTACCCTATCTTGTATATTGGTATGTTTGGAAAACCAACCAGTTATCAGTTCAAGCTCTGCAAGATTTAGTTTGAGAAAATCTGCTTTATTTAATAACTCTTCAACAATCCGTTTGTTGAAATGTGGTGCCCTTAGGTTAATGTCAAGCACTTTATTTTTTGCAATCTCTAATAATTGTAAAAGTGTTTTTTTAGATTCGGGGTTTCGTGATGCAAGGCTTCCAAAAACAAAATAAGCAGCATTGGAAACTAAATTTTCATAATCATCTTCCCACTTAATAAAATCCCAGGCTACAGGCTGTACAATGTCGTACACTACTTCATTATGTTCATTTGGCTCTGCAAAAACTTTCCCGGTTTCATGTTCGTAATCCACCTGGAAAAAATCGGTGCATACTCCATAATCAGAAAATATTTTTATCAGCTCTTCGCCTTTTTTATCCGTACCGATACTGGTTATTAATGCAGGATTTTTTTGTTGCTTGTGCAAGTGATAAGCAACATTCATTGGGGCGCCACCGGGTACTGAGCCGGTGGGGAGTATATCCCAAAGTACTTCCCCGAAACAAACGACCTTATGTTCATTATTATTTTCCATACTTGTCGCAATTTTTTATTACGCAAATTTTTTTGATCCGATAGCTATTGGGTTACATGAATTGGTGTTAACTCACAACCGGTATTTTGTTTTTCAATGAAATTTTATGTTTAATAAGTTTTGCTTCCAACTCTTCAAGAGGCACTCCCTTTGTTTCTGGCATTTTTAAAATCACCCACAATAATTGAAACACCATCATTGAGGCAAAAAAGAGGAACAGCGGCGCTGCACCAAACTTCTCTGCCATTATCGGGAAAATAGTTGTGATAATGGATGCCATTATCCAATGGGTAGTGCAGCCAAGGGACTGCCCATAAGCTCTTACGCTGTTGGGAAAAATTTCTGAAATAAATACCCATATTACAGCGCCCTGGCCTATTGCATGAGAAGCGATAAACAAAAAGAGTAATAAGGGAACTACCATACCGTCAGAATGACCTGAATAAAACGCATAAGCAACAGAGGCCAGAGAAATAATATAACCAACCGAACCAATCAACATCAGTTTCTTTCTGCCGATTCGATCAATAAGATATAAACCTGCCATGGTGAAAACTAAATTAACAACCCCAATGCCGGCGCTTTGCAGAAACGCAGCCTGCTTGCCAATGCCGGCAAGTTCAAAAACTCTTGGAGCGAAATAAATGACCGCATTGATACCAGACATTTGGTTAAAAAAAGCAATAAAGAAGGCAAGGAAGATAGGTACGCTGAATCTTTTGGATAAAAAAGCGGAAAGGCTTTCTTTTTGATTATCCTCTTCAATGGACTTATGCAAAGCAAGAATTGCTTCATCCACTCCCTCAGGATCGCTAATCTGCAAAGTTTTACGGGCAGTGTCATAATCGCCTCTGTGAACCATTAACCATCTTGGGCTTTCCGGAACAAAGAAAACAAGGATACAATATATTAAAGCAGGGATGGCTACAATTCCCAACATTAGCCGCCAACTATTATCACCGCCTACACCTTGCAAAAGATAGTTGGAGAGATAGGCTAATAAAATTCCAAATACAATATTGAATTGAAATGTGGCCACAAGCTTCCCCCGATTTTTGGCAGGTGCAATCTCTGTAATATACATGGGCGCTACAACGGATGATGCGCCTATTGCTAAACCCCCCAATGCTCTGAAGGCCATAAAAACATAAACACCGGGAGCGAGAGCTGAGCCGATTGCAGATATTAAATAGAAGATTCCAATCCAGAGAAGTGTTTTCTTTCTTCCGTATTTAGTAGCCGGTATGCCGCCGAAGAGTGCGCCGAATACAGTGCCATATAAAGCGACTCCTATAGCTATTCCATGAAGCACATCACTTAATTCCCAAACCCTTTTTATATCTTGTTCTGCCCCTGAAATTACCGCAGTATCAAATCCAAACAAAAATCCGCCGAGGGCAACAACTATACTCCACAAAAGTAATTTTCTGTTCATGTGTCAAGCAATTTGAAAACCGAATATAGTTTCAATCATTACTTTTTATTGTTCAAAATCAGCACAAATGCTTTCAAATTTGAATCAATTTTAACTTAGAGTATAAACTTTGATTATCAACCCTTTATTAACTACTCAAAGGTATATTCATTTATTTTTTTTTAAAATCATACCTTTAATTTTCAATTTTGATACATGATTATAACTGTGTGGTTTCAGTAAGATCAAATTTTAATTTATTTACGATTGCTTAATTTAAAAATTATACTGCAAAGGAAAAATGTTTTTCTTTTATTAATAGTTACATTCTTATTTTCTTTCTATGCATGCCACCGTAAGAAACAAGAAAAATATTTTGTTATAGGTTTCTCTCAATGCACAGGCAATGATAGCTGGAGACAAACTATGCTCAGTGAAATGACAAGAGAGCTTTCCTTTCATGATAATGTAAAATTTATTTATAAAGAGGCAAAAGCCAATAGCCAAAAACAAATTGAGCAAATAAAAGAGTTAGTGAATGAAAAAATAGACCTGCTAATTGTATCTCCCAATGAAGTAAAACCCCTTTCTCCCATAATTGAAAAAGTGTACCGTTCGGGTGTGCCTGTTGTGGTTGTGGATAGGAGAACCGGCACAAAAGATTATACGGCATTTGTTGGCGCATCAAATTTCGAAGTAGGGCAAAATGCCGGACGATATGCAGAGCACCTCCTCAACGGCAAAGGCAATGTGATGGAAGTAACCGGCATACCCGATGCATCGCCGGTAATAGACAGGCACAACGGTTTTATAGATATTATTTCACATTATCCAGCCATTCATTATGTCAATAAAATTGAAAATTATATCTCTGGAGCAAAAGAAAACCCTGTTTACAAATATTTAAAAAAACAAGACAGTATAGACCTGATATATGCCCAAAATGATTTCATGGCTTATGACGTTTATAAAATTTGCAAACAACTCGGGCTCGATAATAAGATTAAGATAATTGGAATAGATGGTTTACCCCTGGAAGGAGCAGGCCTTGACATGGTTGCCAATAAATATATTTCTGCGACCGTGCTTTATCCCACAGGTGGCCAGGAGGCAATGCTCACAGCTTTTAATATCCTGGAAAATAAACCTTACAGAAAGGAAAACCAGTTGTATACTACTATCATCGATTCTTCTAATGTAAGAATAATGAAGTTGCAAAGCCAGAAAATTTTAGCGCAGCAAAATAATATTGAAGTCCAACAAAACATTTTGAATGAACAAATAAGAATTTATAACAACCAACGCACATTTAATAATATACTTGCTGGCGCATTATTGCTTGTGGTTTTATTAGGAACAACTGTATTTATTGCGTGGAGAAAAAATAAAAAGATAACAAAAAAAATACAGGCACAAAACGAAGAAATTTTAGGGCAGAGTAATCAGCTTATTGAAATGTCATTAAAGACAGAGGAAGCCCACCAGGCAAGACTTAATTTCTTTACTAATATATCCCATGAGTTCCGTACACCGCTTACACTCATCTTTGCTCCATTAGGAGAATTAATTGCGAACAATAGAATACAGCAAGATACCAGACAGACATTGCAGTTGATTCAAAGAAATGTAATGCGTTTATACAGGCTCGTAACCCAGTTGATGGATTTTAGAAAAATAGAATTCAAAAAAATGAAACCACACGTTTCTGAAACCGACTTGGTTACCTTCACAAAAGAAATTGTTGATTCATTTAAAGTTTTGGCAAAAAATAAAAATATAAATCTTGAATTTATAACTAGTGAACGCAGCCTTTTTGTATGGATTGATATAACAATGATTGATAAAGTAATTTTTAATATACTGTCAAATGCCTTTAAATTTACAAACGATCATGGGTTTATACACATAACAATTTCCAGGAATACTAACAATGCCTTAATAAAATTAGAAGATGATGGAATTGGAATGACAAAGGAAGTAATAGATCATGCATTCGAGCCTTTTTTCCAGGGCCAGTACGAAAATTATAAAGGCACTGGCCTAGGCCTTGCCTTATCAAGAGAATTGATGGAATTTCACCATGGATCTATAAAGATTACCAGTCAAAAAAAGATAGGGTCTACATTTGAAATCTCTTTGCCATTAGGTAGCGAACATTTTGAACAAAGTGAATTTGAAACCAATTTAAATAAGGAAATTGTTATTAATGAATACGCAGATATTTATACCACTGATCTGTATAATATCAACAATATTCCTGCCCAAAGTTTTGGATCTGTTCTGCCAAAATACCTCACGTTACTTTTAATAGAAGACAATAATGAGATGCGAGATTACCTTACATCAAGACTGGGTACAGAATATAACATAATAGAAGCAGCAGATGGAAATATTGCATTGAAAAATGCTTTTGATTCAGTTCCGGATTTGATACTTTGCGATATTGTTATTCCTGGAAAAAACGGGCTTGAGTTAACTCAAATCTTTAAAAGCGATGTGCGAACTTCGCACATACCAGTCATCTTACTAACAGCCAAGGATCAGGAAACTCAAAAAATTGAAGGCATGGACACACAGGCAGATGCTTATATAACTAAACCATTTAATTTATTGTTTTTGCAAAAAACAATTAAGAGCTTACTGGAAAATCGTGAAAAAATTAAAGATCATTATTCAGGAGAAATTTTTTCTGAAGAAAAATCCCTTGTATCCAAAAAAGTTGATCGCAAATTTATGATTGAGTTCACTGCGATTGTAGAAAATAATATCAGCAATGAAAAATTCGGGGTTAATGATATCTGTAATGAACTAGGAATTTCTAGAATACAACTTTATAGAAAAGTAAAGGCTGTACTAAATTGTAATGTGAATAATTACATCATAACGACAAGATTACAAAAAGCTAAATATTACATGCAGCACGAGAATCTAAGTATTTCTGAAATTGCTTTTAAATCAGGTTTTTCTTCAGCAGCTTATTTTGCAACAGTTTTTAAATCAAAATTTGGAGTAACGCCAAGTGCTTTTAAAGAAAATTAGTGTTATAACTTTAAAAAAGTTTTAACAATGGATGAATATTCTCGCAGTTTTTGACAAATGGGGTGTGAAAAAAATTAAATACAATTAGGGTTAACAGGGCTTACTGTATTGAAAATCACAAAACATTACAAGGGCTTTGTAGAAATTGCTGAGGACTTACAGCAGGCGATAGTTACAAGGGTTACGTGGCGCATTGCCCGAAATAGATTTGGGAACTATACAACCCACGGCAGCATTGAGTTCTATACCTTATACTCCAAAAGAAAGCATGAAAGCCCTCAAACATTTTTATTATGATTTGGGAGATAAAATCTGGGGACCGTTTGGTTTGCAGATGGATATAGTGAAACGCATAGCTGGTTGATACATCTTCTATATATTGGGACGACTGGAATTACAGCTCAGTTATAACTTTCTATCAGTAATGATCTTATGGGGTGGACTGGTTAACAAAAGAAACTAACGCGCAAAGAAGTTCTCGCATCAGTTCACGATTTTTCTTGGTAAAAATTCCTAACTTTATACAAAGGATAAGTGATGAAAGAGATAATGAGCCGAGTGAAGTCCTTTATAACATTTGACTTCCCCGTACAAACTGAATTTATTAGCAGGCAGTTTTCCGTCATCCACACTAATTTTCAGAAACAATTTCCGTACTGGAGTCTGGCCGCAACTCGAAAGAAAGTGATTGCAGACTTCTGGTTTCGCCAGGTTTTACTTCACTATGTTGTTATCATTGCAATAGCTTCGATAAGCGAGTTATTTTTTGTACACTCTTATCATTCCTTCTTAGTATCTGTATTCTTTGCGACATGTACCAGTTTTATAATTTTGACGGCCTTTAATTACTGGCCTGCTTATTATGCTGATTTTTTACCAAAACTGGACACAATTATAGCCGAATATGAAAAGAAAATGGAAATTGCTGGTGAAATAAAAAAATGTAAACGCACCCAATATTCCATTCCGACACTGACCATTATTTTTTATGTTTTTTCCAAAGCTGCCAATATTCCTTTCCCCGCCTGCAACGACCGTTCTGCAGAATTATTGAACAATTTATATGGTTCAGACAAGGATAAAATAAAACAAAATCTTTCGCGGCTGTATAAACTTTCCAGGCTTTCTCTGAGAGAAAAGGCAGAAATGGAAAAAGGTATTGCGAGCGCCAAAGCATTTTTCGAGGAGCTCGGGTATCCCCAGGCACAAAAAATATTAGAGCAGCTTGAATTAAAATTACAAAGAGGGTAATCTATTTTACTTTTTAGATTTCCCACATCTTTAAGTACACTTAACTTTTCTTCGCTTGCTTTTGTGGGTATGTTGCAACCCTAAAACGATAAGTGATGAAAGAATTAATGAACAATGGTAATGTAATTACCCCAATGCTGTTCCCCTATGAACCGGAACAGTTCCTCCAATCCATCCGGCAAATTATCCGGGAAGAAGTACACAACTCAGAAAAACAAAAGCAGGATTTACCTGCCTGGGAAACACCTGGCATGACCTACAAACCCTTGTATAAGATTGCTGAAGTCTGCCAGCTATTCCATGTAACAAAGCCTACCATTTACGATTGGGTTAAACATGGAAAATTAAAACCCTTCAAGATCAGGTCAAGGGTTTATTTCCTATGGCAGGATATCCAGCAGCTTTTACAACCCTCGCAGGTTTAGACAAAACCCCAAATTTTTTTTATTTCACCAGCAAAAATTCAAAAATTATGGCAGAGTTTAAAAGAAGAACGTGCTACCTGAGCACAGGAAAGCAAATTAAATTATTCGGCAACAGTATAGCTATTGGAAAATCTCTGGAGATCGGTGAAGGCTATGCTCCAAATATTTTCTCATGTTCACCCGCAGAATCGTCGGAGAAATCTATTGAAGGTATATCGAATCCCTACAAATTAACAACAGAAGAAATGATGGAACTGGCGGATTATAATATTCGTTTGTGGATGGATTTAAAGGATAGTGTCCGTAAACATGGGATGAACAGTCCAAAGATATTTAATAATGATTCTTTAAGGTGAGCATGTTTCTTTCCTTCGGAGCAAAGCTTTTTTATCCCAGAATTAAAACAGCCACTGACAGGTTTTCCGGTACTTGATTTCCTGAATTTGATTATTGAATAAGAAAACCCATAGAGAGAATTAATCCAATGGAAGTTTGTCTTTTCACGATAGGTAGGTACACAATAGTAAAGAACATTTTTGTTGGCTAACAACCTACAATCTATCCTAAGGGCATAACAAAGACAGATTCTTGAATGTTTATCTAACCAGCTCAAACAAAGTATCAAGAATTTCAGGAAGACGGTTAAACTGCGGCTATCCTGAAGAATGTTTCAAGTTTTTTTAAGGCGAGCGGTGTTCTTGTCGAACAAAAACCCGTTCGCAATCCCCACTCGCCTTTATGCTCCCGTTGGTCGCAAAAGGAAATTGCATCAGACATTTTAAAATTGAGGAATATGGAAACAGTGAGTAAGAAAACAAAGAAGCCTGGCAGACCCTCCAAAGCGATTAGAAAAGAGGTCAGGGCATGTGTAAGATTTACCAGGTCTGAGTACTTTATCATCAAAGGAAAAGCTTCACAAGCCGGCATAAAGGCGTCGGCTTATATCCGGGAAACGGCTATTAATTCTAAAATAATCCCCCGGCTTTCGGACGATGAAATACATTTTGTCAGGCAGCTTGCAGGCATGTCAACCAACATGAACCAGGTAGCAAAAGTATGTCACCGGGAAGGACTTTTTGAGGCCATGCAATATTTTGAAAACTACCGCAACCTTATTGATCAGATCTTAAAAAAATTAAAGCCATGATCAGTAAACAGCTTTCAGCTTCCTCTTTTTACCACACTTGCAGGTATATCTGCAATAAACCCGAGGCAGAAGTTCTCATAACCGAGGGTGTCCGTGGGCATAATTATAAATTGATGGCAGATGATTTTGAAACCCAGCAGCAGTTATGGCCTGAAAAAAGTAAGGCTTGCTTTCATGCCATCTTAAGTTTTTATCCAGGTGAAAAACCATCGGATGCAATGATGGAGGAGATAGCAAAAAAGTATCTGGAAGAATTAAAAATCGCAGATACGCAATATGCTATAGTTAAACATGCTGACAGGGCACACCTGCACCTCCACATTGTAGCCAATATGGTAAATAATAAAGGTAAGGCTATCAATGATAGCTGGATAGGTTTACGTGGTAAAAAAATAGCCCAAGGCCTGACAGAAGAATATAAATTAATTCCGGCTCTGGAAAAAAATCTAAAGCTGACCAACATGAAAGCGCTGAACGAAATGGAAGCGAACAAGTATAAGATCTATATCGCTATTTCAGAAAACCTTCCCCAATCAAAGAACCTGGAAGATCTGGAAAGCCGGTTATTAAAACTGGGTATTGGGACACAATATAAGTATAAGAGCCAGACACAGGAAAAGCAAGGAGTCAGTTTTAGAATTGGCAAATATAATTTTAAAGGTAGTGAGGTGGATCGAAAATTTTCATTTGCCGGTTTGGAGAAAATACTAAAACTCACTCACAAGGAAGTATTGGAACAACAGCAAAGCAAGGAACAAAAATTAACGCTGCAACAGGAATTTCCTCATCAAAAACTTTCTCATGGGCTAAAATTAAAACCTGGTTTGATAGAAACAAAAGGGAAATCTTTACTTCAAAAAAAGTCCCTGGGGCTGGAAAAAAGCATGAAATTATTATTGAAGCCGGAGGGTACTGACGATCAAACGCCTTATCAATTTACGATAAAGCACGAGCTGACCAAGAAGAAAAAACAATCGCACCGGCCACGCTTGTAAATATTATTAATAACAAATTTTAAAAAAATGAATGGACAAACTGAAAATACCAACGCAGCATTTTTGGAAGTAACGACAAGAAAGGTTGAAACAATCGACAAAAAACTTGCTGCCCTCGAAGAAAAAAGTAAAAACATTTCTCAAAACACAGAGGCAATTCAAAAAATGATTGATATTATGAAGGAGTTACAAAACGATGTAAAAAACAGCCGCTTTCCGGAAGATAAAATTCAGAATTTACAGGCGAGGTTGGACGCTAACATTAACATTATACAACGTTCCCTCGCAACCAAAGTGTTGCATCATCATCATGTACCTAAAATAATTTGGATTGCTGTCGGATTATTTATTGTTCTTGCCCTGGTATGTTCAGGCTGGAACAATACTGCCAATAAGCTGGAGAGTTATATCGCTAATGATACCAAATACAGGCAGTTGAGGTTGGATACGGCACACATATATATGCAAGTTTATCTTGACCAAATCGACAGCCTTTACAATATCAACCCTGATATGCGGGAACATATTCTTGCAACAGAGGAAGAATATCGCTTAAATGCTGACCGGTTACAAAGGGCAGAGCGGTTGCGGGAAGAGGCAAAAGAATTGGAAAGGAAGGCTAGGAAAGATAATTAAAGTTGGGCTGATAATAGAGTTATTCGTAGTAAGAAAGAATCACAAAAATGAACTGCTTTTGCATAAAGCCCTTGGAAAGATATCAGTTGATATTTGGATCAGGAAGCAATTTGGAATAGATACCAGGGAGTCTCCATGGCAACTATGTAGCTCGGACTGTAGCTGATAGCGATATATATATGAGAACATATTCTTCAGCCAGCATAGCAGAAAACCCAATTAGCTGTCGCCTCTTTTACGCTTTAACTTAAGTTAGTCAATTTAATATCATTTATGTTCTCCAATAGACTGCTTCTTATAAACTGTACTCTACTCTTCAGAAGCATAGCCAATTCGAGACTTGGCTTTTCATCAAAAGGAAAACAATTTCCCAGTGATTTCTTAGCTATAATATTATCAGCCCAATCTCCCCCTAAGTCAGCATAAGTTTCTAAAACATCTTTCAAAGATTTTACATTATAGGTATCCAAATACATAGTCGGCAAGTCACCAACTATAACCCATAACGTATTGTCCGCTTCGTCAATACTTTGAATATTCTAACCGTCCACGAACAAAAAGGCCCGCAAATAAAACAGTGGAAAAACTATTATTACAAACGTGAAAAAGCAGCAAAAAATGTTGTCGAATCTTGAAAAGCCAACACAAAAAAAATATTTTCTTTAGCTCTTGAGGCTACAAAAATATTTTTTGCCAACGCACCGCAAACAACTTTTTAATCAACCTATTTCAGGATGAATTATCTTAGTAAAACAATACCAGGATTTTTATTGTTAACCACTCAACCTATTTCAGGACGGTCATACTTTTATTGGGCTTGAGTTCCGAGCTGGACAAACAACAATGCCCTGCCTGCACGAAGCCCTGTTCGTTGTGCATCATGCCATTAAAAATCTAATAAACAAACTGAAGATTGACGGAACCAATAAAAGATATATTACCAAGAGGAGAAGAGCAGCCTGACGTTCAAAATCTTCTAATAAAGCTATCCAGCGGTATTGAGGAACTTGTAAACTTTGGAACTCATATTTTAAATTGGGACGTGAGCGAAGGTGAAGGAAGCGATGAAAATCTGCCGGTCGTAATGATGCTTCGGCACCTGTTAGAATTAGTTGATTCGATTTCGATTTTAATACGTCAATCTTCAATAGACCCTTGTAAGTTAATTTTAAGAGGTGTTTTAGAAACGGTATTCGGAATTGAATATATTTTACAAGAAAATACCAAGTATAGAGCATTAAGTTTTATGGTATGGCATATACATAATCAATTAAAACTTTCCAAAAAATTTAGGCCTGGAGGTCAAGAATATCATCAATTTGAAAAAAAACTCAAAGCTGATTCTACAGGTGCATTCGCTCCGCCGAATATTTCTGGCATAGTAAAAAATATTCAATACTTAGAACATTTACTTACGTTGCCTCTATATGCTCCAATAGAAGCAGAATATAAAAGGTTAGAGGCAAATGGAATAAAAAATCCGAGTTGGTATCAATTTTTTGAAGGTCCTAAAATTATTGAACAGCTTGCTGCATATCTCAATAGAAATGCCTTTTACGAAATCTTATACCGAGGTTGGTCTGGTCCAATACATGGAACGGATATAATTGAAAGTAAACTATCCGAATTCGAAGACGGAGCGACAAAAATTGTTCAAATACGCTATGTAAAAGATGCGCAAACGGTTGCTCAACATACCTTCAATCTAACCCTTATGATATACAAAGTGATAATTGAAAAGAGAATTCCAAGACACCTCCCAGAACTTTCAAAATGGTTTATAACAATCAGAGATTTTTTTCTACAGTTAACAAATGAAAGTTTAATGAAGGTTTAAAAAATAAGGTCAAAAAGCACGAGTGCACTACATGATGCTTGACTGCTATGCTGGCTGACGAATAAATTCTCATCTTTTTGTTCGCTACCCATCTCTTTTTACTAAATTTGTTCGCATGACAGAGTCTATAAAATTTCAACCACTTGACCATGAGTTGCCAAGCCACTATGCTGACAGGTTGGGACTGTTATATGCCAAGACCGTAACGACACAACATAAAAAAGATAATGGTCAATTTTTTACCCCGACTGAAATCGCTCATTATATGAGCGGACTTGTTAAGCAGACTAAAGACAAACTCAAAATTCTTGACCCAGGTTGCGGGACAGCAATTTTATCAAGTTCGCTTATTGAGACACTTGTTCAAAAAAACAACAAACTACAAGAAATTGAACTTGTTGTTTACGAAACAGACAAAGACATTCTTCCATACACACAAGCGACACTTGATTATTTGAAAACATGGCTTAAAAAAAATGATGTTGAGTTCAAAGCCACTCTTGACACATATGATTTTGTTTTAGAGAATAAAGATTCTTTTGAAGTATCTAACACTCTTTTTTTAGAACCGAAAAATACTTCTTATGATATTGTAATTTCTAATCCACCATATTTTAAAATACCGAAAGAAGATAAAAGGGCGGTTGTTGCAAAATCAATTGTTTGGGGGCAACCAAACATCTATTCCATATTTTTAATGACAGCAGCAAAGCTTTTAAAAAATGGTGGTGAACTTATTTTTATCATACCAAGAAGCTTTGCAGCAGGAAATTATTTTAGAGCATTTAGAGAAGCATTCTTTTCAGAAGTTGAACTTGAACAAATTCATTTGTTTAATTCACGTACAGACACTTTCAATCGTGATAACGTTCTTCAAGAAACATTAATCATAAAAGGAAAGAAACAAAAACTTAATGGTAATCTTCCTAATATTTTGCTAACGCATTCAAATGGCGTTAGCGACCTTGATAAATCAACAGAAAAAGTATATCAAGCTGATGAATTAATTGACTTCAACACTAAAGAAAAAATATTACATCTTCCAAGTAATGAAATAGAAGATAAAGTGATAAGGCTTTTTAAATCTTGGAGTGGAAGTTTGCATAAATATGAAATGCAAATTTCAACGGGACCAGTTGTTTCATTTAGAGCTATTGCATATCTTTTTGAGCAATATCAGAATGGGACTATTTTTTTAGTTCCTCTTTATCAGCTTATCAATACAGGAAAAATGACTTTCGAATTTCCTGTTTCCAAAAAAGGAAAGCCTCAATACATACAGATTTGCAAAGAAACTAAACCGCTTCTACTACCAAACAAGAATTATGTTTTTTTACGCCGCTTTAGTGCAAAAGATGATAAAAGCAGATTGGTTGCAACACCTTATTTTGTAGATATTTCACAAGCTGAATTTATCGGCGTAGAAAATCATTTGAACTACATCTATCGACCAAAAGGGCATTTAGACAGAAATGAAATTTTAGGTCTTTCAGCATTACTAAATAGCAAGTTGTTTGACACTTACTTTAGAACCTTCAACGGTAATATAAATGTAAGTGCAACAGAACTTCGTGAAATGCCAATGCCACCCTTAGAAGACATTAAACAAATCGGTAACCAAATAATCTTACAAAACAATTACTCTCAATCAATAGTTGACGATATTGTAAATGACTACTTCGATTTAGAATATATTTTCGCTTATGAGCAAAATTGATAATGCACAAAAAATCTTAAAAGAGTTAGGACTTCCATTTTCCCAACAAAATGAAATATCCGCTTACACGTTATTAGCGCTTTGTGGAATTAAGCCAAGAGATAAATGGGACAAAGCCACTAACGAAAGTTTGAAGGTTTCAAAAGGCATCATGGCATTTTGTAAAGATGTTTACAAAAAAGAATATGCGCCAAACACAAGAGAAACTTTTCGGAGGCAAGTATTACATCAATTTGTTCAAGCAAGGATTGCAGATTATAATCCGGACAATCCCAGCTTGCCTGTCAACAGCCCCAATGCACATTATGCTTTAACGAAAGAAGCACTTGAAACTATAAAATCCTTTGGAACAAAAGCATGGAAAGAAGAAGTTGAACGTTTTAAATCAGAAGTTGGAGAATTATCTAAGCGATACTTGAAAGCAAGAAAACAAATACTTATTCCTGTTAAATTAAGCAATGGTAAAACATTAAAACTTTCAGCGGGTAAACACAATGTAGTCCAAGCGGCAATTGTAGAAGACTTTGCTGAACGTTTTGCACATGGCAGTGAAGTGCTTTATTTAGGAGATACAGCTAATAAGGACTTGTACATTGATAAGGAAACTCTTAAAGAATTGGGCATTCCCATCGATGAACACAGTAAGCTTCCTGATGTTGTCCTGTATGACCATAAAAGAAAGTGGCTTTACCTTATTGAAGCAGTTACATCTCATGGACCCGTTTCACCAAAACGAGTTATTGAATTGGAAGAACTTTTAAAAGATTGCAAAGCAGGCAAAGTTTATGTTTCTGCATTCCCTGACTTTGCTGAATTTAAAAAGCACTCAACAAACATTGCGTGGGAAACGGAAGTTTGGGTTGTTGATTTTCCGGAACACATGATACACTTCAACGGCGACCGCTTCATGGGACCAAGATGATTTCAAACAATATTAAACTAATGAAAGAAAGTCAGTTTTTTGAGAAGCAAACAATTTCATCAAAGATTAAAGCAAGTATTATTTCGGAATATTTTCCGAGCTATTGCAAAATCATTGTAAAGAAACATTCACCAAAAGAAATCAGATACATTGATTTGTTTGCTGGTCCGGGAATTTATGAAGATGGTAATGCATCTACTCCAATGATGATAGCAAAGCATTGTCAAAATGATGAGTTTTTAAAGCAGAATGTGAAGATGATTTTTAACGACAATGAGTATTCATCTGCATTAGAGCAAAATTTTTACAAAGAGTTTCCAGATGGGACATTTCCTAAGAAACCCCATTTTGGAAAAAGCACTGTTGGTGAAAATCAAGCAATCTCTGATTTCCTTATTTGTAATACTCACAACGGAAAGAACAATGATTATCCTTCTTTGCTTTTTATTGACCCGTTTGGTTACAAAGGAATTGAAACAAAAGTTTTGGCGGAGTTTCTGAAAAATTGGGGAAACGAAATATTTCTTTTCGTTAACACAAAAAGAATTCACCCCGCTTTAGAAAATGAAAAGTTTGAAGGGCTGATGAAAGATTTGTTTCCTACAACATTGCAGAAAATAAAACAAGACCGAAGGTTCAAGTCAACAGTTTCTGAAAGGTTAAATCTTATCATCAACAGCTTAGCTAATGAATACCAATCGTTATTAGGGGGTAAAATTTTTTTTACTGCTTTCAAATTTCAGGAGGAAGATGTTAATGCAACCAGTCATTACATTTTGCACCTTACAAAAGGTTCAAGGGGTTACGACTTAATTAAAACAACTTACAATGACTTTGCAAATGTGGGAACTGTATTTGATGGAGTGAACACTTATACTTTTGATGCAAAGAAATTTGAAAAACCAGTGAACGAATTATTTGATTTGAAATCAATAAACATTGACAAGCTGAAAGAAGAAATTTACGAAACATACAAAGGGGAAAAAACAAACGCTTATGATTTGTTTGAAACCCAACATACAAACGGTTTGTATAGCCGTAGCCACTATACAGAAGCATTGCGAAGATTAGTAGATGAAAACAAGTTAGTCTCTCAATACACCGATAATAAAACTCATCAGAAATCAGTTTTACTTATAAAAGATTGCAAACTCTTATTTAACTAATGGCAAACTCCTCAATAGAATGGACTGAAATGACTTGGAACCCGACTACGGGTTGCACAAAAATTTCAGCAGGTTGCAAATTCTGCTATGCAGAAGTTATGACAAGACGATTGAAAGCGATGGGGCAAGAGAAGTACAGGGACGGTTTTAAAATTCGCATTCACCCCGATACTTTGAGTATCCCCTATACATGGAATTCTTCAAAGGTTGTTTTCGTAAACTCAATGAGTGATTTGTTTCATAAAGATGTTCCCCTATCTTTCATCAAGCAAGTGTTTGAAGTGATGAATGACAATCCGCAACATGTTTTTCAAGTGTTGACTAAAAGAGCAGAACGACTTTTGGAAGTTCACAAAGACTTAAGATGGACACACAATATTTGGATGGGTGTTTCAGTAGAGAATGATAAAGTAATTGACAGAGTAAATTTTCTAAGAAGGACAAGAGCAAAGGTTAAGTTTCTTTCGCTTGAACCTCTTATCGGTGCTTTACCAAATTTAAAACTTAAAAAAATTGATTGGGTAATTGTAGGTGGAGAAAGCGGACACAAACCAAGACCAATGAACCCTGACTGGGTTTTAGACATTCAGGAGCAATGCGAAAATGCCGGGGTAGCTTTCTTCTTTAAACAATGGGGAGGACGAAACAAAAAAGCAGCAGGACGACTTTTGAATGGTAGGACTTATGATGAAATGCCAGAGGTAATAGAATTAGAAAGAGGAATAAAATAATGTCTCGTCCTGAAATCTATGGACAGCGCAAGCTTCGTTGAATAACTAAGACAACTAATATTAATTTTGTGATAGCTTCAGTAATAAGCCTCGCAAGCTAAATGGTACTTTTTTAAGTCCCTCCTAAAATCTGGGCTGGAATGTATATTATCTCTGTTTACTTCAGAGGTATTTGTTGAATTAACTGGTGATCTCCTTTTCCGGGAGAATCCCGCACAGAAAAGTCTTACTATTCACAGATACATTCCCTGAAGTTTTTTCTTAATTAAAAATAATTTTATGGAAAAGAAAGAACTGGCTCTTTGCATTGTTAATTTACATGCAGCAGGTATAGATGTCGGATCCCGCAGTCATATGGTTGCCATAGATCAGAACAAGGAAAACGTCCGTGAATTCGGCGTTTATACCAAAGATCATAAACAGCTTATTGTGTATTTGCGCGGTGTAGGTGTCACTACTATAGCAATGGAAAGTACAGGTAGTTATTGGCAAACGCTTTTTAATTCATTACAAGCTGCGGGATTTGAAGTGCTTCTGGTTAATGGTAATCAGACCAAAAATGTAAAAGGTCGTAAAACAGATGTAATTGATTGCATATGGATACAAAAACTGCATTCACTTGGCTTACTATCAGGTAGCTTTCTTCTCAGTAATGTAGTGCAGGAGCTTCGAACTTATTATTATCATCGTCAGCATCTCATTGAGCAAACTTCTATGTACATCAATAAGATGCAAAAATCTCTCCGGCTAATGAATATCCGGCTAGACATAGCCATCAGGGATATCGCCGGTAAATCAGGATTAAGTATTGTAGAAGCAATCCTATCAGGGGATCGTGATGCTATTCATCTGGCAAGCCTGGTTGACATAAGGGTAAAAAAGACACAGCAGGAAATTGCTGATGCTTTACAGGGTTCTTGGCGTGAAGAGTTATTGTTTGAATTGAAAGCTTCTTTGGAGTTTTATAAGTTATATGAAAAAGCCCTGATAGAGTGCGACAAAACAATTGAACAGCTATTAATAAAATATATTCCTCAAATTCCGATTAGTCATGAAGAGGAAAAAGTGCTAAAAGAAAATAGGAAAAAAAACAGGAAACATACGCCTGCCTTTAATGTTTCCAAAATGGCTTTTCAATATTTCGGAACTGATCTTTTTGCCATAGCAGGAGTAAGTCATACTACCGTTTTGTGTCTGATGACTAATATTGGGCATGATTTGTATAAGTTCCAATCAGCTAAAAGTTTTGCTTCATGGTTACGGCTGGTCCCTAACAATAAGATAAGTGGAGGTCGAATCATAAGCAGACGAACTTCTTCAGGTAAAAATTATATAGCCACAGCCTTACGTCAGGCAGCAAATTCAATAGGCAATCAGAAGAATCATGAACTGACACCCTTCTTTAAAAGAATCGCTTTCCGAAAGGGCAGGATAGCTGCTATAACAGCCACCGCAAGAAAGCTTGCTGTTATTATATGGAACATGATAACCAAGATAGAGCCTTATAAAAAAAATAGACCTCAAATAAATAGTGAAAAACAAAGGGCAATAAGTTTGCGGCAAATTGAAAATCGAATTGGATCTCTTGAGTTAAGCCAGGAAGAGCTTAATAAGTTATTTACAAGAACATCATTACTAACAATTTAATACAATGTTGTACAGAAATAGGTTGTTTAAACAACAACCAAAATGGAACAAAAGATCATTGATACGTTGGTGAACATAAACGACGTTATGGGTCACAAATGAAATTTTATAAGATAAAAATATTATGCTTCTCGAAAACAAGAGCAATCTTTTGACGTAGTATGTTTTTTAAAACGCTGATTGTTTTTCAAAAAAGATGAAAAAAAGATTAAATTTTGAATCCATATCTGAGTTTTAATTCCCTCAATTTTTAAAATTATATTTATAAGAATATTTATTGGCATTTTTCTTTTTACATCCATTGAGAATTATAAAATTGCTTTTAATAGTCACGGACAATTTGATGCGGCGTAGTATCAATTTCACCGCGATGTTGCCAAATCTCTCTAATGCGGTGCCCGGCATGTTCAGGAGCAATCTTAATATATTTATAGAAATCTTTTAAACTTTTATGACCGCTGATCTTCATAATTAATTCTACAGGAGTGCCAGCTAAAAATTCGTTAGTACAAAAAGACCTCCTACAAGTGTGAGAAGTAATCCATTCATATTTCGGTTTTATTTCTATAAAATTTTTGTTCCCTTTTATATAGGAATGTTTAACGGGCTGAACTATACCCGCTAGTTTACCCACTTCTTTAATATTGTAGTTAAAATCCGGATTACTAACTTTTGGAATATTACTCTTAAAACAATTATGGAATATATAACTGGCTTCATCCCTGAGGGGAATTACTACCCAATGCTTTGTCTTTACTTGTTTCTTAAAGATCATTCCATCCCGGACATCTTCTGAGCGGATAAGAGAGAAGTCCGAAAATCTAAGGCCTGTTAAGCAACCAAAAACTAATAAGTCTCTGTACTTCAATAAACGAGGCAAAGCAGATAAATTCAATTGGAAAATATTCTTCAATTCTTCTTTTGTGAGATAAATGGCATCAGCTTCTTCATCCAGGATTTTGAACCCGGACAAATCTAATTCAGAAATCACTTTTTTTTGTTTGCGGTTCTTTAAGAAAACAATCAATTGCTTGATATTCTTGCCAACTGTATTCCTTTTGAAACCTTTGGTTATTTCCTTTCTGTTTAGATGTACATGTTCAAAGGTTAGATAGTGCAAAAAATCATCGTAGAAATTGCTGTCAATACAACTAAAGGTGATATCTTTTTTTCGGAAAGTTTCAAAAGAGTGTAAAATGGTTTTCAGATTTCTAAATACATGTAAAGTTGAAGGGGCCACCTGGTTTTGTTTTGATCGGACATAATCATCAAACTGGTAGAAGAAATCAATATTTACTTTCTGTCTCCCTACAGGTTTTTCTTTTCCAGCATTATTTAACTCTGTGACATCGAAAGTCGGTTTAAATGTGGCTTTGGCAAAGGTAACCGGGTCAGTAAAATTCCTTTCAATTGCAAAAGCAATAATATCTTCTGCCAGGCGAATTAACCTGCGCAGTTCTTTGTTTAATTCATCTGCAATACCATATTCGTGAGGCAAACTCCCTGAGATGCGTTCCAGCTTTTTATGCCAGTACGAAGGAGGAATAGCAATTTCGGTATTGAGCAAAGTTTTACTATCCGCATTCAGGCAATACTGGATGAAAATAAGCGAGGTGCCATCTCTGCGTACCTTATTACTGCAGCAAATGGGTTTGATTGGTAACAACATAGTTAGTCGAATTTTTAGTCGAATTAAATGTTGTTACTCTTTGTAAAGTTAGTGCCAGTGAAAAAGAAAAACTGTTATAAGAACTTGAAAACCAACACCTCATCTTATTGTTATGCTAAGTGTTGTAAAGTTCAAAAACTCATTGGTCGTGCCGTCCGGTCCGCTGAGTTAAGCTCAAAATCATTCAAAAGCCTGTAAAATGTAGATTTTACGGGCTTTTTTGTTTTTATACCTACTCCAAATAGCACCAAAATACTCAAATCTCGAGGTACGCATTCGGGCATTCAGAAATTTTAAAAATCTGAATGCCCGAATTCCTACAAAACCCTTACCAGCGCAGTTGTTCAGAATTTGAACATCTGCTCTTTGCAGGGGCTTTATAAGTATTTTTAACTTTTAAATCGGTTACTTTTATGGAAACAAAAATGAGTATGCTTTTTTATGGCAAAAAAACAAAAAATGAAAGCACCAAATTATTATCTATTTATCTGCGAGTAACCATCAACGGGAAGCGTTTTGAAGTATCCACGCAACGTTATATCGAACCCTATAAATGGTCTCAGGTAGCCGGAAAAGCAAAAGGTAATTCAGAAGAAGCCAGAAGTATTAATACATACCTTGATGTCCTAAAAAATAAGGTATATGATTATCAGCAATTGATACTTAAGACAGGTGATAGTTTTACCAGGGAAGCTTTGCATTTGAAATGGTATGGTATAGAACAACGCACTTATAATCTTGTTGAAATTTTCAAACATCATAATGATCAATTGCAGGCATTGATCGGAAAGGGCTGTTCAAAAGCAACATTTGGAAAATATCGTACAACCCTGGATCACACCATATCCTTTTTGAAATGGAAATTTAAAAAAGAAAATATTGAGATCTCAAAATTGAATTACTCCTTTATTACTGACTTTGAATTCTGGTTGAAAAGTGTTCAGAAGTGTAATCACAATACCACAATAAAATACATAAGCAATCTTCGAAAGATCGTTAATATTTGTCTTAAAAACGGTTGGTTAGTAAAAGATCCATTTATCGGATTTAAAATGAACAAAAAAGAAGTAATCAGGGATATTCTGACTGAAGAAGAATTACAAACTCTTATAAGTAAGGATATTCAAAATGTTCGTGTCAGGCAGGTTAGAGACATATTTATATTCAGCTGCTTTACAGGCCTCGCTTATATCGACGCCAAAAGACTCAAAAGATCTGAGATAGTAATAGGGATTGATGGAGAACGCTGGATATATACGCAAAGAAAAAAAACTGATAGCCCAACCAGGATTCCACTTCTACCTGTAGTGTTGGAAATTATGGAAATTTATAAAGACCATCCTCAATGTTTAAATCAGGACTGTTTACTTCCTGTTCCGAGTAATGCAAAACTAAATGCCTACCTGAAGGAAGTTGCCGATATATGCGGTATAAATAAATACCTGACATTCCACATTGCCCGTCACACTTTTGCTACTACGGTTACATTAAACAACGGTGTTCCTATTGAATCAGTCAGCAAAATGCTTGGTCATAAAAGCATAAAAATAACACAGATATATGCTAAAGTCCACTGCCCATTGTTTAGGTGAAGATGGATTTGGAAACTGCCAATTTACTATAGATTAAAGATGAGCAACCATGCGGATGGGTCTAGTTTAGAGTTTAAATAATTGAGTGTAAGTTTTTATTATTTCTATTTAGTAAATTTGAAAGTATAATTGAATACAATAAGTTGTTCATTTATTCAAACTTTTGGCTGAAAACACTGTTACTAATCTTACACTTAATTTTTTATAAAAATCCAAAAACAATTTTTTCTGATTATTTAACTAAATTTAATTAAAATGAAAGTTCTATTGATTATCTGGGTTTGTTTTTTCACTAAAATATGCATAGCTCAGCAACCACTATCAAGCGAAAAGGACAATCTAATTTTTAATAATTTAGGAAACTCAAAAACTTTAACTTTAAATATTAATTCAAAAGAATTTATCAGAATACTTGACGGCTTTGAATTAAGAACAAAAAATCCTGTTCCAAAAAACATTAAAATTAATTCTGTAAGAAGAGTAAGTGATACATTGAAGTTAAAAGATTTAAAAATTGGTAATTTTAATAAGCCATACATGTTTTTAAGTTCTTTTGCTTCAGATACACGTAGTTATATTTATGCAAAAGCGAAAATAGATTATGAACTACAGAATATAAATCTACCCATAGTTTTAAATAAAAAATTAATCACATTCGACAAATATACTCTTGTGGACAACTTAGACACCAGCCGGATTCTAACAGCCAAACATATAAAACAACCTAGTAGGGTGAAATATAAGAGTGAAATGCCATTAGGAATGATAGAAGTAACATATAGATAATTATAATTGATTTTAAAATATTTCTTATGTTAACTGGCCATATATGGAAAGAAGGTTTTATCTACTTGCCACTATTCCGAATACAACAGGGAGGCTGTTAAAGGTCAGAAAAATTTTCTGTCTGGAAAAATGCCGCTTAGAAGATATTCTCATAGTGTATCAATTTTCTTATCTTTTTGTAAATCATAAAGAATTCAATTTTTCCAAACAAATGCACCTTTTTTCTATTTCTCGATGCATCAAAATTTACCAGGGTGACCTCGTTTTTGATATTATCGCTTCTGGTCGAGATAAGTAACCTTTATATGGAAGTTGCCCAGAATTTTTGAGGAATTGTAAAGTATAATTATAGTAGACTTCTCAAGGGCAACTTGGCATTACAATTATTTCTTGCAAGAAAAAAGATAATAGAATTGTGTACCTTCTTAAAACCACAATCATTCTTAAATCTTTAAAATAATTATCATAAAAGGATTAATTTACAAATGCTCGGATTGAGCGTTTATGATTTACTATCAAGAGAACAATTGAAAAAGGTAATGGGTGGTAGCGGCGATAGAACTTGTAATTGTAATAGCGCGAGTGACTGCACTACATAGAACGAACAGTGCCTGAATAGTTGCAGTGGGAAATCGGGTGAAAAGTATCAGGGAAAATGTGGTTGTAATTGACAAAGGTTAAGGTAATTTTGTCAAGGACAAAAAGTAGAGAAAAATTGAAAATTTTCGCGATTCAAAATAGCGTGGGTTACGGGGGGAAGCCCGGTTGGGGTGTTCCCCGCTCGCGAAAAATTCAGAAATGAGCACCAAGATTTATCTTACCTGCCTTTTATGAAAATATTCTTGCATGTCTCTAATTGTTATAAAGTAAATATATTAAACTTTTACCTTATAGTTTTTATAAATAAACAAAAAAAATGCGTTTAGGTTGCGTTTTAAATTTTTTATTTCTCTTGTTTTTTATGAATCAGGTTTTTAGCCAATCTATAAATAGCGATACATTTACTGTAAGTGGTAAAATTGTTGGCCGGGATACAGGTGTTGTTGTTTTATATTATACTGATCCTGAAATTGGTAATGACATAGTTTCATCCACATTAAAAAACGGCCAATTTTCATTTACCGGAAGAGTTAATCAAATTTGTGACGCCCATCTATGGACTGATACAAGCAAGCATAATTTTAGTGATCCTTCTGTTGTGCGTTTTCTATTGGAACCAACTAGTATCATTATCATTTATAATAAACCCAATGCTTTTATAAAAGGTTCCAAATCGCAGGAAGAAAAAGAAAATCTGGATGAAGAAAAAGCAAGTCTATTAAATTCCAAAGATCAATTGATCAAAGAATATGATTCTTTATACCACCTATCAAAAATAAATTCAACCCCTTTTGTAAAAAAAGAAATGGATGAATTATCTAAAAAATTATATTCTAAAGATGAGTTTATAAAATCAATAGATTTAGCATACATAAGAGAGCATCCAAATTCTTATTTCAGTGGTTTCTTACTCTCTTCATATAAAAGAAGGTTGCCAATTGAAACATTACAGGTTTATTATAGTTTATTGTCTGCTAATGTTAAAAGCAGCAGTGAAGGGATTAAAGTAATAAACTACATATATCCATTAACTACTGATGTTGACTTTCGAAATAAGAATCCAATATTGGGATTAGATTATAATAGTGAACTTAATGGGATAAAATCTGTATATGATTTAAGTTCAGAAGATACATTAGGAAACAAAGTAAGTTTTAGGAAATTCGAGGGACAGTATTTGTTAATTGACTTTTGGGCAAGTTGGTGCGGGCCATGTATAGAGAATTTTCCCTCATGGGAAATGTTGCGGAAGAAATATGAATCCGATTCTATTCAGTTTGTTTCTGTATCATTAGATACCCGGAATGGCGATTGGCGGAAAGCTATAACAAAATATCATTTAACCGGTATTCAGCTTTCTGATTTAAAAGGATTTGAAGGCTTGCTCCCGGTTTATTGCAAAGTTGTAACAGGTATTCCCCGCTACGTCTTAATTGATAAAAGTGGAAAAATTATAAATTACGATACCCCTCATCCAATGGCCCCTGAACTTAAAATATTAATTGATGACTTATTAAACAAAAGTTATAGAACAAGCACGGAAGCCAGCAAATGATCTATTATAAATACAAAAATTAGTGTTTTATTAATGTGAAACATTTAAATAAATTATGAAATTTTCAAACTATCCCATAATACAATCACTATTCCATTTAAGAAATAGGTACTGATAGTAATTACAAACAAATTTGATTTAAATTTTTTTTTAGAACCTAACAATTTTCAAAATCACCACCTTACTGGAATTAGCCGGATTATAGGATGGTATATATTTAATATAACCAAATTCATCCAGGTCTTTAATGCATTTGTGATAGGTCGCTAGTCCGCTGATCTTGGCCGCATCCATTACGGAAACTCTTGTAATATTTACAGGATTACAAAATTGGTTTAGATTGTAAAATTGGAAAAGCGCCATGTATAAACTGATATGCGATATACCGATCCTATTATCATCTCTTATTGCAGCATAAAAGCTACTTAACTCTTTCACACTTTCCATTCACTTTACTTTTCAAACAATTCCATTATTCATTAGTTTTTCAATATCCTCATATCTATAATAATAAATACCTCCTATCTTGCTGGAACAAAGTTTTCTTTCAATTCTAAGTCTTCGGATGGTATTGGAGGAGATATTCAACATTTTCTTTACTTCTGAATTTTTAAGCCAGGGCTTTACCGGCTTCGCTACTAACGACACCAGTAATTGCCCTATGTCTTTTAAAAGCTGAATCCTGAACACCTGCAAGTCTTCTTTTGTAATTACCTCAATTGCCATTTTCACAAATTTTGCTACAACTGTTTTGAGAATTCTACTCAGCGATGGTTAGAACTTGGATTGGTTCTAAACTACTCCAAAGCATTACTGCAGACCGCTGTATCAAACAGACATTCCTTTTTTACTAGTGGTCGTTTTTTTTGGACTTCCTAACTCATCGGCTGCTTTTTGCTTAGGCGTTTTCTTTACATCCTGCTTTACATCCTGTTTTTGCTCCTGCTTAACCTCATTGCCTTGTGATTGATGAACCGACTTGAATTGCTCCAGTGACTCTTTCTGTAATCTCTTCATTTGCCCGTCATAAAGAGTTACTGATTTAAATTGAGGATTAGCTTCAATGAACATTTTATTAGGGCTTCCATCTTTTTCAATAGTAACAGACTGGACATTCCCTTTCTGCAGAGATTGCATTAATGCTTTTTCCCTTTCTCCTCCATCCATTTCTGAAACTGAATATTTAGAAATTGCGGTTTTTAAATCATAGCCATAGTTTTCATGGAATTGCTTCACCTCATGATTGTTGTTCTTATCATTTTTATCAAAGTCAAGTTGTATCCAAGCCTTGTACGGTTCTCCTGCCTTATTGCTTAGCTCTTTATACACAGCCCGGCCTTCCAACAAGTTATAGGCTTCTTTTGCAGTAACGCCTCTCCCTTTATTCAGATAAAACGTCTGGTCCATTTTTTCGCCATTACTTCTTTGCAGTGAAGCATTATAACTATTTAGGAAATACATATCTGAGTTGTCGGATTTTCTAAACTGTAATACAGCCTCAAATGGCTTCTTATTTATTTCTGTGCTAAAGGTTAAGTGGAAAGATTCCTTGCCTTCTTTTAATTGTTGTGCCAGGGCTTCATTTTGTTTATCGCCAAAGCCCATGTATTTAACATTATCAGTCAAATACTCTAAGTTCTTTTCATTCATGATTTTTATGTTTTAATTGTTTATAATATTTTTTTCAAACTGTTCAGTTAGACCCTCAATAATGATAAATCTTACGAAATTATTATAGACAGGATAAATCGTGCGAGCAATCTTTCTCCAAAAACATTTTGTGAGCAGCACGCAATGAGGTATCATGTTTTTTGCAAATGAACCATATGTGCAATGCATCAGCAAAGGCAAAAAACATAAGAAGTATGAATTTGGGTCAAAAGTATCGGTAATGACTACCAAAAATACAGGCGTAATTATTGGGGCGATCAACATTGAAAAAAATGTGCATGATAGTAAAACGTTAGAGCCTGCCATTGAACAACAACAGCGATTAAGCGGCATTGTTCTTACAAATAATTTTGTTGACAGAGGATACCGCGGAGTTAAAAGAAGTATTGGGAACAAAAATTATAATACCTGATTCACCAGGCAAACAAAGAACTCCTTACGAAAAACAAAAACTAAGAAAAGGATTTAAAAGAAGAGCAGTTATAGAACCCAAAATCGGTCATCTTAAACAAGACCATCGCCTGAGCCGTAACTTTTACAAAGGAATAAATGGCGATAATAGAAACATAATGCTTGCCGCAGCAGCGATGAATTTTAAAAGAATAATGAACATCTACAAACAAATGTTTTTTGGCTTTATTATTCGCCTGATTTATATCATTCAAAATCGCTTGCTACCTCAAAATATTTTTACTTTACTTTCTGAAAAGAGTTTTTAACGATTGAATACTTAATGTAATTTCTGAAAATTGGAGAATTAGTGTGCATAAAAAAATACATCACTAAGTTAGGTAATGGTCTGGCAATCAGATAGGAGAACCGTCATAAATAAATACAGACTTATTAAGATTGGCCGGACAACAGAAAACTTTACGCTAGGGCAATTAATTAAAAACATACCGCACCACATTCCTCATTCTTTGGATAGAGGTGCTTGAAAAAATTATTGCCGTATCCAGCTCTTACGCTTCTTCCCTCGACGCATTATTATCGTTTCCATTCGCCAAGCCAACCCGCAAACATCTATGACAGCATTCATTCAAAACACAAGGCTTCCCTTCAAAGTCTGACACATAGCTGTTCCCAAAGGCTCATTCAAACGATGGCTGCTCTCACTCATTTGCTTCAAAGCAGAACACTTTGATTTCTTAAAATTACTAGAAAACAAATCTTTATCTAAAGGTTCTTGTCATGGATAAGCAGTTTGAACAGCGGTTAGCTTTAGCCGTTTAACTTTTAATAATGTTCCAATTGAAAATTCAGACAGGTTTGATGTATCCTGATTTTCATATTTAAGATTATTTTTTTCTTCATTGCGCTGAAGTTACATTCTTCGATTGGTTTAGATTGCTATATTTCTTGCTGTTATTGTTTTGGCTCTGCCTCATGTGTCAATTTGGGTCCTTTCCATAGGCGGAGATAATTTCTGAAAAAGCTCATCCTTCCTTTTCCCCCTTTAATAAAAGCAGATAAATGTATCCAGGGAATTTTTGGATTTTGATGATGTGCAAGATGTAAATTGAAATTCAGATATATCAATTTTAACCAGAAAGGGATCTTAAGATTATGCGCCCCATTGATTATATCCCTTGGACTAAAAGCGTGGTTCACATAGTTCTGTGAAGACCATAAAAAGCCGTGCATGGCAAATAAAATGAGCCATGATGTCCACTTAAGATCAAGAATAAAAAAAAGTGAAACTTGAAAAATAATCACAAATAAACTTTCCCACCTGGATTTTGCAATCTTGTCTTTCCGGTCACTGCCTTTTAAGAAGCCACCCACCTCTTTGTGCGAAAGGAAAAAGCGGGTATAAATAAGCCGGGGGGCTATAGCATACAATAGTACAGCAAGCCACATGGAAAAATATCCTAATCCAATCATCATTCCATATAATGTACCATATCGTTTCAGTTTTGCCTGGTGTTCATAATAAAGATCCCACATTTCTTCATCAGTTCGGTTTTTTTTATGGTGCTTCAAATGACAGTGTTTGAAAAAAGTAAAAGGAGCAATGAATAATGTACTTAGCCATCTCCCAATTATATTGTTCACAAATCCATTTGAATTCACAATACTATGTTCTGCTTCATGAATAAGTGAATAAACGGGTACCATTATCACTGCAAACAGAAAACCACATAGAAGAATCCATCCATAATGATTTACATGGGAGGCTGTCCATAATAAAGTGAAGTATGCACAACTACATAGTCACCCCTTAAAAAGTCTTTTCAGAAAGTAAAGTAAAAATATTTTGAGGTAGGAAGTAATTTTGAATGATATAAATCAGGCGAATAATAAAGCCAAAAAACATCTTTTTGTAGATGTTCATCAT
>JALYVO010000054.1 GCA_030853195.1 Bacteroidota bacterium | reverse complement strand
TGATCCCGGATAGTGGTAGAAATTGCTTTCTGAAGCGCGAAAGCGGGTAATGCCGGCACCTCAGGCGGAAAATAGTCGTTAGAAGTACCTTCTCCTCTTATAGCGGCGATTGGCAAAATAAGATCTCCTATTTTGTTTCTTTTTTTCAAACCTCCACATTTACCTAAAAATAAAACGGCCTTCGGTTCGATGGCGCTCAGCAGATCCATGACAGTGGCGGCACCGGGGCTTCCCATTCCAAAATTAATAATTGTTATGTTATCGGCTGTGGCGCATTGCATGGCTTTTTCAACCCCGGCAATTTTTACATTATGCAGGTCAGCAAACAATTTTACATAGTTGGTAAAATTGGTAAGAAGTATATATTCTCCAAAATTATTCAATTTTTCACCTGTGTAACGTGAAAGCCAGTTGCTCACGATTTCCTTTTTTGTCTTCATAATACCCGGTCTCTGATTTTTTTTATTTAGTATCTTTAAAATTACGATTTAGATTTTTAGAATACTATTCTAAAATTTAATTCATTTCGTTATTTGGGATTTGCTTTCTATCTTTAATTTTTTTGAATATAAAAGTGAAACAAAACGTCAGTCATATTATTTTAGCATCACGGGTAATTTTTAATCTTACTCCTATCACAATTATTACGCTAACCCGCTAAGGGTTACGCTTTACGATATTATCCTCCTGGGCTTTTGCTTCTTAATGCCATTCGGCAATTCATGAATAATTAATCTTAAAAAACTATAATAATACTTATGCAGGTTTTAAAATTTGGCGGCTCATCAGTTTCTAATGCAGAAAATATTAATAAAATGATCGCTATCATTTTGCAAATAAAAGATAGAGACAAAACAATTGTGGTCGTATCGGCTTTAGGAGGCACGACGGATGCGTTGTTAAATTGTGTGGTTCTTGCTTCTAAAGGCGATGAGCAATACAAAGAAAAATTAAAAGAAATTGAACAACGCCACCTTGAAGCCGTGAAAGCTTTGATACCGGTAACCCAACAAAGCAGCGTATTGAGCATGGTGAAAAAAAGTTGCAATGAGATGGAGGATATTTGCAATGGTGTTTTTCTGTTACAGGAATTATCTTCCAGAACCAGAGACAGAATAATGAGTTATGGAGAATTATTATCATCCCAAATAATTTCTGCAAAGCTCAATGGAATTGGGGCCGGTAATGAATGGATAGATTCAAGGAAACTTATTGTAACCAATTCCAATTTTGAAAATGCAATAGTTAATTTTGAAGTAAGCAATAAAAAAATTCAAGATTATTTTTCTTCCTGCACACACTCTTTATTTCTCTTGCCCGGGTTTATTGCTGCAGATAAAAATGGAATTACAACAACACTGGGAAGAGGTGGCTCAGATTATTCAGCATCAATTTTTGCAGCCGCTTTAAATGCTTCTGTGCTGGAAATTTGGACTGATGTAAGTGGAATGATGACCGCTGATCCCAGGTTGGTTGCCAATGCTAAAATAATTCCACACGTATCTTACCAGGAGGCAATGGAACTTTCGCATTTTGGCGCAAAAGTAGTTTATCCTCCTACTATACAACCTGTGATGCGAAAGAATATTCCTGTAAGGATAAAAAGCACATTTTCACGAGGTGAAAATGGAACATTGATTGAGAATGCTTCAATAAAAAATAATGAGAGTGTGCGGGGGATATCAAGCATTAATAAGATTTCGCTATTGAGCCTTGAAGGAAGTGGTATGGCAGGCATTCCGGGATTTTCAAAAAGGCTATTTGAAACGCTTGCAGAAAACCGGATAAATGTGATTTTAATAACACAAAGTTCTTCGGAACATTCTATTTGCGTAGGCATTGAGGATTCTTATGCAGATGAAGCGAAAGCTTTTGTAGATGGGGCTTTTAGCTATGAGATTGAAACCGGAAAAGTAGAACCGCTTATTGTAGAAAAGGAATTAGCTATTGTGGCAGTGATCGGGGATAAGATGAAAAGCCACCCGGGAATTAGTGGAAAAATGTTTAGTGCTCTTGGTAAAAATGGTGTGAACGTAAGAGCCATTTCTCAGGGATCTTCTGAAAGAAATATCTCTGCGGTAATTACCGCTCAGGATGTAAAGAAAGCAGTGAATGTATTACACGAAGAATTTTTTGAAACTACTTACAAACAGGTAAATCTATTTGTTACGGGTGTAGGAAATGTGGGTTCCAGGTTACTGTCCCAATTACAACAACAGCACGATTACCTTGAACAAAATTTGCGTTTATACATAAGAGTTATAGGAATTGCCAATAGTAAAAAAATGCTTTTTAATGATAAGGGAATTAATCTGAATGACTGGAACAATGAATTACAAAATGGAAAAGAAATGAATCTGCCGGAATTTATAAAAACCATTCAGTCAAAAAATTTCCGCAATTCTATTTTTGCAGATGTAACGGCAAGCGCCGAAGTAGCAAAATCCTATGATGATATATTGCAAAAAAGCATATCGATTGTGGCTTGCAATAAAATAGCAGCTTCATCTCCATACATTTACTATCAGAAGCTAAAAGATATTGCCCGGGAATCTAACGTGCATTTTCTTTTTGAAACCAATGTAGGCGCCGGTTTGCCTGTTATTGGCACTTTGAATGACCTTCTATTAAGTGGAGATAAAATAAATAAGATAGAAGCAGTGTTAAGTGGTACGCTCAATTTTGTTTTCAATAATTATAATGGAGAAAAAGGCTTTGCTGAAATCGTAAGGCAAGCGCAGAATGAAGGTTATACAGAACCCGATCCCCGCTTAGATTTAAGCGGAACTGATGTAATGCGAAAGATTATGATTCTTGCACGGGAGGCCGGTGAAAAATTAGAAATGAATGACATTACTAACAATACATTTATGCCGGCGTCCTGCATGGTAGGATCGGTTGATGATTTTTATAAAGCGATGCAAAAAGAAGAAACGCATTTCAAAAACATTCTTGCAGAAGCAAATAAAGCCGGAAAGAAATTGAAGTTCGTAGCAAAATATGAAAATGGAAAAGCTGAGGTAGGTTTGCAACAAATAGATTCCGGCCATGATTTTTATCATCTTTATGGAAAAGATAACGTGGTGCTTTTTTATACTAATCGCTATCCTGACCAACCATTGGTGGTAAAAGGCGCAGGGGCAGGCGCAGAAGTGACTGCATCAGGAGTATTCGCTGATATTATTCGTGCGGCCCGGATTTAAAATAAAAAAAATGAGAACTGTAAAAATAATTGCCCCTGCTACCGTTGCTAATATTGTTTGTGGGTTTGATATATTGGGAATGGCATTGAATGCTCCGCAGGATGATATGACACTTTCAATAAGTGATGAGCGTGGAATCCGCATAAAGCATACAGATGAATATAATTTGTCTGAACTTCCTTCTCAAAATGTCGCTGGTGTGGCCTTGCTTGCATTAATGGAAGAATACAAAGGACAGGCGGGCTTTGATCTAATCATTCACAAGCGCATAAAACCTGGTAGTGGCCTTGGTTCCAGCGCTGCGAGTGCGGCCGGGACTGTTGTTGCTGCTAATTATTTGCTGGGAAATATTTTCAAGAAAGAAGACCTGGTTCGTTTCGCGATGAACGGAGAAAAATTAGCAAGTGGTGTTAAGCATGCTGACAATATTTCTCCATGTATTTACGGAGGTGTTACTTTGATACGATCTATTTTTCCTTTAGACATTATTTCTTTGGATGCGCCGCCAATGTATGTAACTGTTGTGCATCCACAAATTGAAGTGCGCACTTCTGATTCAAGGCAAATTCTTCGTAAAGAAATTCAATTGAAAGATGCTATAAAACAATGGGGAAATATTGCCGGCCTTGTAGCAGGTTTTATGAAAAAAGATTACGGGCTGATAAGCCGTTCTTTGGAAGACGTGATCGTAGAACCAGTGCGAAGCATGTTGATTCCCGGTTTTGACGAAGTGAAAATAAAAAGTAAAGAAGCTGGCGCATTGGGTGGTGGCATATCCGGTTCGGGCCCATCAATTTTCATGATGAGCAAAGGAGAAAGCACTGCAAAACAGGTAGAAGAAATTATGAAAAATATTTTTGAAGAAATTGGTATCGATTACAAAACTTATGTTACCAATATTAATTATGAAGGAATTAAAATAGTGGAAAACAATTTCGAATAAAAGAAAATAATAACAAGACGAATTAAATGGAATATTACAGTTTAAATAAATCCTCTCCGGTTGCGGATTTTAGGGAAGCGACTCTCAGAGGATTAGCGCCAGACAAAGGATTATATTTTCCGGCAGAAATCCCAAAATTGGAAAAAAACTTTATTGAGAAGATCAATAATTATTCAAATGAAGAAATTGGATTTCGTGTCATCAAACCTTATGTTTCAGATGTGATTTCTGAAAATGAATTAAGAACGATAATAAAGGAAACTATTGATTTTGAAATCCCGCTGGTAAAAATTTCTGAAAATATTTTTTCATTGGAATTATTTCACGGGCCTACAATGGCTTTCAAAGATATTGGCGCAAGGTTTATGAGCCGCTGTCTAAGTTATTTTGTTAAAAATAATGATAAGAAAATTACCGTGTTGGTAGCCACTTCCGGCGATACGGGAGCCGCTGTTGCCAATGGATTTTATAATGTTGATGGAGTAGAAGTAGTCATTTTATATCCATCCGGAAAAGTGAGCATGGTACAGGAAAAGCAATTAACTACTTTAGGAAATAATATCCATGCTTTAGAAATAAATGGAAATTTCGACGATTGTCAAAAAATGGTAAAGCAGGCATTTGCAGATCAGGAATTAAATAAAAAATTATTTCTTACTTCGGCTAATTCCATCAATGTAGCTCGCTGGCTGCCGCAGCAATTTTATTATTTTTTTGCGTGGAAACAATGGCAGGATAAAAACGATCCGCCTGTTGTAAGTGTGCCCAGTGGCAACTTTGGAAATATTTGCGCAGGTATACTTGCTTATTTTTCAGGGTTGCCTGTGCATCAATTTATAGCGGCCTGCAATGCGAATAATACCGTACCTGAATTTTTAAAAACTGAAAATTATCAATCAAAAAAGGCAGTTGCAACTATTTCTAATGCTATGGATGTTGGTGATCCAAGTAATTTTGTTCGCGTATTAGAATTATTTCATCATCAATTTTCTGATTTGAAAAATCTGTTGAGCAGTTATAGTGTTTCAGATGAGCAAACGAGAGAAACTATTAAAGAAGTTTTTCAAAAGGAAAATTACCTGGCTGATCCGCATGGCGCGGTTGGCTACTTTGCTTTGCAAAAATATTTGCAACAGCATCCAAATCGGAAAGGGATATTTTTAGAGACAGCGCATCCCGTTAAATTTTATGATGTGGTAGAACCGGTTATTCAACAAAATATCCCTGTTCCGGAATTGTTACAGCCATTGATGAAAAAGGAAAAAATAAGTATTTACATGGATGCTTCCTTCGCAAACCTTCGTGAATTTCTATTGAACCGATGAATAATTTAAGAGATAAAACTACTTTTTGACTTTTCACGATTCACGATTCACGATTCACAACTTTACCACAAAGCTTTTCCCTGGTAATAATCCAATACTTTTTCTCTTAATACAAAATCATATTTTGAGATAATTAGATTACTCCTGGCTTTGTCGAGATTATTTTTTGCAATCAAAAAATCTACTGAAGTAGATGCGCCCGCATTAAAACGAATCTCTGCGGCGCGAAATGATTCATTAAATGAATTTACCTGGCTAAGAAGTAATTTATATTTATCGGAAGAAGAGGTAAGATTAATATAAGCCCGCTCAATAGATTGCTGCAATATAACCTTTGTATTTTGCTCAACCAATTGAGTATTTTTAAAGTCAATTTTAGCAAGCTTGATTTTATTTTTTACTTGCCAGGCATTGAATAATGGAATATTTAATCCTAAACTAAATGTGGTAAAAAGATTGTTGTTTAACTGATTGCTATACGCTATTTTTTTATTATTATAATTATTCTGCTTCGTAATTACTGGTGTCTGGGTACCATTTATAACCACATAATCTGCAGAAGGAATTTCAGTGCTGTTAACAAAAAATTCCTGAGAAGCGACACTTGAATAGTTGGTATTGATATTACCATTTAATGAAAGCGTCGGATACAATTGCCCTCTCAACGAACTTATATTTTTTTCTGCGCTTTGCATGCGAAGGTGCACAGATTTTATTTGGGCAAATTGTTGAAGTGCTGTTTGATAAATTTGTTCAGGAGTATTATCATACATAATGCTAAAAGCTTCTTCAGGCAATCTTTCTATTTCCATATTTTTATCATAAGGAATGTTTAAAAGCTGTGACAGGCTTAGTTTAGCGGTTTCCACAGCAGCGTGATTATCTACGATTGTGATTTCATCATTTGCTAATTGTCCTTTCAAATCAAAATATTGAGAAGGCGCAATAGCGCCGGATTGATTTAAAACAGAAAGCCGGATAACCTGTGAATCCGTTACTGATTTTTGTTCCCTGGAAACCTCCAGGATATCTTCACTACTTAACACCTGCAGATATGCAAGGATAATATTGATAGTAAGATTATCCTTTGCCTGCTGAAGTTCCATTTTTGAAGCTTCAAATCCTAAGGCATTTGATTTAATCTGGTTATGAAGAAATGAACCATTAAACAATAGAATATTGCTGCTTGCACCATAGTTCGCATAGTTTACATTTTGATTTATAAATGCATTTGTAAATGGATCAATGCTTCTTCCCTGGTTAGTTCCATGGTTGCCAAAAGCATTAAGATTCGGCAGCATACTAGCTTTTGATTGCTTCAGATTTATATCGGCCTTTTCCATTTGCAAACCGGCCTGGTTTACATCAAGGTTGTTGGCGATTCCTGTTTCAATGGCTTGCTTTAATGATAATTTATTTTGCGCCGTTGCAAACACTGCATACAATGCAAACACAATATTTAAAAACAATGATTTCATAATTCTTTCCTTTTTATTCCTTTGAATATCTTATTCGTAATCCTAATTTTCCACCCTTCCATCCAACAGATTGATGATCCTTGATCCGTAAGCTGCATTTTTATCTGAATGCGTTACCTGTATGATTGTTACTCCTTCATTATTCAATTCTTTAAAAATATTCATGATCTCTTCACCTTGCTTTGAATTTAGATTTCCTGTTGGCTCATCGGCTAAGATGAGCTTTGGTTTTACGATCAATGCTCTTGCTATCCCAACTAATTGTTGCTGGCCACCTGAAAGCTGGGTTGGAAAAAGATCTTTCTTTCCAACAATCTGAAAGCGGTCAAGCATATCTGCGACCATTGCTTTTCTTTCAGATTGTTTGATATCCTGGTAGATCAAAGGCGTCTCTATATTTTCATAAACCGTCAGTTCGTCTATTAAATGATAAGCCTGAAACACAAAGCCCATATGAGTTTTATAAATTTGCGAGCGTTGTTTTTCCTTTAAAGAAAAAACTTTATTTCCCATGAAATCATATTCACCTTCATTAGGTTCATCTAACATTCCGATTACATTAAGGAGTGTTGATTTACCCGAGCCTGATGGTCCCATGATAGAAATAAACTCACCTTCCTCTACATCGATATTTATATCTTTCAAAACAAAAGCACGGTTAACTCCGTTGTTGTACCATTTGAAAATTTTCTTTAAAGCAATCATGATTTAATTATTGAATTATTGAAATATTGAATTGTTATATTGTTTATTTTTTATGCTTTTACTTTTAACTACCAGTTTGAGGCTTATAAGTGATTTTATAGTTTTCCGGGTTTTTTATCACCATTGACCATTTACTATTCACTTCTCAAACTCTTTACCGGATTGGCGATCGCAGCTTTTATAGATTTATATCCTACTGCTATCCATGCAATAATGATTGATAGCAAAATGGCCATGAAGAATATTTCAAAATTTATTTTTATCCTGAAAGCAAAATTTTGCAACCAGTTATTCATCATGATCCACGCAACTGGCACCGCTATTAAAGATCCTACAAGTATAAGAATTGTAAATTCTTTTGAAAAAAGATAAATGATATTTTTTACAGATGCTCCTAACACTTTTCTTATTCCAATTTCTTTGTTTTTTTGAATTGCCATGAAAGAAACCAAACCATATAATCCAAGGCACGAAATAAATATGGCGATGCCGGAGAAGATTTTATACAATAATGCAAGTTGATCTTCCTGTTGATAAAATTTAGCAATATTTTCGTCCATATAAGAACTGGTAAATGCATACTCAGGAAAATAATGATTCCACGCAGATTCAATTTCCTTCTTTGTTTTAGATATATCAGACGAATTTAATTTTATAGCAGTAACCCCATATAATTCTTTCCTTTCGCAGATCAAAGTTGGCTTTATCGCATCTCTCAATGAGCTTGTTTTGAAATCTTTAACTACACCAACTATATTTTTCCATCCACTGCTGCCAAGCCGGATATCTTTTCCAATTGCTTCCTGCGGATTTTTTAATCCTAATTGTCTTATCATGGTTTCATTGATGACAACATCTTTCGTTGTATCACTTTTATCGTAAGGCTTTCCGGCTAAAAATTGTAAGCCGAAGGTTTCAAAATAATCTGCATCAGCATATTTTAGGCTTACCTGGAATTTTTCATCTTCCTTGTGATTAAATGCAAAATTAGTTTGCCAGGAATTATCAGAGGAAGGCACATCAGTATTGAAGCTTAGTGATTTCACTCCGTGTATCTGCAATAATTTTTGTTTGAATGATTCTTCTCTTGCGTGCATCGCACTGTCAGCATTTGAATTAAATAACAGTACAGCTTCCTGGTTGAAACCAAGGTCAGAATTTTTTACGAAACTCATTTGAGTAATGGCTACAATAGTTCCAATGATCAGGATTTGAGAAATAGCGAATTGAGCTACTACCAAACTTCTTCTGATAGAAATTCCACCTACGGTTGCTGAAGTAATTTTATTCTTAAGAGCCAGCACAGGCCTGAATCCTGAAAGGATAAACGCCGGATAAGTACCGGCAAAAAATATAACTCCGACACTCAGTATAATCAAAAATAATATTGTTTGTGAATTGAGAAATCCAAGCGGTTCGTGGATGGAGGCGATGTGTTTGATGAAAGGAAGACAAAGCATTGCAATCGCAATTGCAATAACAACAGATGCAATAACTATGAGGGCAGTTTCTCCGATCATTTGCCCAAATAATTGCCAGCGATAGCTTCCTAAAACTTTTCTGATTCCTATTTCTTTGCTTCTACCAACGGCTTGTGCGGTGGAAAGATTGATAAAATTAATGCAGGCCATTATTATGATAAATAAAGCGATCAGTGATAATGTCCATAAGGTTGATCTGCTGGTTATGTGATCACCAAAATTGGGAAGTCTTTTATCAAAATGAATATCGCTAAATGGCTGTAGAAAACTTGTTTTGACGCTTGCATGAACCGCGTAGTTTTTCTTGCTGAATTGGGTAAGTTGATTGTTAATATTATCAGCAGAAATATTTTTTGGTAATAGCATAAATACTTCAAAGTTGCTGGAAACATTATTCCAGGTATCAAAATAGGAATATGTTTCAGCGTTTGCCTGCGCGGTTTTTATAGAGGTAATTATACCTAAAGGGAAATCTGTATTTGGTGGCGGATCTTTTAAAATACCCGCGACTTTTACAATAACCTTATTGTCTAATTTTAAAAATTGGCCTGTTGCATTTTTCCAATCACCGAAATATTTCTTAGCCAGTTTTTGTGTAAGCACAGTGTTATTGGGTATGTCTAAAACCGAAGGAGCCCCTATTACCCAATCGTAATGAAATACTTTGAAAAATTGGGGATCACAAAAAAAGAAGCCGGTTTCTTCTATAAATTTTTTATCTGCAGAAATGTTTGATGCATTTGCACCTATTACTGTCACCTGGCTGCCGTAGCTTGAAAATATTGAACCAGTGGCTACTTGAGGGAAATCTAACCTCAATGCTTTTAATGCAGGGATAGGAATTCCGGGATTATAAGTAATACCATTCTCAAATTTGTCCTGCGTTACTACATGGTAAATCTGTTTATAATCAGGTTGAAATTTATCATAGCTCAATTCATATTTTATCACTGTAAAAAGTAGAAGGCATGAAGCAATACCAATTGCAAGCCCGGCGATATTTATTATAGAGAAAGCTTTGTGCCTGGATAAATTCCTGAGAGCGATCTTCAAATAATTTTTAATCATAAGATGCAATAATTTTATTTCTTATAGAGAAATCCTTTTCTCTATATAAAAAATTGATGCCACTTATTTGTATTCTGCTAATCAATCTTTTACAAAACCGAAAGAAATAAAATTGTACGGTTTTGATACACCTGTGTTCTTATTTGATACAATATGAATCTCTATATCTTTTCTTTAAAACATTTTATTTGCTACGTTCTTATCGTGGCCATAAATGTCATTTCTAAAATTGAGGAGGTTATTTTCGTCTACCCATGCCGTATAGTAAGTGATAAAAACGCGGATAGGATCTTTTACGGAAACAAATTGTTCTTTACCGCTATTCATTGCTGAATCTATTTTTTCGCTTGTCCAGATAGGATTATCTTTCAAAAGATAATCAGCCAATTTAAGAGGGTCGCTGAGACGTATACATCCATGGCTATATGCCCTCACATCTTTATTGAAAAGACTTTTCGCAGGCGTATCATGAAAATAAATATTGAAAACATTTGGGAATAAAAATTTTACTTCTCCTAATGAATTTTTAGGGCCGGGCTTCTGTCTTACCACAGGCAATCCGTTTTCGGTTCCTGTAATTTCCATATCATGATCTTCAAGATAATTAGTATTTTTTTTCATGCCGGGCACAATCTCAGTTTTTACAATACTGGGCGGCACATTCCAGTAAGGGCTAAAAACAATAGTAGTGAGCAGATCAGAAAAAAGTGTTGTGTTGTGCCCTTCTTTACCTACAACAACCGGCATTGAAAAAACTTTATTTTTTCCGTCATAAACGTTTAGCATAAACGCCGGAATGTTTACCACGATGAGCTTTCCTGACGGCTTTTGCGGCATCCAGCGCATCCGGTTCATATTTATAAGAATCTGTTTTATTCTTTCGATTGCCGGCAATTCCATTTCCGCTAAAACTGATGCAGTCATTTTTCCATCAGGTGTAAAACCGAATCTTGTTTGAAAAATTTTGATACCGTTTTTAAGATTCTCATCAAATAAACCATTGCTATCCGCTTGCTGCATATCTCCGGTTAACATAAGCATTTTTTTCATAGAAGAAATTTGTGCCGATGATTTCCCTTCTTTGAAATCTTTTGGATTTCCTTCTATTTTAGGCCAGCTGCCATTTTTTGCTATGGCTACATATTTTCTTAATTCTTCGGCAAGTAATTTATAAGGCTCATCAATATCCGAAAAATATTTATCGTCTTTATGTTTTTTATTTAATAAGGAATCTGCTAAAACTATTGGATCAGTTTTTTTGAATGGAATAAAGCGTTCCAGTTCTTTTCTTTTTAAATATCCTTTTTCAAAGTTGCTCAATGAAAAATTGATTAAGTTTTCTGTTAACAAAAGTTCTGTATTAACAATAGATTTATTAGTTGACGTACCAATCAAAGAACTATCCCCCATAAAATCATCCATTATTTTTTTAAGTTTTTTTTGCTTAGCGGAAGTATCGCCGGAAAACTTTTTCAAGCTTGTAAACCCCATTGCCTGCTCTGATAATCCATCTGAAGAAAACCATGCAAACTCGTAGTTGCGCGTGTTATAAAAGCTTCGGATTCTCCTGGAAGTTGAATCAGACAATTTATTATTTTTAATGTAATCATCAACTGCCGAGCTATCCAAAAAGATGTCATTATAAGCGTTTTCCTTAGTAATGCTATAATCTCTTTTGCTTAATTTTTTAGCTTTCAAAGAATCAGAATGATTAGGAGATGTTTTTTCTTTACATGAAAGAAGTATGCTGAAAATAGTAATGATTATTAGGATATTTTTTTTCATGTGCGCAATTTAGCAAACTTGTACATAATGCCTTAATCGCCGATAGTTCAGGTATACCATATAAGTGAAAAAGTAGAAAAATCATTTTATTCCAATCAGATTGTTAATACAATTTTTCTAAATTGCAGCCGATGCGAAAGCTTGAAGATACATACCGCCACAAAGGGTTAAGGGAAAAATTAATAGATCTAATAAGAGAAAAAGGAATCACTGACGAGCGGGTTTTAAAAGCCATGATAAATATTCCCCGGCATTTTTTTTTAGATACAGCTCTCGAACATATTGCTTACCAGGACAAGGCATTTCCTATTGGGGAAGGGCAAACAATTTCCCAGCCTTACACCGTCGCTTTCCAGACGCAGCTACTGGAAGTTGCTTCTTATGATAAAATTCTTGAAATAGGCACGGGCAGCGCTTATCAGGCAATCGTACTTGCAGAGATGGGCGCTAATGTGTTCACAATTGAACGCCAGAAGAAATTATTTGAACTCAATAAAAGTTTTATCTTAAAATCTAAATACCCCAGTATAAAATTTTTTTACGGTGATGGATTTGAAGGGCTGCCTACCTACGCCCCATTTGATAAAATTTTGATTACTGCCGCTGCGCCATTTATTCCGCCAAAGCTAATTGAGCAATTAAAAAAGAATGGTAAAATGGTTATTCCTCTGGATGAAGATGGCATACAAAAAATGATGCGGATCACAAAAAAAGAAGACGGAAGTTTAGAGGAAGAAACATTTTCTAATTTTTCTTTTGTGCCCATGTTGAAAGGCAAGAATTGAGTGGCATTAAAAATTACGAATAAGAAATAAAAAATTAAGAATTAAGAATTAAGAATTAAGAATTACGAATTTGTAATTTTATTTTCAATTCTTAATTAAATCCGCTGCTTTTTTTGCGATATTTTCCCAGTAAAAATGATCAAAAAACTCAAGCTTAATTGACTGAGTGAGTTTTGACGCTTTCTCCATTGCATCAGCAAAGCCTTGCCAATCGTTGTTCCCGCATAAAAGTAATTTATGATTACAGATATTTTCTTCTACGCCAATAGCCCCGTTTGAAGTAGAAACAACATTTAAATCATACCCTAATGCCTCCACCAATTTTGTTTTTATTCCCCCACCATCTGTAACCGGATTTACAAAAACATCTGCACCTAAGAAGTAAGTAGTGATATCATCAACAAAGCCTGCGTAAATAATATTCCTGTTAGCATATTCTTTTAACTCATTCATTTCTTCCGGAAGGCCTTTTCCGCAAATAATTATTTTATAATTGATTCCTTTTTTTATAAATAATGGATTGATTTTGTCAACGATATTCTTTACAGCATCCAGGTTTGGGCCATAATTTAAAGTGCCGTTAAACAGAAATAGGAAAGTGCCTGGAAGAAATAAATATTCTTTAAATAATTTATCTTTTGCTATTTCTTTTTCTATTATAGAAGGAATAATATTCCATGAAATTCCATAAGTTATTACTGAAGATCTTTCGTAAGCGGTTTTATAGTTTTTATAAATATAATCGCGATCTGCCTGCGATATGCAAAAAGTGAAATCTGCTTTATTGTGCACAAATTTTTCATAATGCCACAAAATTTTCCACCACCATTTCCCTAAAGTTTTAAACCGCTCTGCTTCTATATTGTGTGAATGAACAATCACTTTTATCTTGCAAAAATATTTTAGCAATATCGCTAACCAGCCATAGTAAGGATGTTCAAGGATTATGTGAGAGATTTTATTTTCTTTTATTATTTTTTTTATCAGGCCAAAATAAAAAATATTGATGTAACGAAAACGGCTGTTACTTAAAAGGTTGAATACTTTATAGGAAGCAAAAGAAGGATCATTATTTTTTATAGTAACACAAAAGAGATTGTGGTACCCGGAAAAATATTCGTTAAACAATGCTATTCCTTTCTGCCCGCCTAATTTTGCCGGAAATATTTTATAAGAAACAATACTGAGAACGTTAGCCATTAAAAAACTTTAATCCAACAAATTAATATTATTTT
Organism: Bacteroidota bacterium; assembly: GCA_030853195.1. Taxonomy (GTDB): domain Bacteria; phylum Bacteroidota; class Bacteroidia; order Chitinophagales; family Chitinophagaceae; genus Ginsengibacter. The sequence continues at coordinate 8,813 of JALYVO010000054.1, read as the reverse complement.
GTTGACAGATTTTCCAAAATATGTTTAATGAAAGTAATTTCTTTTTTTTCAAGGTTCACGCTTATCTGCAATATCGCTTTCTTGTTATTTATTTTTTTTAGTAAAATGGATTCTCATAAGGCCGCTGTGGCCGGTTCACGGGATGCAGTAAATGCAATTCCATTTTTTAAAGACCTAATAATTATTCTTGGGTTTTCTGCGATTGTAATTAATTTATTAATGTGCATTGTTTATTCTGTTATCGTCATTATTGGTAAGCCTGATCTTCTCCCAAAGCGACTGGCAGCAATCAACTTCGTGTTTTTGATCTTTCAATTTTATTTTTTCTTTTTCTGATAATTTTACTATGATACATAAAATTTTGAGTGACAGGCCTACAAAACTTTTTCTAGGCTTCTCTTGCTTTTTTGTTGCAAATGCACTTGTTGCTGAAGCTATCGGTATGAAGCTTTTTTCGATGGAAGCTTTGCTTGGCATGCATCCTGCTAACTTTACTCTTTTCCATCAAAGTGGATTAGCGTTTACACTTACCTGTGGTGTTTTGCTTTGGCCGTTTGAATTTGTCATTACTGATATCATCAATGAGTTTTACGGCCCAAAAGCTGTAAGAAGAATTTCGATAATTGCAGTTATACTGATTTCTTATGCCTTTTTGATGTATTTTATTGCGATTGCATTGCCGCCTGCAAAAGCCTGGCTAAGCAGCAGCCATGCGCAGGGAGTTGAAAATATTCAGGCTTCATTTCAGGCGATATTCGGACAGAATATGCGAATCATTGTTGGAAGTATTGTTGCCTTTTTATTTAGCCAGAGCGTAGATGTTTTTGTTTTTCACAAAATAAAAAAAGTAACAGGGAATAAACATTTGTGGCTGAGAGCTACAGGATCTACGTTAGTTTCTCAACTGGTAGATAGTTACATTGTTTTGTTTATTGCATTCAGCGGGCTCTTTTCGTGGCAGCTTATTTTAGCTGTCGGCATTATGAATTATCTCTATAAATTTTCTCTTGCAATCATATTAACACCCGCAATTTATTTCATTGAGAAAAAAATTGAAAAATATGTGGGACACGAAACTGCTGTTGAAATGAAAAGAGCTGCGATGGGAGATACGACTGGTTTTGAGAACATTATCACTGCAGGGTAAGGAAGTTAAATGGTTGAACTTCTCAGCATTTTCACCACTATCTTATCAATTGGAAGAGTAACATCTTCTTCAGAAAGATCCTTAAAATCTACAAAACGGAATGTTTCGATCTCTGATTTTTCATCATAAGTTTTCAACTGATTCTTTGTGAAATCAAATTTAGAATGTGTAAGAGAAAATGTTATGGGCTCAAGTGGTTTTACAAAATAATAAATGGAAATGATTTGATCCTCCGGATTGAAAGCGCTGCGTTGATAATAATCGGTTGTATAAATATGATCGCTTACTTCCACATTCAAATCCATCTCTTCTTTAAATTCTCTTCTAAGGCAATCACGCGTCCCTTCTCCCAATTCTAAACCGCCTCCGGGAAATTTAGTATAATATTTTCCGCGTATATATTCATCGCTAACAAGTATTTGTTTTTTTTCATTGATCAAAATTCCATAAACTCTTATCGTAAACATGCTAACTATTTAAATTTATCTCGCCAAAAAAAACCAATTCTGCAGCACCGCGCAGCCATATATTTACAAATTCTTTTTCGCTCATTTTTTCAAATTCAACACAAAGGCTTCCTCCTGTGGTTTTTACTTCTACGCGATTAAAGCCTTTTTCATTATGCGCCGAAACAAGCGCTGAAGCTGTTACTCCGGTTCCACAACTTAATGTTTCGTCTTCTACGCCACGTTCATACGTGCGCACAAAAATCTCATCATCAGATAAAATTTGTACAAAGTTTACATTCACGCCATCTTCCGCAAAATCTTTACTGTTACGGATTTTGCGCCCGTCATTGACAACATTAGTATTGCTAATATCTTTTACATATTTCACATAATGTGGAGATCCGGTGTTTAATAAAAAATCATTCAAAGTGAAATCAACATCATTCACATCCTGCATTTTAAGGGTCACTTCTTTATCGAAATTAATCTTCGCTTCATGCACACCATCTGAAGCTAAAAAATTGTATTCACTTTTTTTTATTCCAATAGCCGATGCAAATTTCACAATACATCTTCCACCATTGCCGCACATACTTCCCTGGTTGCCATCAGCATTAAAATAGATCATTTCGAAATCATAGCCTTCTTTATTATTCAAAAGCATCAGGCCATCAGCGCCAATTCCAAAACGCCTGTCACATAAGAGCTTTACCTGGCTTGAAGCAATTTCATTATAAAGCTTTTCACGGTTATCTATTAGGATAAAATCATTTCCTGTTCCCTGGTATTTATAAAATTGAATTTTCATATTAAAGTTTTTCAGAAATAATTTCCAATGATTTTATGATAAGCCTTTCAATAAGTGCGCCACTATCAGAGCTGAAATTTTTATGAATTCTGTTGGCAACAATCGCGCTCAATGAAAGGCAATTGTGATGCAAAGCCTTGCCCAGCCCATAAATTGCGGAAGTTTCCATTTCGAAATTAATGATCCTATGATGGCCGAATTCAAATTCAGTAAGTCTATTAATCAGGTTTGGATTTGAAATTCCGAGGCGCAGCACTCTGCCTTGAGGTCCATAAAATCCAGGGCATGTTACAGTAATTCCCTGGTGGTATCCATCTACAAAATGCTTGATGAGTGACATTGAAGCTCCCGAAATATAAGGATTGCTACAGCCATTATTGAGCTGTGTTTGAGTAATAAAAGCATGTAATAATTGCTTTTCTTCTTCATTGTTTGTGTGAAGATAAAAATTCAATAGATTATCAATTCCGAGCCCGTGAGTGCTTGCAACAAAACTATCAATTTTCACATCAGGCTGTAGAGATCCTGAAGTTCCTAAACGAATTATATTCAATTGTTTCAGTTCTTTATTGATAGTCCTCTCTGCAAAATCGATATTCACTAAGGCGTCTAATTCGTTCAAAACAATATCAATATTATCCGGGCCAATTCCTGTACTTACTACAGAAATTCTTTTATTGCCAAGATAGCCGGTGTGAGTAACAAACTCGCGGTGTTTGATCTGAATTTCTATTTTATCAAAATGCTTACTTACTTCTTTTACTCTGTCCGGATCGCCCACCGTAATTATATTTTCTGCCAGCTCACCGGGTTTTAAATCAAGATGATAAATAGCCCCGCGGGAGTTGATGATAAGTTCAGAATCGCCAATTTGCTGCATAATTTTTTCAAAAAGAGATTAAACAAATAAATAAGCTTCAGGCTTGTGAAGTGGCAAATTTGTGCAAATTTACTTTAATGGAAATAAATACATTTTGGCTTTTCAGAAGTTATTATTCTAAATAAAAATTCCCTATTTTTGTGCGCTTCAAAAAAGGTCCTGTGGCCGAGTGGCTAGGCAAAGCTCTGCAAAAGCTTCTACAGCGGTTCGAATCCGCTCGGGACCTCTAAAGCGGAATTATAAATTTATTATCATATCTATTCTATTCAACTTACTTTTTAGTAGTTGATCTTCACTTTATTGTAACTGTCTTGTTCTTCATGTCTTTTGATCTTTATAAAGCTTGTTTCACTTTCAAAGGCCATTTGATAGAACATTTGATAAACAAAAATTTATAGTTATGAATTTACATTCCGCCTTATATAAAAGGGTGCGTAAAAATGGTGTTCCTAACTTATACAGCTTTTTGGGTTTCAACCTTAAACGAAATCCCGCCCAAAAAATCTTTTAAAAAAATTGTCGCTATTGCAACCCTTTTTCTATATGTGCGTATTAGTATATAGATATTTAATTAATAATTTGGGTTGAAATTAACTTTGACAGTTATGAGATAAATTGTAAACCAGAATATACCTTAATCAGGTTTACTATAAATTAAATTTATCCATGAATTAATTTTTGGAAAGCAACATTACGATAATACAGGGTTGTAAGAATTACGATAATAAATATCAAAGGATACTTTATGAAAAATATCATGTGTTCGCATTGAAGATTGTATTCAGGTACATATATAATTATGAAGAAGCGCTGGAAGTTACCAATGATGGATTTGTAAAATTTTTTTTAAGAATTGAAAAGTTCAGGTGTGAAAATGAGGTTGATCTTGATAATATTTTGCGGGGATGGATTAAAAAAATAATGGTCAATACCTCTATAGATCTATTAAGGAAGAAAATGCTGCTGCCTGAGATTGGAAGTATCCCCGAGTATGTGTGGGGTTTAAAGGACAATAGCACTGCTGCAGATAAAATGATTATTTATAAAGACCTCATAAAGCTTATAAAAAAATTACCGCCTTCCTACAGGATTGTTTTTAATATGCATGTGATTGATGGTTATACACATTTTGAAATTGCAGATTCTTTAGGAATTCCAGTTGGCACTTCAAAGTCGCACCTATTAAGAGCAAGAGCGTTGTTGCAAAATTATTTAAAAGAAAAAGAAGATCTTATATTATGCCGGATCTAGAACACGATATGGAAGATCTGTTCCGCAAGGCTGCTGAGAATTACACGCTCAAAGGCGGCGATAATAATTGGGAAAGTGTTTCCGAAAAGATTGCTGAATCAAAAAAAGGAACAGAGTCTGCACAATTGTTACAAACTGGCAGACGAAAATATATCAACCTTATATTTCTATTGCTTGGATTGATAATTGGTTGGCTTGTATTCAGAAATACAAATTACCAAGAAAAAATATATTCTTCAGCAAAAAACAAAATCATACCGGCAACGTCCAATATTGAAAAACCTTCGCGGCAAAATGCAAAAGGGAATGAGAGCAATGCTTTTAATAATTCAAATCAAAATAAGAAACATAATTTTTTTATAAGCAAATCGGGAAAGATGCTATCTAGATTTATCAGCGGCGTATCATACGAAATTGATGACCAGCTTGAGAAGCCTGTAGGTATAAATAGTAAAAGATATAAAAATATAAAAAATAGCATCGCTCTCAATGCTTATTTAGATCAACAAATAGTTTTATCTAAAATTAGTAACTCAAATCCGGAATACATTTCAAATAATGTAACAGATACTTCAGAAAATAGGCTTGATAAAAACAATCGTTCCCGAAAGAAAGATGAAACTATAAAGAAAGGAAAGAGTAATATAATATACAAGCGGGGAACGTATATAGGTTTGGTGGGTGCGTTGGATTTTAGTGATATAAAATCTATGCCGGGTAAAAGAGCAGGTTATGGTTTGGGAATATTGCTTGGTTATAAATTTAATAGAAAAGTGTCATTAGAAACCGGGCTAATAGCAAATAAAAAAAATTATTATAGCGAAGGCAGGTATTTTAATATGGATAGACTAAAATCAACTATGCCCACCGGAATGCAAATGAAATCCTTAAATACAAATAGTTCGATTTTAGAAATTCCGGTAAAAATAAAGTATGATTTTATTACTCGCAATAAATCAATTATGTATGTATCCGGAGGGATCTCTGCATATATAATGACAATGGAAAAAAATAATTATCAAGCAATTTTAAATGGAAATGAGGAACAATTTTCCGGGATTTATCGTAAAAATGAATATGGATTGCCTGCTGTTGCAAATATTAGTTTTGGTTACCAACACTTAGTTTCTAAATTTTTGAATCTAAGGATAGAACCCTTTTTAAAAATTCCATTGAAAGGAATGGGAATGGGCAATTTGCCGATAACCAGTGCAGGTATACAATTAAGCATCATCCACAGTGTAAACTAAACGTAATTATAATATATCTAAAAATTTGTACAGCAATAATTACAGCAGTTCGTCAATGATTTAATAAGAGTCAGTAAAAACAAGTTATAACGTTCTAAAAAAAATCATTTCTTAATTCTAAAACATAAAATCATGAAAAAAAACAATCTTTCAAAAGTTTTAATGGCAATTGTAATTTTCACTTTCATTTCCTGTAGTAAAAATGATAATAAGGCCATTATTCAGCCCGGACAGGAAAAGCTGGCTACAAATGAGTTGATGTCAGAAAATGGAGCAAATCCTGACGAAAGTGCTATAACCGCACTGAATTCAACTAATTCGGATTTAAGTAAAGGCAATTCTGAAATGGCAGGTGAAAATCAAAAAGGTCACTTTCTTTATAGCGAAAGTAATGCAACAGGGCAAAATCAAATTTTAGTTTATGAAATACGTCCGAATGGATCTCTTCATTTTAAAGGAGCAACTGCATCCGGTGGTAGCGGAACCGGTAAGGGTCTTGGCTCACAGGGGGCATTAGCTTTGGATAAAAATCATGAATGGCTGTTTGCTGTAAACGCAGGAAGCAATTCCGTTTCTTCTTTTAAAGTTCATGATGATGGAAGCCTTACTCTTGCTCATACAGAAAGCTCTTGGGGGACAGGCCCAAATAGTGTAAGCATTTCCGGCAACCTGTTATATGTACTAAATCACGGAAGTGATAATATTCATGGTCTGTGGATTGGAGCTGGAGGCATGCTTACTCATATCGACGGATCAACCCAATCTTTAAGCGGAACTTCTACCGATGCTCCACAGGTTTCATTTAATCCTAATGGTGATTGGATTATTGTTACAGAAAAAGCAACTAATAATATAAGCTCTTTTAAAGTAAAGAACAATGGTTCGGTATGGCCGGGAGTTGTAACGGCCTCAACAGGGCAAACTCCTTTCGGGTTTGATTTTGCGCGTGATCATTTTATGATCGTTTCCAATGCAGCCGGTGGTGCTGTCGGAGCAGGATCTGCTACTTCTTATTTTACAGGAAACAATGTATTACTACATGCTGTTAACGGAGCAATCGATAATCACCAGGCAGCGCCTTGCTGGGTAGCTGTAACTCAATATGGCAGATTTGCTTTTATAACGAACACAGCCAGCAATTCAATTTCGTCTTATTATGTTGCTCCTTGGGGAGGCTTGTATTTAGTACACGAGGTAGCTGCATCTACAGATAATACTCCTATTGACATAGTTGTTGCAAAAAATAATTATTATGTATATGAACTAAATTCAGAAGCAAATACAATTGGAGAGTATCACAGAACATTTTTCGGGGGATTAAAAAATATTGGCTCTGTTTCAGCATTGCCTGCATCAGCTACAGGGCTTGCAACTTATTAAGCTTACCGATTTAATTTCTAAAATAATGGAAATGGACAAAAATCTATAAGATGGATAAATAAAGTTGAACGTTTGAAAACTTCAAAGTAAAATGAAATAATAACGAAACCGCCGTATTACTATGGCGGTTTTATTTTTTGCAATCCAATACTAAGTTTTTGGCGATCATAGGTGAAGTGCTTGATATTATTTATTTTACTGATTGGTTATCCATCGGAAAGTTCGACAAAAATTAGCCTCATAAATAAACTTCTTATAATTACCGATATATTCATTTAGCTACTAAATAATACATTGTTCTTTTGCATAATATTAATGGGTACTCTGCAAGAGATTTCTGGGAATTCATGATAGACAGGTGCCTGAACAAACCTAAGCCTGACATTTTTTATATCTTCGTTTGATTATTAAACTTATAAGTATAAAGCAGAAGTTTTGAATAAACTTTTTGATAAATTTAAACTAAACAAAGAGAAGGAAGAATATCAAACCGTAATCACTACCATCGATAGTGGTGTGGTTTTCCGAGGCACCAAATTGTGGGTTCTCATCTTTGCCATCTTTGTTGCATCGCTGGGGCTAAATGTAAATTCTACAGCAGTTATCATTGGAGCAATGCTTATTTCGCCCCTGATGGGGCCTATCAGGGGCATTGGCTTGGGAATGGGTATTAATGATATCTCATTATTCCGAAAAGCATTGTATAATTATTTAGTTGCAACGGGGGCTGCTTTAATCACCTCAACAGTTTTCTTTCTTATATCACCACTCAGTGACGCCCACTCTGAAATTTTGGCAAGGACTGCCCCAAATATTTACGACGTATTGATTGCATTATTTGGTGGGTTGGCAGGTATTTTAGCCACATCGAGTAAAGAAAAAGGAAATGTTATTCCTGGTGTAGCAATAGCCACCGCATTAATGCCACCGCTGTGCACGGCAGGCTATGGACTGGCAACTTTTCAGTTCAATTTCTTTTTCGGCGCTTTTTACCTTTTTATAATCAATACCGTTTTCATTGCACTGGCAACATTTATTATGGTGAGATTATTACGTTTCCCCGAAAAAAAGTTTCAAAGTGAACAGTTAACCATGAGAGCCCACCGGATAGTGTGGGTTATTGTATTGCTTACTTTGTTACCGAGCATTTATTTTGGATATGATATTGTGCAACAGGAAAGATTTTCCAATAATGCATCACGTTTTATTCGATATGAAGCTCACTTTCCCAATGACTACTTACTATCAAAAAATATCGATGCAAAAAGTAAACAAATAACTCTTGTATTTGGAGGAAAGGAAATAACAGCCAGCGAAATAAAAGCGCTTAAAAATAAACTGCAGCAATACGATTTAAAAGATAATTCTTTGGAAATAAAGCAGGGCTTTGCCTACTTAACAGAAAACAATGATACCAAACATGATGAAGAATATACTTTACTTTCCAATGCCCTTGATGAAAAAGAAAAACAGGAAAAAATGATGCAGGTAAAAGACATTTTTCCAGAAATATTAAGTAATCCCAAAAAAGTCATTAGGGTTTTATGATGTATTTATTTCAAAGGTTTTATTGCAGTTCCATAATCCTGTAAACCATTCCCTTCGTTTCATTGCAAGTGATAGTTTGAGCAATCTTTGGTTACCGTTT
>JALYVO010000005.1:60000-164609 GCA_030853195.1 Bacteroidota bacterium | reverse complement strand
ATATGTACCAAATTATTGCTCGCAAGTTGCTCTCCAGCAGAGCTTGTTACTCTTCATTTAGCAGATCAAAAATCGTTTATTTCATAACTAGAAAAAGCACCATTTTTGACCACATTACCAAAAAAAATGGCCGGCCCTAAAAAGGGCTGGCCGTTGCTAACCTATGAAAAACACCTAATTACAAAAATAGGAGAAATTTTACTTTCTCCAATTAATTATTTGAAACTTGATATCGGGTTTTTGTTTACTTCAGCCGTTGCTGCTTGCGGTTCTTAAGCTGACGGATCAATACATTACGAAATTCACGTTCTACATTGAAAAGCTGATTTATTTTTTTTGGGCCGAGTATTTTTTCAAATTCTGGCTTATATTTTTTTCTTATATTCAATAATTTTTCTTCATTGTCCAAAACATCCCCGTTTTTGTTTTCCTGACGGGCGCTTTTTATTTCATTTTCATACTGATTATAAACGGGCCAGAATTTCTCCGCCTCACCGGAAGACAGTTGTAATTTTTGGGTGATGAATGCTATTTTTAACTCCTGTATCTTTTCCGTCTGGGCATTTGGGTTGGCTTGATTCTGAGCTTTGGCAATTCCAAAACTTCCAAATAAAATTATCAATATAAACAGGTATTTCTTCATCGTTATTATTTTTTATCTGAGCTTCCGGCATCAATTGTCTTAAGATAATTGTTCAACGCGTTTTCATCGGTTAAATAATCTGTAACGTCCGGAAGCTCTTTTACATCAATATTATCTGACAGGGTTTCATTATCCATTATACTTGCATGCTTTTCAAGATAATTTGCAATAGCATCATCACTCAATGTAGAAATACCTTCATCTACCTGTTCAGGTGTTTTATATTGAAAGGAAGATTTTATATAATCGGGTAATCCGCTGGATTCCGTAACTACAGAATTATTTTTTCGAACATCCGGCGAGCTATTAAAAATCTGTAAAGAACTTATGGCGATCGCTCCTGTGATTACCGCCGCTGCTGCATATTTCCACCATAATCTTGCTTTGTTGATTGAAATAACTTTTGCGATTTTCGGATTGATTTTATTGATGACATTAACGCTTAAATTCTCAAAATAGCCATGAGGAACAGTGAATACATTTTTATCTTTTAATGAATTCAATAAAGGAAATAATTTTTGTAATTCCTGGTCATTGTTTCCTATTTCATTAACTTTGATTTTAGCGAGAATTTTATCAGAAAGTGTATCAAAATATCCTTCAGGAAGCGCTCCAACTCCCAAAGGGGGAACGGAAAATGCTTCAGTATTAGTGTCTTCATTTTTATTCAGAAGAGAATAAAGAGTAATTTTTTCTGCTAGCTTGTCAAAATATCCCTCCGGCACACTGAAAACGTTTATTTTTTCTATACCGGCTATAAGTGGGCTAATACTTTTTAGTTCATTTAATATGTCAGTTGAGTTATTCATCACAGTTTACAGACTTTCTGTATATCATTAAGTTTAATCTTTTAATATAAATTCTTCTATTTTTTTTGCGGCATGATGATAGCTGGCTTTCAGCGCGCCTTCACTTGTTTCCAATACGCGGCTCATTTCTTCATAAGGCATTTCATCATAATATCGCAAGTTAAATACAATACGTTGTTTTTCAGGCAATTGTTGAATCCCCAGCTGCAGTTTCCATTCCAGTTTGTTAGCATCAAAATTGGTATCACTTCTCAATTTATTACTTAGCCCGTTTTCTACATCACTCAAAGAAACCGAGCTTCTTTTTTTCTGCTGGGTAAGAAAAGTAAGTGATTCATTGGTTGCGATCCTATAAAGCCAAGTGTATAACTGGCTGTCTTCCCTGAAATTTTCCAGCCCTTTCCACACTTTAATAAACATATTTTGCAACACGTCATTCGCATCTTCATGATCTACAACCATTCTTCTTACATGCCAATATAGTTTTTCCTGGTATTTTTTTATAATACCTGTGAATGCACGCTCTTTTGTTGCAGGATCTTTAAAGTTTTGTAGAAGTTCGAAATCTTCAGGCTGTTGAATCATAATATTTTTCTCTGCCACAAAAATAGAAAAACTGTTTGTAAGACAGGTTTTTAAATAACAGGTTTAATAGTTACAATGTAAAAGATTCTTTTAATTATAGAGCAATCATGCGAAGATATTTTGCATAAAACGAAGAAAACTACAAAATCACTTATATAGATCCTTTGTTGATTCCTTATTTTTCACAGAAATTTTTTCATCATCGTTCGTTAATTTTAAATATTCATCAAGCATTTTTTGCCAAAAAGCATCTCTTTTATAATCAGTGATAATTCTTTCATGCAGCTTGATGGCCATTTCTTTCATTTGTTCAGGATTTTGCAATGCTTTCATAACTGCGTTCTTCAATGATTGCTTATTAAATGGCTCAAAGATCAAACCAGTTACATTCTCTACAACTATATCAATGTTGCCAATAATTCTGCTACAAATAATTGGCAATTGCATAGCGGCAGCTTCGAGCAGCACATTCGGAAATCCTTCCCGGTGAGATGGAAAAACGAAATAATGCGAAAGAGCCATAAAATAGGGCACTTTGTCGCTCCAGTTTATATGAATAATAGCTTTGCAGGTGGATATTTCATGTTCAATTTCAGTGGGTAAGGGATCTAACAAGCGTTCATGATAACCCAGTAAGATGAGCCGTAGATTTGGATTAGATTCATGCAGCCCGATAAAAACTTCAATCAATTCCACTACTCCTTTATCGTACACCATACGCCCCACAAAAAGAAGGTAAATATTGTATGCTTCATAATTGATAATTTTTTTTACTTCTATCAATACTTCAGGATCAAGATTGGCTTTGTTGAACCTGTTTACATTCAGTCCGTTGGAGGATCCTTGCCCGATGATAGTTAATTTTGCAGGATAAGTATAGTTATGCTTCAAAATATAATCTCTCAATGAAGGGCTGTTAGGCCATATATTCGTGGCGGCAGCGTAAGCCACTTTTTCTACAAATTCAAGCATTTTAAATTTCCATCCCTTTTCTACTGTAAACGGAAGCCCTGCAATAGTATGGATTCTAATTCTTACTCCGCACAGCCACGCCGCGATCATCCCTAATAAACCGGCTTTTGGGCTTTCGGTATGTACGATGTCAGGCTTTTCTTTTTTGAATATTTTAATTAATGTAAATAAAGCTTTTTGGTCTTTCCACGGCGTAACCTTTCTGGTCATTGGCACAATTAAATGCGGGCAAACTTCCTTATGCAATAATTTAGGTTCTCCTTCTTCATCGCTGCTAATCATTAACACCTCAAAACCATTTTTTTGCATAAAAGTGGTTTGGCCGCTCAATTGATTGGTAAGCATTTCTGCCGTTGTGGTAATGCGAATTAATTTCTTTTTAGACTGCAAAAGGTATAAGTATTTTCAAATGGCGGTAAAGCTAAGGCTATAATTATTGAGACGCAAGGATTTAAAATTATACGTATTTTTCTAATAGAATTCATTTTGCTTTCTTTGCTTATTACATTTGCCAAAATTTTGAATAGTGGTTAAATAAAATATAAATAAGTAAAGAAGATTCTCATGAATATTAAGAAGTTAAAGATTGGCTATGTGCCGTATTCTCTGGATTTAACACATCCGGGCGACCGGCGAAGGTTTCCTTACTTTGCAAAAAAGAATAATATTCCTTTTGAAATCGCAGATTCAAACAGTCGTTATGATATTGTTTTATTAAATGTGCAGAACAATCTCAGTAAGTGGCTTATTTATAAAAGTAAGCATCCTGGTACTAAATTTATTTTTGAAATGACTGATAGCGTTATTTATTCATCAGATTTATTCCGGACGCTGTTTAAAGGCATAGGAAGATTTCTTTTAAGAAGAGAATCGCAGCTCTTTATTAATTATAAATCACCGGTAAAAAGATGGCTTAAGATAGCAGATGTGGTTCTTTGCTCCAGTAATAATGTAAAAAGAAGTATTCAACATTTTAACTCTAATATCGTAGTAAGCATTGACTATTTGCAAAGTGAATATAAATTTTCAAAAAATGATTATCAGATAGAAGGTAAAATGAAGCTGGTGTGGGAGGGACTGGGTGACGTACTTCTGCATTTACTAAAATTTAAAGAAGTATTCAGACAGGTGAATTCTTTTTGTGAACTACATATTATTACCTCTGAAAAATATGCTGCTTATGGCAATGTTTTAAAAAAAAATGTATCTGGAATACTTGCTCAGTTACCTATAAAAACTGTATTTCATAAGTGGGAAATGAATACAAAAGATATTATTTTGAGTGAATGCGATTTAGGAATTATTCCGTTGAACAATAAAAATCTTTTTGCGTGGCACAAGCCTGCCAACAAATTAATCTCATTTTGGTTTACCGGATTGCCAACAGTGGTTTCTGACACACCTGCTTACACAGAATTGATGAACAGTGCCGTTACAAATTTATATTGTTCAGATACAAATGATTGGGTAAATAAAATCCACCTGGTAAAAAACATGAAATCGCAGGAAAGAGAAAATCTTGCAAAGTCGAATTTGAACTTTGTAAAAGATAATTATTCAGATCAATCGCTTGATTCGGTTTGGATGCAAACAATTGAAAAATTGCTAAAATAAAAGTGGCAAATAAGTATTTAATAAAAAATTCAAGACAAGCTATATCCTCCCGAAAAGCCTGCCAGTTCAAGACTTCTCTTTTTTAGCTTTGCAATATCCAATGATTCAATGATGGGATCTGAAATAAGGATCAGTGAAACATTATTCTTTTTCCACCAATCGGTTTCCTGTAATTTTTTGAAATTTATGATGCCAACAAGGTAATTGATATGTTCATTGGAATGCCATTCTTCTATGCTTTCGAAATCATCTTTACGGATATGTTCCCAATCTGTAAATCCGATATAGGTTTTTACAAAAAAATCATTGGTTAGTTCATTCGGCTGATGGAATAGTTTTTTATATTCATATTTATAATCGTATCGCAATGCGGAAATATCGCTCAAAACCGCTGATGCAGTTGGCAGGCTTCCGGCGCCTTTTCCATAAAAAAATTGTTTATCAGCAAATGAGCTTTCAATGACTACGCCGTTGTATTCATTTTTGATAAATGCTAACTGGTCATCTTTTTTTACAAATTGGGGCAAAACGAAGGCTGCAACTTTTCCGGTTTTCAATTTTTTGGCATATGCAACAAGCTTAATAACACAATCTTTTCTCGCTGCCTGTTGTGCATCTTCGCCGGTAATATTTTGTATGCCTGTAAAAGTAATTTCATCCTTCTTAGGTAAAATTCCATATGCATGCGTCAATAACAATGTCCATTTATTCAATGCATCATAGCCTTCCACATCAAGGGTGGGATTGCTTTCGGCAAAGCCCAACTGCTGCGCCTGCAGTAACGCATTTTTAAATGAAAGCTTTTCTTCAAACATTTTTGTAAGAATGTAGTTAGTAGAGCCATTTACTATTGCATTGATAGAGTGAAGCAGATCATTATCATAATATTCCTCAAGGTTTCGGATCACCGGAATGGATGCGCAGCATGCGGCTTCATAAAGAAATGATGCGCCGGTTTGCTGTTGCAATTCCAACAGTTCGGGCAAATGCTCAGCAATCATTTTCTTGCTTGCGCTCACTACTGATTTTCCATTTAAGAAAGCGGCCCTCACTATTTCGAATGCAGCATCCGCATCGTCTATCAACTCTACAATAACATTGATCTCAGGATCATCGAGCAATATATTTTTGTCTGAAGTAAATAATTCATCAGGCGCATTTCTTCTTTTGCCGCTATGTTTTATGCCTACTTTTTTTATAGTCGCGTTTAGTGACGGAGTTTGTTGAAGCACTTTGTAAAGCCCTTCGCCCACTACGCCAAATCCAAAAACTCCTAATACTAATTTTTTATGTTTTTCCATTTTATCTTTTATTATTTGATATATTATTTTTTAAGTTAGGGCATAAAAAAACTCACCTGACAGAGCAGATGAGTTAATATATTTTATTGGCGCAGCCAAATATTTTAAATTAAAACCTGAGCCTGTCTTATCTGTCCCGATTGTCTGTCGAGATGGAATTAGCACCTTTTAATGCTTAGAAACATTTTAGGTTGCCAAGGCGTCACCGGGCCATATCCCTCTGCCTTTCTTGATAAGTGAATCATAAAGAACTGGCGCAAAGTTGTAATGAGAATTTTAATCTGCCAAATTTTTCTCGAATCTATTATTTTGGCATTATTGATTTTTACCCTCACGAATAGCCATTTTCTACTTTTTGGGTTACCAGGAGTTTATTTCATTTGTTATCAGACTATGCTCAAAAAATGTTAAACTAAAAATATTTCTGGTTATCAACAGTTGTTTTTTACATTTTTTATAGTCTAATTATTCAAAACGTAATTATGAAAAAAGTATTATTGATCATGTTAGCAATCACTGTAACATTAGGAGCATCAGCACAAAGAATCAGTCATGGATTCAGAGGAGGTTATTATGCTCCTGTCACCAGAGTTTACATTTCCCCTTTTAGCTATGGTATTGGTTTTGGCTATCCCTATTTAGGATATCCTTATGCCGCATTTTCACCTTATGGCTATCCTCATAACAGGTACAGACAAACGCCATACAAGTTGTCTCTTCAGATAGAAGAGATTAAAAATGATTATAAAAATCAGATAAAAGCAGCCAGGAAAGACAAAACTATTTCTCATTCACAAAGACGGCAGGAAATACGCACTTTAAAAGCAGATAGAGATAAGGCTATTATTGATGCAAAAATGAACTTTTGGCCGCGCAGGAAGAAATAATGGCTATCAGCAAAACCGTAACCAGGGCATGAACAATAATTTGAACCAGGATAATAATCAAACCCTTGGCAACAATAATTCTTAAGCAAGTGCTTCAAATATTGAAGCAACAAAACTTTGATGAAAGTGGTGGAAAGTTTTGATCAGTTTTTGGATTACAACTTTATTTCTTCATCGCTTTTATCATAAAAATGAAATTCGGTGAGGTGGTAGCTGCTGTTGGATTTTACTTTTATTTTTTGTTTAAATTTCCAGCTCCAGTTTAATCTTTTTGATGGAAATCCTTTGGTAAGATAAGCGAAAAGTATTGGATGAACTTCTATCGAAAGCCCCGTATGCTTTTGCATGATAAGATAGCTAAGATTTTTTTCAATTTCATCTTCAAGGACTAGCGTAGAAGAAATTTTTCCGGTGCCTTCGCAGCTTGGGCAAACTTCAAGGGTATTGATATTCATTTCAGGCTTCATGCGCTGGCGGGTGATTTGCAACAGGCCAAATTTACTAATCGGCAACACTGCGTGCTTTGCCCGGTCTGAACGCATATATTGATCCATTTGCTCGGCAAGCCTTTTTTTATTTTCAGGCAATTTCATATCAATAAAATCAACCACTATAATTCCACCAATATCTCTTAAACGGAGCTGGCGTGCAATTTCAGCGCCGGCTTCTATATTGGTTTCAAATGCATTTTGTTCCTGGTTATTCCCAACGCTTTTATAAC
Organism: Bacteroidota bacterium; assembly: GCA_030853195.1. Lineage (GTDB taxonomy): Bacteria > Bacteroidota > Bacteroidia > Chitinophagales > Chitinophagaceae > Ginsengibacter. The sequence goes on along the minus strand of JALYVO010000005.1, from coordinate 157,077 downwards.
CGCTGTTTACATCTATTACATGCAGTGCTTCGGTATGCTCAATGATAAGATAGGCGCCGCTTGGTAGGTTGACGGTTTTCCCAAAAGAAGCTTTTACCTGGCGTGTAATTCCATAACTGTCAAAAATGGGTGAGCCATTACTATGAAAAGAAAGTATATCCAATTTTTCTGGGGCTATTTTTTGCAAATAGGTTTTAGTATCATTGAAAATATTTTTATCGTTTACAACAATCTTATTAAAATCTTCTGTAAGCAAATCACGCAGGATACTGTTGGTCTTTCCTTCTTCACTCATTATTTTTGTTGGTGGAACCGCAGCTTTTAGATTTTTTTGAATTGTTTTCCAGGTATTGATCAATCCTAAAAGATCTTCGTGAAGCTCAGCGGTATGTTTTCCTTCGGCGGCAGTTCGAACGATCACTCCAAAATTTTTTGGCTTAACGGCTTCTACAATTTTTTGCAGTCGTTTTCTTTCTTCAGAAGAATGAATTTTCCTGGAAACGGCTATAATATCATTGAACGGCGTGATCACTACATATCTTCCCGGCAACGAAAGCTCGCAACTTAGGCGCGGGCCTTTTGCGGCGATAGGCTCTTTTAAAATTTGCACCAAAATATTTGGCTTGCCGCTTAATACTTCAGATATTTTTCCTGTTTTTATGATTTCCGGCTCTACTGTAAAAGTTGAATAATCAAATCCTGATTCAGATTTGTCGTTCATAGCTGTTTTAGTGAATTTCAGAATAGAACGCACATACGGACTCAGGTCTGAATAATGCAAAAAAGCGTCTTTTTCAAAACCAACATCAATGAAAGCAGCATTAAGCCCCGGGATCAATTTTTTTACTCGGCCAAGATACAAATCGCCCACGCCAAAGCTCGCATCTGCATTTTCATTATGCAGTTCTACCAACTTCTTATCCTCAAGTAAGGCTATTTCCACAGCCTGAGGGGCAGCATTTATAATAAGTTCCTTGTTCAACTAAAATCTTTTAATAGTTTCTTTACTATACCGAAGGAATGGTAAAGCCGTTATTACCGGCGCGGGAAAGTAAAAGTAGAATTACTTCTTTTTATGGCGATTCTTTCTTAAACGCTTTTTACGCTTATGAGTTGCGATTTTATGACGTTTTCTTTTTTTACCACACGGCATGCTAAGTTTTTTTAATATTTTATAATAAAAGATAAACTGGAAAATCTATGTTTTCGCTTATCAATGTTGCAATTATAAGCGTTAATGATTGTCGTTAAGCGCTTTTATTCTTTCATCAACTTCCTTACTGTAAGCTGGGTTGTTTACCAAATGTTTACTTTGCTCGTACCATTTTGTTGCATTCTGTTTGTCGCCTGTTGCGGCGTAGGCATCTGCAAGCCAGGAAACCGCTTCAAGATTATGCGGGTCAAAACGCACCACTTTAATTAATCTTTCAATAGCTTTATCATTCTGATTAGAAATAACCGCTCCTATTCCTAAAACCAATTGCGCTTGCATGTTGTTAGAATCTTTATGCACCACCTGCAGCAGTTGCTGGATTCCTTTCATTGTTTCCTGCGCATTTCCGATCATTCCCTGTCCATAAACATAGCAACTTCCAAGTCCAACTTTCAAATCATCATTTTCTGGATCAAGCGCTAAAGCTTTTTCAAAAAGGGTTGCAGCAGTTTGCGCCTCCCAAACTTTTACGTCTGTTATTGTCTCTCTTCGCATGTTCTCTAAAATCAAACGGGCAGCAAAGGTGAGATTTTTTTCCGAATTATCCAACTTAGCTGATTCGCTCAAATAATAAGCATAAGGAACAAAGGCAGATGCCGAATCCTTCCAAAAATTAGCAAGATCGTTATATTGATTTTGAGATTGTTTTTTAACATCACCACGGCTTATGTCGTTTTCAATTTTGCTCACATATAAAAGCCGCGAGGGAGAAAGCTTTTGCTTTTCTTCTTTGATCACTTTCTGAATATTGAATTCAGGAGTTATTACAGAGATTGACTGTGGAGTTTCTGCCTTTTTTGTTTCTGTTTTGCCAAATAATAAAAGCGCAAATAACAGAACCAGCCCGGCGCCTGCTAAAAGAATACGTTTGATCAATTCTATGATGGGAGATTTTTTGCCCGGCTGCAAATGTAAGCCTATTCAGATTTTTTGCGGCTATTCTTATCCTTTATTTCCTGAACGAATTCTTTTGCAGGTTTGAAGGCCGGAATATAATGCTCGGGAATTTCTACCGCTACATTTTTCTTTATATTTCTTCCAATTTTCGCTGCGCGCTTTTTGGTAATGAAACTTCCAAACCCACGGATGTAAATATTTTCACCGTCGCCCAGTGATTCTTTTACTTCTTTAAATAAAGTTTCAAGAGTTACCAGCACGTCCACTTTAGGAATGCCTGTTTTTTCCGAAATCCGGTTAATAAGATCTGCTTTTCTCATTTTACTTTTAAATTGATTTGAAAAAATTAAAAAGTGTGTATAGATTTAACCAGGCTTTAGCAAATTTAATAATCTTTATTGTAAAAACCTGCTCTAATATATCTTGCGTATAGTTATTTTTTTTAATTTTTTAAAAGAAGCTGGTCTGATGTTGTATAAAAAGTTTTTTTCTTCAAGATTATTGGATTGGAATTTTAATAAAAATACAAGGCAGATGCCGTGGAAAGGGGAGAAAGATCCTTACAAAATATGGATAAGCGAAATCATTTTACAACAAACAAGAGTGCAGCAGGGTTTAGCTTATTATTATCGTTTTATAAAAGCATTTCCTGATATAAAAATCCTTGCTCTTGCGTCTGAAAAAAAAATTTATAAGCTTTGGCAAGGTTTGGGATATTATTCCCGTTGCAAAAATTTGATCGCTACCGCAAGATATATCCATGAAGAATTGAATAACCAATTTCCAAAAGAATTTGAAGATATTTTATCGTTGAAAGGAATTGGACCTTATACGGCATCGGCCATTGCTTCATTTGCTTTTAATAGACCTTATGCGGTTTTAGACGGAAATGTATTCAGGGTTTTGTCAAGATTTTTTGGAATAAAAATTCCAATCAATACTTCCGCAGGAAAGAAATATTATGGAGAACTTGCACAAATTCTTCTCGATAAAATAAATCCTGCAAACTACAACCAGGCGATTATGGATTTTGGCGCGGTTATTTGCAAGCCCGCAATTCCATTATGTGCTGAATGCCCGCTTCAGCAAAGATGTGTCGCTTTTTTAACCGGCAGGGTTTCACTTCTACCCATAAACGAAAAAGTAGTAAAACAGAAAAAAAGATATTTCAATTATCTGATTGTAGAATACGATCAAAAATTTTATTTGAGAAAAAGAATTCAAAAAGATATTTGGCAAAATTTGTTTGAATTCATTTTAATTGAAACGGATTCATTGACTGATGAAAATGAATTTTTTAAACATAAAGAATTTCAATCTTGTTTTGAAACAAGTGAATTTATAGTTTTTCATGTTTCTAAAATATTTTGTCAAAAGCTGACACACCAATTGATCAATGGTAAATTTTTTCATATCAGGATTTCAGTTCCTCTAATAAATGCAAAGGAGTATGAGATCTTCTCTGAAAAACAATTTAAAAAACTTCCTTTTCCAAAACTTATTGCATCATATTTGGCAGATAAAAATGTATCTTTAAATTTATTTGAGTAAATTTTTCAATAGAAGAAAATAGAACTTATGCGCGGAGTAAACAGAGTTGTGTTAATTGGAAATCTTGGCAAAGATCCCGATATCCAATATCTTGAAGGAAACATCCCTGTATCAAAATTTCCTTTGGCTACGACAGAAACTTACAAAGACAAGAATGGAAAATTAATTTCCCAAACCGAATGGCACAACATTGTTTTGTGGCGCGGCCTTGCAGAACTGGCGCAAAAATATTTGCACAAAAGCAGTCTTGTATATATTGAAGGCCGCCTGAAAACAAGGTATTGGGAAGACAGGGATCACAATAAAAAAGTGGCTACAGAAATTATCGCCGACAACCTGATCATGCTCGATAAACGCTCAGATATGCATACCGGCGAAGAACATCCCGGCCATCTTCCGGCAACAGATATTCCTTTAGAAGAAGGACCGGAAAAATTACCCGGATAGATTCGGATGTGTTTGAATACTTCATCGCTTTAATAAATTTTGTTGATTTGGATTATAAAACGGTTATTGAAAATAGTAATCAATTGCTCACAATTATCACCATTACTCCAGCTGCCACCACCATTCTGGTTTTTATTTTATTGATTCTTTTTTTGTTGTCTTTTTTAATATCAGGTTCTGAAGTTGCTTTTTTTTCTTTAACGCTGAAGGATATTAACATGCTAAAGACAAGACAACAAACTTCTTACAAACGCATTGTGAATTTGCTGGAAACGCCGAAAACTTTATTGGCTTCAATGCTTATTGCTAATTGCTTTTTGAATATCGGCATAATCCTGATTTCAAATTCAATAATGAATCTGTGGATCAACTCCCTGGGATTAAACGGTTTTCTCGAATTTTTGATAAAGATAATTGTACTTTCCGGGTTACTCATATTGTTTTGCGAAGTGCTTCCCAAAGTGTGGGCTACGCATCATAAAATATGGTTCGCGTCGACTGCGTCTATGGTTGTTGATATGTTCAACAATATTTTTTTCAAAATAAGTACGAGGCTTGTAAACATCAGCGATAAAATTGAAACGAGTTTTCACTCCGGATCTTCTTCTATGGATGATGCGCAACTTGATTATGCGATAGATCTGTTGCCTGATAATGAAGCCTCAGATGAAGAAAAACATATTTTGAAAGGCATACGAAAATTTGGCAATACAACCGTGAAGCAAACTATGCGTACACGCCTTGATGTTAGTGGCGTAGAAATAAATGCTTCATTCAAGGAAGTAATTGATAAGATTAAGGAAATATCTTATTCGCGTTTGCCGGTTTATAAAAATGATCTTGATGAAATTGCCGGCATGTTACATACGAAAGACCTGCTTCCATTTTTAAGCCTGGAAAATTATGATTGGCATTCGCTTATGCGGCCTGTGTTTTATGTGCACGAGCAGAAATTGATTGAAGACCTTCTACAGGATTTTAGAAATAAACGCATTCATATGGCTGTTGTGGTGGACGAATTTGGAGGCACTTCGGGCATAATTACACTCGAAGATATTATGGAAGAAATTATCGGAGATATACAGGATGAGTTTGATGATGAACAGAGCGTTAACAAAAAATTAGATGACTATAATTATATTTTTGAAGGAAAAACCATGATCCAGGATGTATGCAAAGCGCTGAAAATTCCCACTCACACGTTTGACCTTCTCCGTGGAGAAAGCGATTCCCTTGGCGGCCTTGTATTGGAACTGGCAGGTGAATTTCCAAATGCTAATGATGAGTTTATTACGCAAAACTATATTTTCACGCCACTGGAAATTAATAAAAACAGGATTGAAAAGGTGAAAATTACGGTTAAACAAAAAACAAATAATAAAGTATAACAAATTTAAATCGTTGGATAAATATATTTTCTTCTTGTTTTTTTTTGCATTGATATTGGGATGCAATTCCACCTATACTTCAAAGAAGGAAGGCTATTATAAAATTGATTTCCCTAAAAGGGCTTACACCACTTTTGATGACGCCGGCTATCCTTACACTTTTGAATACCCTGTGTATGCAAGGATAGTAAAGGACTCCACCTATTTTGACAGCGCTTCAAAAAACCCTTATTGGATCAATATTGATTTTCCTTCTTTCAACGGAAAAATTTTTATAAGTTATAAAACTGTTGGCGGCACTTCAATTTACAAAGTAAAAACTGCAGGGGGTGGTTACAAGGATTCTGTAGGAAAAAATGATTTTGAAAAAATGGTTAATGACTCTTATAGCCTTACTTATAAAAATGATATAAAGGCGTATTCTATCGAAGACAGTGTGATGCATACGCCTAATAATATTTCAGGAATATTTTTCAGGCTTTCCGGAAATGTGGCCACCGCCAAACAATTTTTCTTATCAGATTCACTTCATCATTTCTTAAGAGGCGCTCTGTATTTCGATGCCACGCCTAATGAAGATTCTCTTCGCCCGGTAAACGCTTTTTTACAAGATGACATGAAACATATTATCAATACTCTGAAATGGAAATAAATTTCATTTAACGTCGCGTTGCTATATAAGTGATTTTATAGATTTTACCTGTTTCAACACCAACTAATTTGTAGCAGATAAATTCATACAATCAAAAATTAAACGGTTTAATTCCGAATCGTACATTTGCCAACGTATGACTTCTGCTTTTTTTACTTACAGCAAACCAAAAGTATTACAGGCATTACGCTATCATTTTATCAGCAGAAAAGAAATAAAGATCATGATAGTAGTGGTAAATATATTTGCTATATTTTCTGCAACCCTTTATTTTGTTAAGAAAATATCACCACTGGCTTTTTTAATAAGCTCCACACTTTGGTTTGTGTTAATGATCTCATTCTGGTACATTCTGCCATCGGTTATTTATCGCAAAGCGGCAACTTTTAAAGATCGTTTTAAAGTAAGCTTTGAAGATCAGCATATGTTTATTGAAAATGAACGCGGCAGCAGAAGCTGGCCCTGGACCGCTTTTAGCAGCATGATGGAAACGCCTTATTTTTTCCATCTATATTTCGACAGCCGTTCTTTTTTTCTTATACCAAAACAAGCATTTGAAAATGATCAATTACACGGAATAAGAATATTTCTGAAAGAAAAGATTAAATCGTGAATCCTGCTTTTGATACTCTAAAACATTCGTAGCCTCTTCTCCATAATCACATGCTGGATAGATAATTCTTCAAATTCCTGGCCGGTTATTTTATAGCCTAATTTTTCATAAAAACCGATGGCTGTTTCGCGGGCATGCATAATTATTTTTTTGTAGCCCATATCCCTTGCAATGTTTTCAGCAAAGTTCATCATCGACGCTCCAATTCCTTTTCCCTGTACATTATTTTGAACAGCCATTTGGCGAAGCCTTACACAGTCTTTATCTATTCTGGTAAGCAGGCAACTGCCAAGGATTCTATCTTCATCAAAGGCGCCGATCAGTACATCATTTTTTTCTCTTTCTAATTCCTCCGGATCAAAACTCAGATTTAATGGTTTGCGTAAAACCTCATTCCGCAAATGAATCATCTGCTTGTATTCTTCGGTACCATGATCTATTTGCTTGATTGGCATAAAGTGAAACTGAGCATTTGTGATTAGGAAATAAAAATACAATTTTTTTTTTAGCCGGTTTTTCCTTCATCATTAATAAATTATTTTACGAGTCGCAGAGTTCAAAAACTCAAAATTCTTATTGGGAAAATCCCTGACTAAAAATTAAATTATTCGAATAGTAAGCAGAATAGGAAATGTTGTTTTCAAAACTCCTCTTTGGAATAGTTATTATTTTTTTTTATCACAAAAAGTATATTTTTGTGCCTACATTAACTAAACTTTACAATCATGCAAGACATTGCAACAAGAGTTAAAAAAATCATTGTTGACAAGTTAGGAGTTGACGAGGCAGAGGTAACACCTGAAGCTTCATTCACTAACGATTTAGGTGCCGATAGCCTTGACACCGTTGAACTGATCATGGAATTTGAAAAAGAGTTTAATATTTCTATTCCCGATGAACAAGCTGAAACCATCACCACCGTTGGGCAGGCAGTAGCATACCTTGAGGAACATGCTAAGTAATCATCTCATTTAACATCGCAGGCAAGCTTATGGAATTAAAAAGAGTAGCAGTAACCGGATTGGGAGCCATAACGCCTTTAGGTAATACCGTACCCGAATATTGGGACGGCTTATCTAAAGGCGTTTCTGGCGCTGATTTGATTCAACAATTTGATTGCGCGAAATTCAAAACCAGGTTTGCCTGTGAGGTTAAAAATTTTGAACCAACCAATTATCTCGAAAGAAAAGAAGCCCGAAAGCTTGATCGATTTACCCAATTTGCCCTTATTGCAAGTGATGAAGCTGTAAAAGATGCCGGTATTACCAAAGAAAATGTAAATCCAGACCGTGTAGGTGTAATTTTCGCCAGCGGAATCGGCGGTATCAATACTTTCCAGGATGATGTAATGGAATTTGCCCGCGGCGATGGCACTCCACGTTTTAATCCCTTTTTTATTCCAAAAATGATCCTTGATATTGCAGCCGGTCAGATTTCAATAAGATATGGCTTTCGGGGCCCAAACTTTGCCGTCGTCAGCGCCTGCGCAAGCAGCACCAATGCAATTATAGATGCTTTTGATAATATTCGTTTAGGTAAGGCAGATATCATAATCACCGGTGGAAGTGAAGCAGTTATTTGTGAAGCAGGTGTAGGTGGATTTAATGCGATGAAAGCCTTGAGCGAACGCAATGATGATCCTAAAACCGCTTCCCGTCCTTTCGATAAAGACCGGGATGGCTTTGTAATGGGTGAAAGCGCGGGTGTGTTGGTATTGGAAGAGCTCGAACATGCTAAAGCAAGAGGCGCGAAAATTTATTGTGAAATAGCCGGAAGCGGCGCCACTGCGGATGCGTATCATATCACCGCTCCCCATCCTGAAGGCCTGGGTGCAAGAAATGTAATGCACGTGGCGCTCGAGGAAGCTGGAATGAAGCCAGAAGATATTGATTATATTAATGTACATGGCACTTCTACTCCACTTGGCGATATAGCCGAAACGAAAGCGATCTTGAATGTTTTTGGTGAAAAAGCTTACGGTCTTAATATTAGTTCTACAAAATCAATGACGGGACATTGCCTCGGCGCAGCTGGCGTTGTTGAAGTGCTTGCTTGTATATTAGCGATAACCAAAAATATTATTCCCCCAACCATTAATCATTTTAACGATGATCCGGAACTTGATCCAAGACTCGATTTTACTTTTAATAAAGCTCAGGAAAAAGAAGTGAACGCCGCATTGAGCAATACTTTTGGGTTTGGCGGCCACAATGCTTCAATAATCATTAAGAAATATAAACCGTAATCTTCAACCTGGAAAATAGTTGTCATGGTAAACGATACAAATATTTCTACTTCAGAAATTAATAATTTTCTTGTTCGCCGGCCTTGGCGAAAAGGAAGCGGCCGAAATAATGGATTATATCCATTCAGAAATTGGCAAGCAAATAGCAGCAAAAGTTGATGAAACTAAAAATGAGATTGCTCTGTGGCGCAATCAAATGAAAAATGATGTTGCCACAAAAGAAGATGCTGTTAATTTAGAAAAAAGATTGGTCAAAAGAGTTTCTGCCGTTGAAGGAACTATTATTTTATGGGCATTCGTATTTTGGTTCACCCTCATCATTGCCATGTATGTAATTTTTAAATTCATGCACTAATTATTTTTCATTCCTTTTAGGGTATGCTTTCCTTCTCACTTTCTGCTAAATCTGAATTAGGATTTATTTTCATTAATTTAGAGTGAAAATTCAAATATATCTATAGTGCCATCTATTTCCAATATTTTTTATTCTAAAGAGGAACGGGATTTCAGAAGACAATTACGTAATATACTTGGATACACTCCCAAAAAATTAATATTATACAAAACTGCGCTCAGCCATCGCTCTGTAAGAGAAGGTGCAGATGAGAACAATGAGCGCCTCGAATTTTTGGGCGATGCCATTCTCAGCACAGTAGTTGCTCATTTTCTTTTCATGCGCTATCCCTATAAAGGTGAAGGCTTTTTAACCGAAATGAGAAGCAAAATGGTAAATAGAAATCAATTAAATGACATAGCAGTAAAAATCGGTTTAAAAAAAATTACTTTCTATAATAAATTTGATAACTCCCTAAAAATTTCACAGATATTCGGAAACACTTTAGAAGCCCTGGTTGGCGCAGTTTTTCTTGATAAAGGTTATGATGAAACTCAGAAATGGGTTACACATCAAATAATTCATCCGCATCTATACATGCAGGATTTGGAGAATCTTGACATTAATCAAAAAAATAAATTATATGGCTGGGCCAATAAAAACGGGAAGATTCTCGCGTTTGAAACCCTTGAAGAAAAAATGGAAAACGGAAGAAGATTATTTACAATTGCCGCTAAAATTGACGGCGAAGTAATTGCAGAGGCAAAAGCATACAATAAAAAAGATGCAAGCCAGGTTGCCGCACAAATTGCTGTAGAAAAACTAAAACTAATATGAACTTTGGAGTTATTGGCAGCGGCAGTTGGGGAACTGCACTTGCAAAAATATTAACAGATAATAAAAATAAAATAAACTGGTGGCTGAGAAGCGACTCCAATATAAATATTTTTAAAAGCCGGCGACACAATCCCCTGTATCTCCGTTCCGCATTTTTCGACACAAGCCTTATTCAATTTTCTTCCAATGTGGAAGAAGTAATCGGAAGAAGTGATTGTATTATTATTGCTGTTCCATCAGCATTTGCTGCCGATGTGATTAAAGGATTACCTAAAGATATTTTTAAAAATAAAAAAATTGTTTCCGCTGTAAAAGGAATTCTTCCTGAAGAAAACCTGTTATTAAATGAATATCTAAAAAATAAATTCGGGGTGAAATTAAAAAGTTATTTCACCGTTCTCGGGCCATGTCACGCTGAGGAAGTTGCAGCAGAAAAATTATCCTATTTGACTTTTTCCGGAATTGATGAAGCTGCTGCTAAAACTATCGCGCTTCATTTTAAAACTCCTTATTTAAATACACTTCACAACTCAGATATTTATGGGGTGCAATACGCTGCGATATTAAAAAATATCTATGCAATCGGCGCCGGCATTGCACACGGGCTTGAATACGGCGATAATTTCCTGAGTGTTTTAATTGCCAACAGCGCTGATGAAATGGCCGGATTTCTACGAAAAGCAGGCATACAAAATGTAGAGGTCGGGAGCATAGATCATCATCCGGAAACACAAAATGAAACCCGGAAAACTACTAACTACGCGGCTTCCGTTTATCTTGGCGATTTGCTGGTAACCTGTTACTCATTATACAGCCGCAATCGTACTTTTGGGAATATGATTGGTAAAGGATATTCTGTTCAATCCGCGCAATTGGAAATGAGCATGGTGGCTGAAGGTTACAACGCAAGTAAATGTATGTATCTCATCAATCAAAAAGTAAAGGCAGAAATGCCGATAGCAGAAACCATTTACAGAATTTTATGGAATGCACTTCCTGCGGATGAAGCATTTGAGGAAATTGAACAAACGCTTGTTTAGTGGCTGTCTCCCCACCCTCCAAAGGAGGGATTTAGAACCTGAATTTCCAATGGCTATTTAGGTTTAGGTTGAAAGCCAGCCAAATATATTTAAAATTCAGGATGTTCTCATAAGCGAAAAAGTAGAAATTTCAAATTAAAAATTCTGCGATTAAAATTCACAAATAATTGAACAATTAAACAATTTATCAATAAAACTTCTCATCAATAAATATTCTAATGAACTTCAACTATACTGCCCTGAAACCCTCCTTTGGAGGGCAGGGAGGCCATTTGAAACTATCATTTTTTATTTTTATCTCGGCAATTTTATTCTTTTCCTGCAAAAAAGAATCATTCATTACAAGTCAAAATGCAAGCCTTTCTACAAGTGCAGATACTTTATCTTTTGATACTGTTTTTACCACAACAGGTTCCATAACCCAATCATTCAAAATTTTTAATAACAACAACCAGAAATTATTGTTATCGCAAATAAAGCTTTCCGGCGGAGCTACTTCTCCTTTTAAAATAAATGTTGACGGAACTTCCGCAACACAAGTAAATGATATAGAAATAAATGCCAACGACAGCATTTATGTTTTTGTACAGGTAAATGTGAATCCGTCTGGCGTTACAATTCCATTTATCCTCAATGATAGTATTCAGATAGCGTATAATGGAAATAAAAAGTTTGTACAACTTCAGGCGTATGGCCAAAATGCTATTTTCTTAAAAAAAATAATGCTAAAAGGAAATGTAACCTGGAGCAATACTTTGCCTTATGTAATTCTTGGAGGAATACAAATAGACACAACAGCGACACTCAACATTTCCGCAGGTACAAAGATTTATTTACATACTGATGCGCTGTTTTTAGTAGATGGGACTTTAATAACACACGGCACAAGAGACAAGCCTGTTATTTTCTCCGTAGACAGGCTGGATGCAGATTACAAAGATCTGCCTGGCGGTTGGCCTGGAATTTATTTCCGCTCCACAAGTAAAAACAATTTTCTAAAACACACTATTATTAAAAATGCTTACCAGGGAATTATTGCCCGGGATCTTTCCACAACCTCCAATCCAAAACTTACATTATCGCAATGTATTATTGATAATATTTATGATGCCGGAATCTTAGGAATAAACACCAACATTGATGCAGATAATTGTTTAGTCTCTAATTGCGGAAGCAATATTCAATTAGGCCTTGGCGGAGATTATCGTTTTGTAAATTGCACGGTTGCTTCTTATGATAATCTTTATATCAGCCATGCAAATGCTGTTTTGCAACTTTCCAATTCTATTTCACAAAATGGCTCAAATATTACTGCGCCGCTCAATGCTCTTTTCATCAATTGCATTTTTTGGGGCGATGGCGGCACGGTTGATGATGAGATAACAGTTGATAAACAAGGAGTAGATCCTTTCTATGCAAAATTTGATCACGTTTTATATAAAGAGAAAAATGACATAGCAAATGCAACATTTACTTCTTCCCTGAAAAATATACCACCAATGTTTGACAGCATTAATGTTTTCAAAAATATTTTCGATTTTCATTTTAATAATTATCCGGGTTCACCGGCGGTAAATGCAGGAATTGCCACTCCGTTTCCTTATGATCTTGATGATAAATTAAGAGATGCTGCGCCGGATATAGGATGTTATGAAAGATGAGGATTGTCTTCTTTCAATAAACTTATTTCCAATTGAATTAAACCTATCAATATTTCAGGATGTTCCTATCAAGATGATAGAAAAAAATTATATTTTTGATAGGGAAAGTATGAAAATTAAGGAAAGGCAATATCGCTTTATAAAAAAGCAATGATTCTTTTTTATGAGCAAAATAATATTTCGGCTTTTAAAAAATTATTTATTGAACAGGTAGAATTTGCAGTGAAGAATTATTTTTAGAAATTTTTATTTAACTCCACTATTTCATATATCTGAAAGCTTCATAATCACTCACAATCATATCTGCTTCCTTAAGTTCATTTTTCGGATGCGTTGTGGCCACCGCAATTACATTCATTCCAGCAGCTTTTGCAGCCTTTATTCCAACAACCGCGTCTTCAAAAACCAAACAATTTTTTGGCGAAACGTGTAGCAACGAAGCGGTTTTCAGATAAATTTCAGGATCAGGTTTTCCTTTTTTTATGTGTGAAGAATTGACAACCTCTTTGAAATATTTTTTTATTGGAATGTGCTCAAACATAAAATCAATATTAGGTTGTATGCCGGATGTAGCAATCGCCATCGGGATATTTTTGCTGTGCAAAATTTCAAGCAATGCTATTAATCCTGGAATTGGTTTTATGTAAGGTTGGTAAATTTCCCTGTAGAGCGCTTCTTTTTCGAGCGTATATTTCATGGATTCTGCTTCGCTCATTTTTCTTCCAAAAATATATTCGATTGCGTCTTTATTGGTGCGGCCGTTCATGTGCGCATTAAACTCTTCTTCAGAAATCTTTTTGCCCATTTTCTCTAAATAGGCTTCCCAGGTTTTTCGATGAAAAGAATTGTTGTCAATCAAGGTTCCGTCCAGGTCAAATATTACGGCTTTGGTTTCAAATTCATCAATTATTTTTAGAATTCTTTTTTCTGATGCTTCCTTTTCCATATTCATAAGATTTTTTTTCACTGCGAAAATCGGATTTAATGATGACTCATTCTTTGCCAAATCATTTTTCACCGAATGCTTACCTTTACAAAAAAAATTATGAAAAAGTACTTTTTCGCTTGTATGGCGCTTGCATTGTTTTCATTTATTATTCCAGCTTCAACATCTAATATCATGAAACCTGAAACTATTTATCATTTTAAAGTAGCATCGCTTGATGGTGGCACCATTGATTTCTCAAAATTTAAAGGAAAAAAAATATTGGTTGTAAACACTGCTTCCAAATGTGGTTTTACTCCGCAATATGCCCAGCTCGAAGAATTGTATAAAGCGCATAGCGACAAATTAGTAATAGTCGGTTTCCCTGCCAATAATTTTGGTTCGCAGGAACCCGGAACTAACGATGACATCAAAGTTTTTTGCACCAAAAATTATGGAGTCACTTTCCCAATGGCGGCGAAGGTTTCAGTAAAAGGAGATGACATTGCACCAATCTATAAATGGCTTACCGAAAAATCTGAAAACGGTGTGATGGATGCAGACATTAAATGGAATTTTACGAAGTTTTTATTGGATGAACATGGCGCTTTGATTACAAAATTCGACAGCAAAATAACTCCACTTAGCGAAGAAATTTTGGCTTATTTGAAATAAATTATAACTTATTTTCACGTTTGCTTCAATTTAGAAATTTAAAATCTTTGCATTTTAATTTTTATCCGTAATTGGATTCATGCAATTCAAAAACATAATCAGCCAGCAGGAAGTAAAGCATCAATTGAAAGAATTGGTGCAAAAAAACCGGCTTTCTCATGCGCTTTTATTTCTTGGAAAAGAAGGAAGCGGCGCTTTGCCTTTAGCAATCTCTTTTGCCCAATATGTTCTTTGTGAAAAAGCAAATCCCAGGATTAAACCTGGAAATGTAATTTCATTATTCGAAGAAGAAAAAGCAGAAATTTTGGCTCTTAAATTAGAAGACAGTTGTGGCCAATGCGCTTCCTGCATTAAAGCTGCACAATTAATTCATCCGGATCTGCATTTTTCTTATCCTGCCTTGAAAAAGGACAGTAATCATTCGAAAGTTTTAAGTACCGATTTTATTGCTGAATGGCGCGAATTTATTCAACAATCTCCTTACGGAAATGTTACAGACTGGATTAACTTTTTGAAAGAAAATTCAAAATCAAAAATAGATAGTCCCATAAATAAACAAGGAAATATTACCGTTTCTGAGTGCGATGATATTTCTCATAAACTTAGTCTGAAGGCTTTTGAAAGCCCTTATAAAATACTAATCATGTGGATGCCTGAATTTTTAGGGAATTCAGGAAATAAATTGCTGAAATTAATAGAAGAGCCGCCGCCGGATACACTTTTTATTTTTGTGGCAGAAGATGAAAGCGCCATTCTTCCAACGATTTTATCAAGAACACAATTAATTAAAATTCCTTTATTGCCAGCTTCGGATGTTCAAAATGAATTGATTGAAAATCATAATATTGAGCTGGAGAAGGCAATACAGATTTCCGCTGTTTCAGAAGGAAATTTTCGTGAAGCGCTTTTATTAATCCAAAATAATGAAGAAGATTGGCAGGCGCAGGTGAGGGAATGGCTGAATGTCACTTTAA
Organism: Bacteroidota bacterium; assembly: GCA_030853195.1. GTDB lineage: Bacteria > Bacteroidota > Bacteroidia > Chitinophagales > Chitinophagaceae > Ginsengibacter. The sequence goes on along the minus strand of JALYVO010000005.1, from coordinate 141,625 downwards.
AAAATAATGTGAATGCGCAATTGAAGTGGATCGATGAAATAAGCCGCATCGGCCGGGAAAAACAAAAACAGTTTTTAAAATATTTTATTCATCTGCTTCAGCAGGCAATCAGGGCACGTTATCTTGATGCTGAAGATCTTTCATCTATCCCTGAAAATGAAAAAGATTTTGCGAAACGGTTAAATAAAATGTGTGATATTGAAGCCCAGGAAGCCATGATTGTTGAATTAGATAAGTCAATTTATTATATAGAACGCAATGCCCATGCTAAAATGTTATTTCATGCGCTCACGATTCGCTTCTTTCATATTATTAAAGATAATTCGCTAATTTTGGTAAACTGAGGAAAATGAGTTAGTGCAGATGATTAAAATTTCTTTTGACACGACATTTTATCTATACTCTTCTTGTTAATTGCCTGTATTCTAAAAGGCAGGATATTATTTTACAATAAAAAAACTAAGTATTTTTCCACTGGTAATTGTAAAATTATTTGAATAAATGCAAGAAGTTGTAATGCATCTGCACGAATTTATCCCTCCAATTTATTGTCCACTTTTCTTAAAACAAATATATGGGTTGTACGAGTTGTAGTTCAGGAAAACCATCTGGTTGTAAAAGTAATGGAGGTTGCAGCACAGGCGGATGCAACAGGATGAATGTTCATGATTGGCTTGCTAATCTTCCATTCAGTGACCCTGAAAGTAGCTGCAGGATAGTCGAAGTTTCTTTTAACCAGGGAAGCCGCAAAGATTTTTATAGAAATAATTCATTGAATTATTATGAAAAAGGAGATATTATAGCGGTTGAAGGAGTAAGTGGATTTGATATTGGGACTGTTAGCATTACGGGAGAATTAGTAAGGATGCAATTAAAGAAAAAAGGCGTAAAAGAAGACAGTCTGGAAATAAAAAAGATATTGAGGCTTGCGACCGATAACGATATTGTCAAATGGAAAGAAACCAAATCGCGGGAGCATGAGGTATTGATAAGAAGCAGGGCAATTGCCCGGCAACTGAAGGTGGAATTAAAAATGGCCGAAGTAGAAATTCAGGCGGATGCAAGAAAGGCTACTTTTTTTTATATTGCTGATGAAAGAGTGGATTTTCGCGAATTGATAAGAGTTTACGCTTCGGAGTTCAAAGTAAAAGTGGAGATGAAGCAGATCGGTGCGCGCCAGGAAGCAGGAAAGGTTGGTGGCATTGGCAGTTGCGGCCGCGAGCTATGTTGCAGCACCTGGCTAACTGATTTTAAAAGCGTAAATACCAATGCTGCACGGTACCAAAACCTTAGCATCAATCAAACAAAACTCAGCGGGCAATGTGGAAGACTTAAATGTTGCCTTAATTATGAATTGGATACTTATCTGGATGCGTTGCAGCATTTCCCTGATGATGCGGATGTAATTGAAGTAGCGAAAGGCCGGGCTTTTTTAATAAAAAAAGATATTTTCCGTAACCTGATGTGGTATTCAATGCCCGAGAGCACAAAGCATTACCCGCTTTCGATTGAAACGGTTATAAAAATTAAAGCTCAAAATAAAGAAGGTATAAAACCTGATGCGTTGGAAACTGTAGAAATCGTAAGCGGTAAACCAAAAGAAGTAGAGCCTGAATTTGTAGATGTAGTAGGCCAGATAAGCCTGAAATCATTGGAAAAAAATAGCCGTAAACGAAAAGATAACGAGCGCAGAACAAATTCGGATAACCAGAAAGCATCACAAAAAGATCAACAATCCTCTTTTCGGGATCAACAAAAAAGGCCTCCTCAAAATACGGAGAACAAGTCTCGGCCTGATACAAGAAATAACAGAAACAGGCCGCCGAGAAAAGAAGGTTAAACTATATTTTGGGTTATATCAGCTTTAAATGACTAGTATGTAAATTCAATAAAAAAAGGGAGAATTTATCTCCCTTTTTGAATAAAATATACTTATTTGAATTGATGCGCAATTTCGTGAGCCAGCGCTACCATTTTTTTTATTCCGTCTTCAGGTAAATTTCCCTTTTTGAACTCTGCGAGAACTTCGGGTAATTTATTTTCCATTTCCAATAAAAATTGGTCTTCAAAATCTTGCACATTTTTCACTGGAACATTACTTATCAGTCCAAAAGTTCCAAGATATATAATAGCAACTTGTTTTTCAACAGAATAAGGAGAAAACTGTGGCTGCTTCAGGATTTCCACATTTCTTGATCCTTTGTCTAAAACAGATTTTGTTGCAGCATCAAGATCACCACCAAACTTAGAAAAAGCTTCCAGTTCTCGATATAATGCCTGGTCCAGTTTTAACGTGCCCGCCACCTTTTTCATTGATTTTATCTGCGCGTTGCCACCTACACGGCTTACAGAAATACCAACGTTAATCGCCGGGCGAATACCGGCATTGAAAAGATTTCCTTCCAAAAATATCTGTCCGTCTGTAATAGAAATCACGTTAGTAGGAATATACGCAGAAACGTCACCAGCCTGTGTTTCAATGATTGGTAACGCTGTTAATGAGCCTCCGCCTTTTACCAAATGTTTAATATTTTCAGGAAGATCATTCATCTTTTGCGCCATATCATCTTTAGAGATGATCTTAGCAGCTCTTTCCAATAAGCGGCTGTGCAAATAAAATACATCGCCGGGATATGCTTCGCGGCCCGGAGGCCTTCTTAATAAAAGTGAAACTTCGCGATAAGCTACAGCCTGCTTGCTCAGATCATCATAAATAATTAAAGCATGGCGCCCGGTATCGCGGAAAAATTCACCAATAGCAGCGCCTGCAAATGGCGCATAGAACTGGAGAGGGGCGGGTTCAGAAGCAGAAGCAGCAACAATTGTAGTAAATTCCATCGCGTCATTGTCTTCCAAAACCTTCATTACGTTGGCAATGGTAGAAGCTTTCTGGCCAATAGCAACATATATACAATAAACAGGTTTGCCTGCCTTAAAAAATTCTTTTTGATTGATGATGGTGTCAATACAAATGGCGCTTTTTCCGGTCTGGCGGTCACCAATCACCAATTCACGCTGTCCGCGGCCAATCGGGATCATCGCATCAATGGCCTTGATGCCAGTTTGCAAAGGTTGCTTTACCGGTTCACGAAAAATAACGCCCGGCGCTTTACGCTCCAAAGGCATTTCATAAAGGTCACCCGTTATTGGGCCTTTCCCGTCAATTGGTTCGCCAAGTGTATTAATTACGCGGCCAGCCAGGCCATCGCCTACTTTTATTGAGGCAATTTTTCCTGTGCGCTTTACAATGCCTCCTTCTTTGATATCTCCACTGTCGCCCATCAAAACCACGCCCACATTGTCTTCCTCAAGGTTAAGCGCAATGGCTTTTACGCCGTTTTCAAACTCCACCAATTCGCCAGAACTCACGTTATTCAAACCATAGACGCGTGCAATTCCATCGCCTACCTGCAGCACGGTTCCTACTTCTTCAAGGTTGGCTTCTACATTGAAATTGCTCAACTGGCTCCTGAGAATTGACGAAATTTCATCCGGTTTTATATCAACCATATCAAATGTTTTTTTAAGGCTGCAAAGGTAGGGAAAGCAAATGCAAATTCAAAAGGAAAGAGGAGTAAAATTTAGAGAAAGATGATGTTTTTTGCATTATATTTCATGTCAAGAAATACGGTTTGCACTTCATAAAAATCTTTGGACATTTAAGCCTATAATCGCAAACAATACTTCCTTTCGGCTTTAAAAAAATCGATGTAAATTTGATTTCAAAGTATTTTGACAAATGAAAAGACTTGAAATAAATTTGCCAGATATCGCTAAACTTTGTGAAATCTACCAAGTAAAAAGTTTATATGCGTTTGGCTCACTACTTAGCGACAGTTTTGATAGCGAGAGTGACATTGACTTAATTGTTGACTTTATGCATATTCCTGCAGAAGACTATGCAGACAATTATTATGATTTTAAGTTTTCTTTGCAGGATATTTTAAAAAGACCCATTGATTTATTGGAAGAAAAAGCAATAAAAAATCCATATTTCAGGAAGGCTGTTAATCAGCAAAGACAACTTATATATGGACAATGATTTAAAAGTATGGCTTTATGACATTTTGAATGCTATTATGGAAATAGGGAGTTTTTTCAGTGGCAGTCCCAAAGAATTCGCAAAATACCAAACTGATTTAAGAACCAAAAAAGCCATTGAGAGGAACATAGAAATCATTGGCGAAGCAATGGGCAGAATTTTAAAACAACATGAAACAATTCTAATTACCGATTCAAGAAAATTCGTAGATACCCGAAATAGAATTATTCATGGATATGACACTGTTTCTGACGACATTATTTGGGCAATTGTAATTAAACATCTTCCGATTTTGCAGGTAGAAATTGAAAGTTTGTTGAACGAGTAGAAATGGAAAATTCTACATTTTCACTTATCTCAATTTATGAATGTAATCATTGTTCGCAAATTGTTTCCTCACATCATTAAGGTCTCTTAAAATGCTTGCATCAATTAATTTTCCATCCATTTCCAAAATAAAACCTCCAATGATTTTTTCATCTATTTCAGTTTCTAAATTGAGATGATCAATAGAAGAAGAAGCTTTTATTTTTGTAACAAAGGTATTTTTTAAATCGTCATTTATTGGGTAAGCCGTGGTTAGTTTTGCATTATGCAAACCTTTGAGGGTATTATATTGCGTAAGAAAAGAAGTAACAATTCCGGGTAAATTGGATTCCCGGTTTTTATTGCAAAGCAGTTGTAAAAAAGTTTCGGTTATTTTAGAAATTTTTCCATTCGTAATGGCGCTGATAATTTTATTTTTCTTATCAGATTTGATGATCGGGCTATCGAGCATCAAAACAAAATCGCGGTTCATTAAAATTGCCTGGAGCGTTTGCATATCTTCATGAACCGGGTCGAGTTGATTCAGCTCTTTGGCCAGGTCAATCAGGCTTTTAGCATATCGTTGAGCTAAGCGTGGGTTACTCATAAAATTATTTAATTCAAATCAACGTTTTCGGTAATCTGCTGAATGTATTTTTCCTGCTCTTCTTTATTGCTTAATTCCCTGCGGATTACTTTTTCACTTACTTCAAGCACTAAGTTTCCCACCTGGTTTTTCAGGTCGGTGATGGCTGCCATTTTTTGTTGGTTGATTACGTTTTGCGCGTCAGCGATTATTTTACCGGTTTCTACTCTAGCCTGCTCTTTGGCTTCAATAACAATTTTATCGCGGGTTTCCTTGGCTTCCCGCAACATCTGGCCTCTTTCTTCGCGCGCCTGCGCAAGCAAGGCTTCATTTTCACTTTTTAACTGCGACATTTCTTTTCTTACATTTTCTGCAGAAGATATAGAATCAGAAATATTTCTTTCCCTTTCATCCAATGATTTCATAATAGGCTTCCAGGCATATTTGCCAAGGATCCATAATGTAATACCAAACGCAATCAGCGTCCAGAAAATCAAACCAAGTTTTGGAAGTAAAAGTTCCATAAAATTTTATTTTAGATTGTGATGCATTCTCATTCGTAATTTTTAATTCGCAATTCTTAATTATTCAAAAAATACCACATCCTCCGCCCTGTGCTTTGGATGCAGTAAAGTTTTTGTGCTTAGGCAGTTTTAAGAACGGCCAATAAGCCTGCGATAACTGCGAAAAGGGCAACTCCTTCTACAAGTGCGGCAGCAAGGATCATGTTTGCACGAATTTCGTTGGCTGCTTCCGGCTGGCGGGCGATACCTTCTACCGCTCCTTTACCAATCTGGCCAATACCAATGCCTGCTCCGATAGCAGCTAAACCGGCGCCGATAGCTCCACCCATGTGTGAGTATCCAACTTCTGTTAACAAGGTCAATAACGACATAATACTTGGTTTTGTTTATGAATAAAAATTTTTATAAAAATCCATCGTGTGTTCCCGGATGCACGTCATGGTCGCTTCCTTCAAACCCTTGCCCAATAAATATTGCAGTCAGTGCGGTAAAAATAAACGCCTGGATAAACGCCACCAGCAATTCTATAAAGTAATCGAACACAATAAACAATATGGAGAATGGAGAAAACCCAAATCCCGCTCCCTTGTTCATTTCACCAAAAATAAATATAAGGGAAATAAAAGCGAGGATAACAATATGTCCCGCTACCATGTTGGCAAAAAGACGTATAATTAATGCGCCAGGTTTGATGATAAAAACACCAGCCAATTCCACCGGCACCAAAATAATTTTTACCAAAAAAGGCACTCCCGGAGGCCAGAAAATATGTTTCCAGAAATGCGCGGTAGTGCTGAATAAAATAACTACCAGCGCAATAATCCCCAAAATAAAAGTAAAAGCAATATTACCTGAAACGTTGGCGGTACCAGGTATAAAGCCAAACAGCGTATTAATTAGTATAAAGAAAAAAACAGTTAGCAAATAAGGCATATACCTCTCCCATCTGTTACCTAAATTTACTTTGGCCACTTCTTCACGAATAAAAATAATAATGGGCTCCATAAAACTTTGCGCACCAGAAGGCGCGCTTACTACACCCTGGCCTTTCTTATATTTTTTTGCAATGCCCACCATCAACCAGATAAACAAAGCCATCGCTAAAAAAGTCTGAATTACATTGCGGGTGAGAGACAAATCATACACTTTTACACCGGGATCTACCGGCACAATGGAATTCTCATTTACTAATTTATAGCCATCATATTCTTCTTTTCCTTCTTCGCCAAATTTTGAAGATAAAAAAAATGACCAGCCTTTCTGGGGTGAATACAGTATTACGGGCAAATGAATATTTGCATGAAAATTACCTACTGAAAAGAAATGAAATTCATACGCGTCCTGAACATGATTTAAAATTACCGTAGTAGGATCAAATTTTTCCTCAGTGGAATTATGAGGTTTTTCCTGTGAAAAAGCACTATTGGAAAAAACCAACAAAAAAAGGCTGGAAACCGCTACCAATAAAGATTTCATGCTTTTAGAACTCATAATTCTACTCAATTTTGTGCAAAGATAGGGGTTTGCAGGAGGATTTTAAACGCAATGATGATAATTTTTTGAACGTTTTTTGATTTGATAATCTATTGCCACTTATAATTTATCAATCCTATATCATCTACAAAATATTATATTGCGCACTTTAAATTGAAAATAATTTATGATAAAAAACTACTTTCTTAAAATTTCATTATTTGCAATTTCTACTTTTTGGCTTTCCACAAGTTTACAGGCACAAAAAAAAGATTTTACTGAACAACAATTACTAAAAAATAAAATGCCTTTGGTAACGGTCCCTTTGCCCACGATTGTTTCGTGGAATGAAGACGGTTTGATCCTATCCAGAAAACCTCATCCTGATTCGGCATCTAAACAATTTTTATTTGATTTAAAAACCAGGAAGGAAATGCAAATGAGCCTGCCCGCTAAAACTGCAGGTTCTCCAGGGGGTAAATCAGTTGCAATGCGCAATAATAATTTGTATTTTAAAGATGGTAATAATCCGGAGATCAGGTTAACCAATGATAGTGCTAAAGAAATCAATCCTACTTTTTCACCTGATAGTAACTATGTTGCCTACACGAAAAACAATAATTTATACGCAGTAAATATTTCTACGAAAAAAGAAAAGCAATTCACATTTGATGGGAATGATAGCCTGATGAATGGCTATGCAAGTTGGGTTTATACGGAAGAAATTTTGGGAAGAGGCTCGCATTACCGCGCTTTTTGGTGGAGCCCCGATAGTAAAAATATAGCTTTCTTCAAAACGAATGACAGCCCGGTTCCTGTATTTACTATCACCAGTTCTGGTGCGGTGGAGCATGAAGTGGTGGAAAGAGAAAGATATCCTGAAGCAGGTGATAAAAATCCGGAAGTAAAAATTGGCATTGCACATTTGAATGACAACCCAATCACCTGGACAGATTTTAATGAACATGATGATCAGTATTTTGGGATGCCTTATTGGAAAAACGATGGTTCCCTTCTTGTTTTATGGATCAACCGCGATCAGAATGATTTAAAAATTTATGAGATAAATAATAATACCGGCACAAAGAATATTTTTTATGAAGAACAACAAAAAACATGGATTGATCTGGATGATTTAGAAAGATTGACTTTCATAAAAAACGGAAACATTTTAATGCTTAGCGACAAAACAGGCTGGCGCCATATTTATTATTATAGCAAAGATGGAAAATTAATAAATCCTGTCACATCAGGAAAATTTACAGTTACCGCTATCAGTTATATTGATGAAAAAAACAGCACTGTTTATTTTACCGCACGTGGCCTTGAAAATACTGCCCGTGTTGATTTCTACAGCGTGAGGCTGAATGGAAAAGATTTGAAAAGATTGACCTTTGGCGATTACAATAACCGAATCAGAGTTTCGCCTGATGGCAAATATTTTATAACCACTTACAGTAATGCTAACACGCCAACCAAAATGTCTTTGATGGATAATAAGGGAAAAAAGATCGCCGACCTGGGCGATAGTAAAGGCCCGGAATTCAATGATTATAATGTGGCCAAAACAGAATTAATAAGAGTGAAAAGCGATGATGGATTGTTTGAGCTTCCTGCGCTGGTAACCTGGCCATTGAATATGGATCCCAATAAAAAATATCCTGTTCTCATCAGCATTTATGGCGGCCCAAATGCCGGAACAGTTTGGGACAACTGGAATTTTTCCGGCAATCAGCAATGGTATGCAAAAGAAGGATTGATACAGATTACGATGGATCATCGCGCCAGCGGCCAGTTCGGAAAAGAAGGCGTTAATTATATGTTCCACAATCTGGGCTATTGGGAAATGAAAGATTACAGCACAATTGTAAAATATTTGATTGATAAACGCCAGGCTGATCCCGCAAAAATTTGCATCACCGGTTTTAGTTATGGCGGTTATATGAGTTGCTATGCGTTGACGTATGGAGCCGATGTTTTCAAATATGGAATGGCCGGAGGAAGCGTTACTGACTGGAGTTTGTACGATTCTCATTATACCGAAAAATTTATGGGAACGCCCAAAAATAATCCTGATGGTTACAGATCAAGCGCTGTGCTAACCTGGACGGATAAATACAAAGGCGGCCTGCAAATAGTACATGGGGAAATAGATGATAATGTTCATTTGCAAAACAGTCTCCAATTGATCAGTAAATTAGAAGACGCGAAAAAAGATTTTGAATTTATGATTTATCCCGGCGGCAGGCACGGCTGGCCTGGAAATAAAAATTTACATTTTCAGAATTTAAAGACAAGGTTTATTTATAAGAATTTATTGGAGAAGGAAGTGCCGGTGGATTTGATAAAATAGGAATAAGGCATAGCTTTTCCACACAGTTGTTGGAAAAAAGAGTAGATGTAAAATACATAAAAGAAATATTGGGTCGTTTTAATATTAAATCACCCAAAGATATTTGCATGTAAAGAGAAACCCTGGTAAATATTGCAAGCCAATTAGATGAATTATACCGCAAAACCTGGCAATGTGAAATTTGTATTACCGCGACAACAATATGAAAAACGCAATAGACAAGTGTTGATAGTCAATGATTCAAGTTTTATAAATGTTTGAGAGGTTTCGTGTAATATTGTGTTGCTGTAATTATAAAAGACCATATTAGATATGACAGTAAGAAAAATTATCGAACTTGTTGACTTTATTGAAGCTACAATTGGACCAACACAATATTCAAGTTTGCTCCAAGACCAAATTGTAACAATCCAAAACACTCCCAACAATTTAGTTTTGCTGAAAGAAATCACCGATAAGGCTATTTTTGATTTTGAAAAGCTTAGAGAAAAAGATATTCCTGAGTTGCTTGATAAGGTTTTAGTTGAAAAAGTGAAACCTTTTACTCAAGAAACTTTTTTTCAACAATTGCTTGACCTCAAAGAAGCTAATTATCCTGACCCTGGAAGTCAATACAATACTTTAAACACAATTCTCACTCAAATTCAAACAACAGTCAATCAAAATATTGTAGAGTTAGACAAAATAAAAAAAACGGTAGAACCTTTTTTAACAAAAGACTACTCTGAATTACAAAAAGAGGACAATGCACTTTTTGCTATCATTTTTAATAATGTAAATTCTTACAGCAACTTAAAAACACTTTCTTTTGAACTAAAAAATTGGGATAGAGGTTTGTTTATTTACCAACAAATTATTTCAGACGAAACACCAAAACCATTTGAAATTGTTGAGGTCGACCAAGGCTCAATAGAAGTCGTATTAAATGTAATTTTCGAAGTTGGCGAAAAGCTCCTTGATTTATTTAAAACAGGTTTTGAGGTTTACGCAGCATTTTTAGCTTACAAAACCGTTATTCATGATAACTTAGTGAAATCATATAAAGGAAACCTTCTACTAATAAAATCTGAAGAAGAAAGAGAAAAATTACTTTTAGAAAATGTAAAGATTGCAATTAAGGAAGAATTAAACAAACAAGCTAAAAAAGCAAAAAAACATGAAGCTTTAGAAAAGAAAATTGAAGAGGTTACTAAACTTATTACTGAGCATATAATAAAAGGAAATAGTGTAAAATTAATTTCGGCCCCAACTGATAAAGAAGAAATTTTAGACAAAGAAGAAGAAAAAGAAAGCTTCTATGTTGCAAGCAAATCTGACTATAAAAAGCTGGATGAAGAGACAAAACAATTACTGTTAACTGAATTTACGTCACCGCCGCCGAATGATAATTACGAGAAAGAATAACTACAGCCAACAAGCAGTTTTTTACACGGGGCTGATTGTTAACAATCAGCATTGGTCTTTATTTCATGATAGTTTCATCTGATGTAATTATATTGGCAATAGTAAGAACAATGAGATCTTATTTATAAATTTGGCAACGTTTCCGGCAGACAGGAATTTCTATTATCCTAGAATACGCAAAGCTGTATCGTTGGCAGAATGCGGTGACAACTCTTAATTCCTAAAAGTAAATGCAGACTTTATTACATTCGTTGTAAGATTAAAAATGAAACAGCGCATTTACATAGACACTTCTGTGGTTGGAGGTTACTTTGACGAAGAGTTTAAAGAGGACACAATTAAGTTATTTGAAAGATTTGAAAACAACGAATAATTTTTTTTATATCCGACTTGATTGACTTGGAATTATTAAATGCACCTCAATATGTTCAGGAACTTTTATTAAAGTATTCAGAAGAAAAGTTTGAAAGAATTGAATTAACATCGCAAGCAATCTCGCTTGCTGACACTTATATTGCTGAAAAAGTTGTTGGTAAAACAAGTATAACAGACTGCCGACACATTGCTTTAGCTACAATCAATAAAGTTGATGTTTTATCAAGCTAGAATTTTAAACACATTGTAAATCTTGACAAAATCAAAGGATACAATTCTGTAAATTTACGCTTAGGTTATATTTTGCTTGAAATTAGAAGTCCTACAGACCTTATTAATTATGGAAACAATTAAAAAAGAAAAAACGTTTGACGCAGTAAAAATGATGCGTGAAATACGAAATAAAATAAGTGCTGAAACTCAAAACATGACGTTTGAGGAGTTGAAAGCTTATATCACCAGAAAATTGTCTGAGAACAAAACTAAACTAGCTGGGCAGACCTCAAAATAAATGCGCTTCTGCCAACAAAAAGTTTGGCAATAGGCTTGCTGCCTGTATAACAATGAGCTACGGATCAATATCAATAGTTGTTAACTTTAATTTTAATGAGTTTCACCCGTAACTATTATTTTTCCTATAACTACAAATGTAAAGTCGGAAGCAACTATTCTGAGAGTACATTTGCCAAAGGAAACAGCAAAATTAAAAGAAGATTGCGATATCATAATTGATCAGATCCGGGCTATTGACAATAAACAGCTCTAAAAAAAATGGCGAAATAACTGAAGAAAAGATTGACCTTATCAAAACAAACCTGACTATTATATTTGATTTTTAATTGCCCAAACGACTCTCATAAGCAATTTTATAGTTTTTTTAATTTTTTTCCATTATTTTCCCCATAATTTATATTTATCAAAAATCTTAAAATGAAAACTCTTGTTTCTACCAGGCTCGCTATCATAATTTTTGCTGTGATCATCGGAATTTTTGGTGCTAATAATATCATGTACGCAAAAGTTATGTCTGCCGACGTTCCTTCATTTCTTCCAGCTTCTAAAGTGATAGTATATCTTTCCGGTGCAGGATTTTTGCTCGCTGCTGCTGCGTTTATCATTGACCGTTATGCAAAGCTTGCTGGCTATCTCCTGGCGTTATTATTATTGATCATTGTGTTTTCTGTAGATATTCCCGGAATAATCCATTCAACCAATGTTCACATAAAAATGTTGTTTGTTACGGGTATGCTTAAAGACGCGGCGCTCGCCATGGCAGCCGTTTTGATAGCTGATATTTCAAGAGAGAGAACTATTTAATATTTTTGATTAATATAAAACCACATAAACCAAAAAGTAGAAAATAGATATTTTAGAATGATCAATGATGTTTTTTTCTTAAAGAAACGGCATCAAGATAATAAATTACTTTGAGTGAAATATTATTATTCTGCGCAGCGGAAACTGTATTTCTAAAATTCTTGAAATACGAATCATTGATCTGTTGGTCTCCTGAATAGATAGAATTTTTCCAGACAATATTGATAAAGCTCCCTGGCGCAAATTCCCATGTATAAACCATATCTATGTTGAAAATATTGAGGTTTTGATTGTTGTTCTTGTTATAATTTACATTTTTCAAAAGTGAGCCATCCTGTTGCAAAGTAAAAAATTCTTTTGCATTTACTTCGCTCCAATAATGCCTTAACCTGAATGTAATTCCATTGCGGTTATTAAAATAATATTTTGAATTGATAATGTTTTCAACGGTGGTCCTGTTTCGCCTTGAGAAAATAATATCTGAGCCACTTATATCAGTAAAACCCGATTGATTGTATGAAGGATCGAAATTGATAATATGCCCAATTGAAAATTTATCGTTGAAGCGGTAATTATTTTCAATATCAAACAAGTAATAGTTGTTGTGAAATATATTGTTATACCCAAAAGTTAAACCGATAAAATAATAATATTTTTTTGCCTGGTTACTGTTGAGCCATCCGCCAAAGCTTGCGCCTGAAGGCGATTTATAAACTCTGCCCGCAACCCTTGGCTCATAAAAATCATTTCCCGCATGGTTATAATTCAAATTAATTCCTGTTTGCATCAGGTTTTTAAGCTGGCCATTAATATTTCCATTGTAACTGAAAACCTGGTATGCATCAGGCCTATACCTTCTGCTGTATGTAAAATTATTATTCGAATGAAGTTGATTATACCAACTTCCCGGTTTATTCCAATTGTAGCCAATATAAAAATAGTGGTCGAAAAAATTGTTGTTAAAAAGAAGCCCAAGATCGTTTGGGTTGTATTTATCATCTGTCAACACTTCTGTTAGTTGGAAGTTAAACCTGCCTCCATCCTTCGCAAAATTCAGGCTATCCATATAACCAGTAACAGGTTTGCTTTCTTTGTAATAAAGATTGCTTAGCGCCAATTTACCGCTCCAGTTATAAATATTTTTTTGTTATTAAAATTAAAAGCAAATGCTGAAACGTTAGAATTATAATCTTTTCCATCCCGCAAAACATTAGTATTGATCAGTGATACTGAAGAATTATTTTTTAGTGATTGATCCAGCACCAAAATATTATAATTGGTCAGCGGGTTGGTTTCTATTTTTCTCTGGTGGCCATGGTCATCTTCCACAGTGGCATACATCGTGTTGGTTATAGCATTCAAAAAGCCAATGCCTAATCCTTTTGAAGTTCTTCCTGATATCTTAGTAGCATTAATAAGTTTAGATTCTGTTGGATTTTTTAGAATATGCTCTGAAGAATCTACTTTATTTGCTACGTCATAATAATGTATCGGCTGGCCTCCGATTCGTCTTGAGTAAAATAAATTTCCTTTTGAAAAAAGCTCTGTTCCTTCTGTAAAAAAACTTCTGTTTTCATTGTACTTAACCTCAAAAGGTGTGAGATTTAGCACTTGGTTATCACTTTGTACCTGCCCAAAATCCGGTATCAGCGTCATATCCAAAGTAAAGCTTTCATTGATACCGTATTTCACATCCATTCCGCCATTGATGGAAGACGTGAAATCTTTTACACTTTGTGTTTTATATGGATAATGATTTAAATAAGTTGAAAAATAAGGGCTCAAAGACAGTCGCAGCGGGGCTTTTATTTTTTCAATTCCTGTCCACTCGCCTTCCTGGTTTTGCAGTCCATTTACATTAGGATCAAGATTGCTCCATGCAAATTGCTGGGCAGTCTTTTGCCTTCTTCTTAAAATATTCAATCCCCAGGTCTGGTTATCTTTGTTGCTGAAACGCAAGGCTGAATAAGGAATCCGTATTTCAAAAGTCCAGCCATCGGGTTGCATTTTCGCGGCGCTTTCCCATACGGCATTCCAGGTAGGATCTTCATTTCCTGAAGCAGAATATTTTGCATCATATTGTTCGCCGTAAGGCGTTACAAAAAAACCACTTCCATTGATCTTATCATTATAGGTGTCAAAAATAATTCCCACAAAATCGCTGTTTCCTATCTTATCGCGGCCCACCAATTCCTTAGAGACACTATCGACACTTTTCTCATGGCAATATCCCCCGATATAGATATTGTTATCGTCGTAAAGTAAATAGATCTCTGTCCTGTTTCCATTAGATTCTACTTTGCCCGGATTAGGCCGAAACTCAATAAGGCCGGTGATCACAGGGCATTTTTTCCAGCCTTCCTCTTTAAGGTCGCCATCGATTTTAAAAGTAGCATCAGTTTTTACGGCACGAATCTGTTTAATTCTTTTTTGAGCAAGCGCGAATGAATTCACCAGGAAAATTAAACAAGCAATAAATGGTAATTTTCTCATCGTAAAGATTGGTTATACGAAACTATACGTACTGAGAACTAAAAAGGTTACCACTCATCCAAAAAATATTTTGTTAAGTTTTTCTTAACAATCTTTTTCATGTTTCAATGTTCATTTTAAAAATTGAACTGTCTTCAAAATTTTGGCAAGCCAATCACCAATCAACTAATTAACTTTGCCCGTCATGAAATCAGCAAAACAAATATTGTCTCTGCCATTTATTGGCTTGATAAGAATTTATCAATTGATTATTTCTCCATTGCTCGGTCCGTCGTGCCGGTTTACACCTACCTGTTCGCAATATGGAATTGAAGTATTCAAAAAATACGGGCCGCTAAAAGGTATGTGGTTTACCCTTAAAAGAATATCACGCTGCCATCCCTGGGGCGGACATGGGCATGATCCGGTTCCATAACGGGTATGCATAAACGAAAACGCCATTATCATTACAATAATGGCGTTCAAAAAAATACAAAGATTTTTATTTTGCGTTTTCAAAATTTTCCTCTGCTTTTTTCCAGTTTACTGCATTCCAGAAAGCCTTTAAATAATCAGGCCTTTTATTTTGATATTTAAGGTAATACGCGTGTTCCCAAACATCGCAGCCTAATACAGGCGTGCACTTGCATTCTGCCACATCCATTAAAGGATTATCCTGGTTGGGCGTAGAGCAAATAGTTAATTTACCATCTTTAACTCCAAGCCATGCCCAGCCGCTTCCAAATCTTGAGGCGCCCGCAGCATTAAATTTTTCCTGCATTGCTTCAAAGGAGCCAAATTCTTTATCAATTGCCGCTGCTAAATTTCCTTCTGGTTTGCCCCCTGCATCAGGTGATAAAATTTCCCAAAAGAAACTATGGTTCCAATGTCCGCCACCATTGTTGCGGACTGCCGGAGGAAGACTTCCTGCATTTGCAATTAATTCTTCCAAAGATTTATTCTCATTTTCTGTGCCTGCAATTGCTTTATTAAGATTATCAACGTAAGCCTGGTGATGCTTGTCGTGATGAATTTGCATGGTTAATTTGTCGATGTGTGGCTCAAGCGCATCGTTGGCGTAGGGTAGAGCCGGTAAAGTAAATGCCATAATATTTAATTTAAAATGAATAATTATTAAAGAGTTCCAAATTTACTGACTATCCGTTAGAAAAAGGTAAAGTAAATTTTATTTCTTTTTTGTGAAATCAAAATTGGAATCAATTCGTAAATACGTCCACTTATTGGCAGATTGGCTAAGCATCTACGTGAATAATTATCTTCTCTTTTTAAAAAAATCTTTAAGCAATATTATACATTCATTTGATAAAACGTCTTTTACGATTTTAGTTTTAGGGTGCAACGTATTTGCATTATTTCCTGAAGACATTATTAAAGATAAGCCTCCATGTTTGGGATCGGGTGAACCGTAAACTAATTTACCGATTTTGCACCAATACAGCGCACCACAACACATCTTGCAAGGCTCTATCGTCACATATAAAGCCGCATCCGGTAAATATTTAGCTCCCAGAAAATTAAACGCAGAAGTAAGCGTAATCATTTCCGCATGGGCAGTGGAATCGTTTAATGTTTCTACCTGGTTGTATCCGCGCGCAATGATTTTATCCTGCATTACAATCACAGCGCCAATAGGCACTTCACCGGCTTCTAATGCTTTGTTTGCTTCTTTCAGCGCTTGCTGCATGAAGTATTCATCGGTCATATAATTTATTTATCGATTACAAAATTAAAGTTAACGATGATTGAAAAATTAGCAGCTTATTCATAAATGCTTTTCAAAATGCCATATAAACTAAAAAGTAGATTTTTGCGTATTTTGTTAGCTTTATTACATCCTATGTTTCAATTTCAATTATTAAAAGAATTTTATAACAGCGGTTCCACTTTAAATTATGATTTCAGAAGAAAGCAATTACTCGCTTTGGAGAATGCTATAAAAAAATATGAAGAAGAAATTAATGCTGCGTTATATGCCGATTTAAAAAAGTGTAAAGAAGAAGCCTGGGCTACCGAAACCGGATTATTACTCGCAGAAATTAAATATGCCGCTAAGAATTTACACAGATGGATGAAGCCAAAAAAAGTTTCAACGGGATTGATGACTTTTCCTTCTTCCGCTAAAGTTTATCATGATCCTTTAGGTGTTATTTTAATTATTGCGCCGTGGAATTATCCTTTGCAATTATTGCTGGTTCCTTTGGTTGGCGCCATCGCCGCAGGAAATTGTGCTGTTTTAAAACCTTCCGAAGTGGCGCCTGAAACTGAAAAAATTATCGTGAAGATCATCGGGGAAACCTTTCATGAAAACTACATAAAAGTTGTTACGGGCGATGGCGCTGAGATAGTCCCGGAAATGATTAACAGTTTTCGCTTTGACCATATTTTTTATACAGGAAGCACTAACGTAGGAAGAGAAGTTTATAAACTTGCCGCAAATAGACTTGTACCTGTCACACTCGAATTGGGAGGAAAAAGCCCTTGCATTGTTGAACCGGATGCAGATTTGGAAGTTGCTGCAAAAAGAATTGTATTTGGAAAATTTATAAATGCGGGGCAAACCTGCATTGCGCCTGACTATATATTGGTGCATAAATCAATAAAAGAAAAATTATTAGATTCTCTTTCTGAAACTGTTCAAAAATTTTATACCTCCGATCCTTTGTCTTCTTATGATTATGGAAAAATAATTAATCAAAAACGTTTTCACACGCTTATCAGTTTTCTTTCTGAAGGAAAAATATTTTATGGTGGCAAATATAATGAGGCATCTCTTTATATTGAACCAACCATTCTTGATAATATTACTTTAGGTGATGCCATAATGAAAGAAGAAATTTTTGGTCCAATATTGCCGGTATTATCTTTTGAAACAATTGATGAGGCGATTGTAATTGTTCAACAAAATGAAAATACTTTAGCTTTTTATTTATTTACAAAAAATAAAAGAACCGAAGACGAATGGGTGCGAAGAGTCTCATTTGGCGGAGGTTGCATTAACAATACCGTGTTTCACTTCGCAAATATGAATATGCCGTTTGGTGGCATCGGAAACAGTGGTGTCGGATCATATCACGGCAAGAAAACATTTGAAATATTTTCTCACGCGAAACCTGTTTTAAAGACTGCAACCTGGCTTGATCTTGATTTAAAATATCCCACTTTGCAAGGAAAATTAGGCTTGATGAAAAAAATTATCGGATAAAAAAAATCATATGAGTTTTATAAAAAATCTTATTGCTTCCACCTATTCCTTAAGAATGAAAATCTCCAAACTTACCGGTGCGGGCATTAAAATACTTGAAAATAAAAATAAAATAAAACCTCCTGAAAGTTTTTATTCGTTGTCTGCAACACTAAATACGGGCGAAGAAATTTCATTGAGGAAATATAGCGGCAAAAAAATATTGATCGTAAATCTCGCAAGCCAATGTGGCTTTACGCCGCAATATGAAGAGCTTGAGAGCCTGCATAAAAAAAATCCAGGAATCGTTATACTGGGATTTCCCGCAAATAATTTTGGCGCACAGGAACCTGGTAGCGATAAAGAGATTGCTGAATTTTGTAAATTAAATTATGGAGTTACATTTCCGCTTTTTAAAAAGGATAATGTAAAAGGAACTGCGAAACAAACAGTCTACAAATGGCTGGCAGAAAAAAACAAAAACGGATGGAATGATCTTGAACCGAAATGGAATTTTTATAAATATTTGATAGATGAAAATGGAAATCTTTCTAAAGTATTTTCATCATCAGTGTCTCCGCTGGAAATGAATATATAAAGTTGCTAAAAGAAAAAAACAGAAAACTACATTTAGGCTTATCACACGGGACATTTTTCATGATAATTAATCAGCTCTATAGGAATTTTTTCAAATTCATAACCGGAATATTGATTGACTATTTCATCAAGCACTTCTAAAATTTCGTCTACTTCTTTTAATGTTACAAGCTTTCCACGATACTCTTTTATATTTGGCATTCCTTTTAAATAATTGGTATAATGCCTGCGCATTTCATTGATGCCTACGATTGCGCCTTTCCATTCGACAGATTTTATCAAATGTTTTTTGCAAACTTCCACTCTTTCTTCAACGGTTGGCGGCGAAAGTATTTCACCGCTTTTTACATAATGAGATATTTCATTAAAAATCCATGGATAACCAATGGCGGCGCGGCCTATCATGATTCCGTCAACTCCGTATTTATTTTTATATTCTAATGCTTTTTGAGGAGAATCAATATCTCCGTTTCCAAAAATGGGAATGGTAATCCTTGGGTTTTCTTTCACCTTTGCGATCAATGTCCAGTCTGCGTTGCCTTTGTACATTTGCGTACGCGTACGTCCATGAATAGCGAGTGCCTGTATGCCAACATCCTGAAGGCGCTCCGCAACTTCTTCTATATTTTTGGTGTCTTCATCCCAACCTAATCTTGTTTTAACAGTGACGGGCAAACGAGAACTTTTAACAACAGCACTGGTTAAACGCACCATCAACGAAATGTCTTTTAACACTCCCGCTCCGGCGCCCCGGCAAGCAACTTTTTTTACCGGGCAACCGAAATTAATATCCAGCAAATCTGGATTGGTGGCATCTACAATCTTTGCTGCAAGCGATAAACTTTCTTCATCGCCACCGAAAATTTGTATGCCTACAGGTTTCTCATAATCGAAAATGTCTAATTTCTTTCTGCTTTTGATGGCATCCCGAATCAATCCTTCACTACTTATGAATTCAGTGTACATAAGATGAGCACCGTTATCTTTGCACACAGAGCGAAACGGCGGATCGCTTACATCTTCCATTGGCGCGAGCAATAAAGGGAAACCCGGGAGTTCTATATTACCTATTGTGATCAAGTTAATTGGTTAATTAGTTTATTTCGTTTTTAGTTGAGAAGTTAAAAAGAATCTCTTACCTCTTACCTTTTCCTAATACCTCAATTTCTTCTTTTGAAAAATTTTGGCTGTAAATTTACACACTTAAAAATTGAGAGAAGAATGATTGATAAAAATTCAAAAAATACCGGCTATCCTGCACAATTAGCAATTTTTCTGGGATTAGTTAGTGCGGGCCTTATTATTGGGACAATGGTTTCAGCCGGAATTTGGCTCGCGATGACAGGAAGGCCTATTCTTGCATTGGAAAGTGACATGCTGAATCCCAAATATTATAATGCGGTAATGGCTATGCAGGCCATTTCAACTTTCTTCATGTTTTTTTTGCCAGTTTACTTTTTCGCATTGATCTGCTATCGAAGCCCCTCAAGATTCATAGGCTTCAAAACACCAATTAATAATAAGCAATTGCTGGCAATATTGGCCATTTTACTTCTTACATTTCCATTGTCGGGCGCCCTTGCGGAGCTAACCAATAACATTCCTCTTCCCAAAAATCTGGTTACAAAATTTAAGGCAATGGAAACCGCGCGCGCGGCTCAGGAAGCGGCTCTTATTAATATTAATTCATTTTCAAAATATATTGTTTCATTGATAGTAATTGGTTTATTGCCGGGTATTTTTGAAGAAGTTTGTTTCAGGGGCGGGCTTCAAAACATTCTCACAAAATGGTTCAAAGCCCCGTGGGTAGCGATTATTCTTACTTCCATTTTATTTAGCGCTATTCATGCGTCTTACTATGGCTTTCTTGTGAGGTTTGCGCTTGGCTTTATTTTAGGATTTGTATTTTATTATAGCGGCAGCATTTGGTTGTCTATCCTTATTCATTTTTTATACAATGGATTGCAGGTTACAGCGCTTTACCTCATGCCCGGGACAGAAAAAAATCCACCAAAAGATATTGAGCAGCATTTTCCGCTTTGGGCGGGGCTGGTCGCACTTGTTTTGCTCATTTATACTTTTAAAAAATTCAAAGAAATATCTTTTGTGCAGCAACAAAAATTTGTTTTTGAAGATCTTGATGATCCGAATGATTTTCATAATTGGATCGCTAAAGAATCACAAAATTAAGAAATGGCTTTTGACACCAAAACTTTCAAAACACGAACAATCACTGCAATAGTTTTTGTTGTTGTGATGCTTGTGGGCTTATTATGGAATAAATGGAGTTTTATTATTTTATTTACGATCATACATTTTGGCTGCTGGTATGAATTTATCAAACTCGTGAAGAAAATTGACACAATTAATTACAAGATAAAAGCCTTATTGGGCTTGCTTTACATAACACTTCCCATTATTTTAATGATCATCTTGAGAACAGAAAATATTGGGGGCAAAGATGACAATTTTTTGAAAATACTTCCCTGCGGAATTATTTTTTCTATCTGGATCAATGATACGATGGCTTATATCGTTGGCTCTTTCATCGGTAAAAATTCCCTTTCAAAAATTTCACCAAAAAAAACCTGGGAAGGAACCATCGGAGGAATTATTCTTTGTGTAATTGTGATCGCTTTGATTGGAAATGCGGCTGCATATTATTCCTTGCAGGATTGGATTATGATTCCTTTGTGTTGTGCTGTATTCGGCACTTTGGGCGATCTGCTTGAAAGTAAGATAAAGCGCATGGCATCTGTAAAAGACAGCGGAAATTTGATGCCGGGGCATGGCGGATTTTTAGACCGTTTCGATTCATTGCTGGTTGCAATCCCGTTTGTGTTTTTATATTATTTTTTATTTATGAGATAAGAACTTATAAATAATTTATGAGATAACCTTAAAAGTAGAATTTCATGTTTTTTTAAATGCCTTTCCTATTCTTAAATTTATGAACAGGAAAGTTTAAAAAACTTATTGATATCCAACAGAAGAATTCTAAAAAAAATTAAACCACTTCTTCTCCACTTCAATTTTTATATTTGTATTTAAACTCTGTTGATGAATATTCATAAAGAAGGCTATAAAACAATCGCCTTGTGTGCATTGGTTTTTGGCATCATAAATATTATTTTCTTTTTTTTCTTTAGCGCTTCTATGCCTGTTATTGCATGGATTATTTTCGGCATTAGTTTAATTGCATTCTTGTTTATAATATCTTTCTTCAGGTCTCCCAAAAGAAATTGCATCGTCGCACATCACCATGTAATATGCCCTGCGGATGGTAAGGTAGTAGTGATTGAGGAGATAACCGATCCGGAATATTTCAAAGATAAACGCCTCCAGGTTTCTATATTTATGAGCCCTGCCAATGTTCATATCAACAGAATTCCCATGTCCGGAAAAGTTGAATACAGCCAATATCACAAAGGAAGATACCTGGTAGCATGGAGTCCAAAATCTTCAACAGAAAATGAAAGGCATTGTGTGGTTATCAAAAGCGATAATGCTGAAATATTGGTAAAACAAATTGCTGGCGCACTTGCAAAGCGCATTGTCAATTATCTGCATGTTGGCCAAAAAGTTCACCAGGGTGATGAAATGGGATTTATAAAATTTGGCAGCCGTGTAGATATACTGCTTCCTATCGGAACCGAATTAAATGTAACACTCAACCAGGCTGTTAAAGGTGGAATAACCGTGTTGGCAACCATTGATACACTGGTTCCGGCGGATGAGATTGAGGAAGAAATTTAATCCTTGAAGCCCAAACAGTGAGCCGCCAGCTATCATTTATGGAATTGCAAATACCTATAAAATCGCTTTTCACACTTTACAAGCGCAGCATTTCTTCTCTACTTAATATATTTATTTTCAAAATAATTTTATGCATAAACTAAGCGCATTTTTATTCTTATTTATTCCGGCAATTGTTTTTGCGCAGGCGAAACTCGATAAGCTCACTGTCGAAAAAATAATGCGTGATCCTAAATGGATTGGCTCCTCGCCTTCAAATCCTTTCTGGACGCCGGATGGAATACTTTTTTTCGACTGGAATCCTGATAATTCGCCATCAGATTCACTTTATTTTATTACGAAACAAAATAAAACACCGGTAAAAGCAACGGTAATTCAAAAGCAAAACGTAATTGATGAAAAAAGTATTCATTATAATAATACCCGCACTGCTTATGTATATGAAAAAGAGGGAGATATTTTTTTGAAAGAAATAAAAACAAATAACACTTACCGCATAACTCAAACAGAACAGACAGAATCCAATCCGGAATTCTCTTTTGCCGGTAAAAAGATCGTTTATAATCTAAATCAAAATTTATTTTCATGGGATATTGCAACAGGCGAAACCAGGCAGCTTACTAATTTCCAGGCGGGAAATCGTGAAGAGAAAAGCAAGGAAAAACCTTCACCGGAAGAAAAATGGTTGAAAGAAAATCAATTGCAATATTTGGAAATTTTGAAGCAAAGAAAGACTAAAAAACGCCTTGCGGAAATTTATGACAGCAGTCTCCCAAAAATTAAATTGAAAGAAATAAACATTGGTGATAAAAGAATCCAGGGAATTTCTATAAGTCCCGATGGAAGATTTATAAGCTATCGTTTATTTGAAATTCTAAAAGACAGGAAAATGACTATTGTTCCAAATTATGTCACTGAATCGGGATATACAACCGATATTATAGGACGGACAAAAGTCGGGGGATCACAGGCGGCCTCGCAATTTTTTATCTATGATAAGCAATCTGACAGCTCGTTTGAGATAAAAACAGATTCTATCAAAGGCATCAGGGATTTACCGGATTATCTAAAAGATTATCCGAAAGAATTAAAAGAAAGAACGAAAAAAAATGAAACACGTAAAGTGATTTTTACCTCCTCTACATGGTCTCCAATGGGAAAAAATCTTGTTTTAGACATCCGGTCGCAAGACCATAAAGACAGGTGGCTGATGCTTTGGGATACTGCAACAAAGAAATTACAGTTATTAGACCGGCAACATGATACTGCCTGGATCGACGGCCCTGGAATATGGAACAGCGGATGGCTCGATGAAAATAATTTCTGGTATCAATCTGAAACAACCGGGTATTCTCATTTATTTGCGGTGAATGTTTTTTCTGGAAAAAAGAAAGTGTATACATCGGGGAAATTTGAAGTGCAGGAAGCAAAGCTTTCCAATGATAAAAAATATTTTTACATAACTACCAATGAAGTAAATCCCGGCGAGCAACAATATTATCGTCTACGCATTGCTGATAGTAAGATGGAAAGAATTACCAATACTGAAGGAGCCAACGTAGTTACGATTTCTCCTGATGAAAAAACAATTGCCATTCTTTATTCTTATTCCAACAAACCCTGGGAGCTTTATCTGCAGCAAAACCTTCCTGATAAAAAGCCTGAACAAATTACTTACAAAGCACAAAGTGAAGAATTTAAATCTTATCCATGGAAAGATCCGCAAATAGTAACATTTACCGCAAGAGACGGCGCCACAGTCTATGGAAGATTGTATAAACCAGCAAACCCTGATATTCATAAACCCGCTGTGGTATTTGTTCATGGCGCTGGCTATTTGCAAAATGCGCATAAATGGTGGAGCCTTTATTTCAGGGAATATATGTTTCACAATATGCTTGCGGATAATGGATATTATGTAATTGATATTGATTACCGCGGCAGCGCGGGTTATGGCCGCGATTGGCGTACCGGAATTTATCGGCACATGGGTGGAAAAGATCTGGCCGACAATGTAGATGCAGCTAATTATTTAATAAAAAATTTCGGCGTTGATCCCGGTCGAATCGGAATTTATGGTGGCTCTTATGGTGGCTTCATTACGCTTATGGCAATGTTTACCACTCCTGATATTTTCGCCGCAGGTGCAGGCCTGCGCTCTGTTACAGATTGGGCCAATTATAATCACGGATACACTTCTGATATTTTAAATGAACCTTTTAATGATAGTCTTGCTTACAGAAGAAGCTCGCCGATTTATTATGCCGAAGGCTTAAAAGGGCATTTATTAATGTGTCACGGCATGGTAGATGAAAATGTACATTTCCAGGATATTGTAAAAGTTACTCAACGGTTAATTGAACTTCATAAAGATAATTGGGAGCTGGCCGTTTACCCGATGGAAGACCATGGTTTTGTAGAGCCAAGTAGTTGGACAGATGAATATAAACGTATTTTTGAATTATTCGAAATTGTGTTGAAAAAATAAAAATCCAGAAGGTCCTAAACAAAAGCTTCTCTTATTTTATAAGTATTATCCAATAATTTTTTAAAGAAACAAGATCGTGGTAAACAAAAAAGTAGTTTTCTAACATTTTAATTTTGGATGAGCAAAATCTTTGTGCAGATAAAATTTTCATTCATCTTCGTTTTATTTTGATATTGATAATTGCTAAAATAAATTTTAAAGAAAAATATTTAATTTGAAACTAGCATCTGTCACCGCTTCTCCGCTTTTTCATTTATTTTATCCGCACAATTGTGTTGGCTGTGGAAGCGATGTTATTGCGCATGAAAATTTTCTTTGCCTGGATTGTATGAATGATTTGCCGCATACTAATTTTGCCATGCATGCCAATAACCCTGTAGAAAAAAAATTTTGGGGACGGGTTCCGCTTACTTCAGCAATGAGTGAATTTTATTTTTCCAAGGCATCCATCATTCAAAATATCATTCATGAATTCAAATATAAAGGCAACAAAAAAGTGGGCCACTATCTCGGTAATTTGATAGGGAAAAGTTTATTGAACAGCAACCGTTTTAATATTGATGCCATTATTCCAATCCCTCTTTTTGCAGAAAAAGAAAAGAAGAGAGGTTATAACCAGGCAGCAATTCTTTGCGATGGAATTTCGGAAATAATGAATGTGCCGGTAATTAAAAAAAATGTCATCAGGACAGTGCCTACAGAAACTCAAACAAAAAAACACCATGCTGAAAGATGGGAAAATGTAGTGAATACATTTTCCGTAACACAGCCTCAACATTTAGAAAGTAAACATCTTTTATTGGTTGATGATGTAATCACAACCGGCGCTACGCTTGAAGCCTGTGCTTCAGAAATTTTGAAATTCAATAATATTTACCTCAGCGTAGCCACTTTAGCCATGGCAACAAAATAGTAGGAAATTATAATGCAAATTTTGTTATCACCTTATGCTAAAAAACATAAACAAATGATTGATTATATTTGCAGCCCCTAAAAAAAACTGCCTTTTTAGGCTAAAATAATTTACATGATTTCTATTTCTCCTTTCAAAGCATTGAGGCCTGAGCCGCAGTTTGCAAAACAGGTAGCATCAAGGCCTTATGATGTTTTGAGCAGCAAAGAAGCCAAAGTGGAAGCTGAAGGAAACCCTTATTCTTTTTTGCATATAACCAAAAGTGAAATTGATCTTCCTCCAAATACAGATATACACAGCAAAAGCGTGTATGAAAAAGCTAAGGTGAATCTTAATGCTTTCATCAGCCGCCCGGTGCTTTTTACAGAAAGCAAACCTTGCTATTATATTTACCAGCTAACAATGAACGAAAGAACCCAAACCGGTTTGGTATGCTGCAGTTCAGTGAGTGATTATGAAGAAGGGCTGATAAAAAAACATGAATTCACGAGACCGGAAAAAGAACTTGATCGCATCAATCACATTAAAACAACCGGCGCACAAACCGGAAATGTATTTCTCGCTTTCAGAGATAGTGATGAACTGAATGAGATCATGAATAAATGGAAGGCCGATAAAAGCCCGGTTTATAACTTTACGGCCGACGATCAGGTTCAACATACTGTTTGGGTTATTAGTGATGAAAAAATAATTGACAGGATAACAGAGATTTTTAAAACAGAAGTTGAATGCACTTACATAGCCGACGGGCATCACAGAGTAGCTTCTGCTGCGAAAGTAAAATACCTTTTGGCGGATAACGAAGAGTCGGGACATTTTCTTTCTACCCTTTTTCCTGCGGAACAATTACAAATAATGGATTACAACAGGGTTGTAAAAGATCTCAATGGCTATTCTGAAAATGAATTCTTAGAAAAGCTAAATAGTAGTTTTTCGATAGAAAAAGAAAGCGATGCTTATTCTCCGGATGCCACTCATAATTTTGGAATGTATCTCAAATCCCAATGGTATAAACTTACTGCTTTGGATGGAACTTTTTCTACTGATCCGGTTGGAATTTTGGATGTAAGCATTTTGCAAAATAATTTATTGGAACCCATTTTAGGAATACAAGACCAGCGAACAGACACAAGAATAGATTTTATTGGTGGAATAAGAGGAATGGCAGAATTAGAAAAAAAAGTAGATAGCGGCGAATGGGCAGTTGCTTTCAGCCTTTATCCCGTAAGCATTCAGCAACTTTTTGACATTGCAGACAGCAACAATGTAATGCCGCCAAAGAGCACCTGGTTTGAGCCAAAATTAAGAGACGGATTACTTACGCATCTTATTTCGTAATGATTTTTTGAAATTGAATATTATTTTTAGTTACGCGAATTATTACGAATTACCTGAATTGTAAAAACGTTGCAAGCATTAAAAATGTCAGTCCACAAATATCTATTGCTTCAATTAGTTTTGCTCTTTACGTTCACAATCACTTTTGGACAAGGTAAAGCTGTTAAGAGTTATAGAATTATTCATATCAAAAAAGTCTGCGAACAGATCAATCATTATAAGAATTATAAAATTGTGACTATTGACGATGCTGAGGAGTTCCTGGGACATAACCCAGACAATGGTGGGAGTTTGAAAGGTTATTACGAAGCCGGATCTTTAAAAAAAATTGTTGAATGGGTAGGACTTTCAAATAAGATAATCCAAAATGAATACTACTTGGACAATGGGAAACTAATTTTTGTGTACTCCACTGAGAGTAGATATAAGTACAACGATAGTTTGCAAGTTTTTGACTATTCAAAACCGGAGTTATTTTTTAAAGGACGCTATTATTTTGACAATGAAAAATTATTCGACGTAATAATCAATGAAAAAAAACACATCTTATCAAAACAAAAAGATGCAACGGATTTTTTAACAACAACTAAAGAATACAAAAAGCTTTTAACAGCAAAGCTCTTTAGCAAGTGAGGTAACTATTGTGATTCATAATAAATAGTAAAATAATTTTGTTTTTATAAAGATTTACAGGTGACAAAGTATTTTATCTTTACCCGATGAAAAAAATTCTATTTGCAATTGCCTGCATTGTTTTTTCAATAAATGTTTTCGCCCAACAAGAGGATGTAGATAAACTGCATGAGAATGCGAAAACATTTATGCGTCAAGGAGATTATGCCAATGCTTCATTAATTCTCGTAAGAGCTGCAGCGCTTGCTCCCAACAATATTGAAATTGCCAAAGACCTCGCTTACGATTATTATTTGCAAAGAGAAAATAATAAAGCGCTTGCTACGTTACAACCTTTTTTGGATAATAATAATGCAGATGATCAAACCTACCAGATTGCCGGCACGGTTTATCGGGCGCTCGGGCAGCCAAAGGAAGCGGAAAAATTATATAAAAAAGCGATTAAAACTTTCCCTTCCAGTGGCCCTTTATACAATGAATATGGAGAAATGCTCTGGAGCAACAGGGATAACAATGCCATAAAATTATGGGAAAAAGGAATTGAATTGGATCCATCTTACGCTAATAATTATTACAACGCCTGCAAATATTATTACTCTGCGAAAGATAATATCTGGGGCCTTCTTTATGGTGAAATTTTTATCAATATCGAATCATTCACATCCCGCACAGCGGAAATAAAAAATGTTTTGCTCGATAGTTACAAAAAACTTTTTGCAAGTACAAACCTTCTCCAGGATACGAAAGGAAAAAATAAATTCGAGCTTGCATTTTTATCTGCAATGAATAAGCAAAACAGCGTAGTCATAAACGGAATTGATGCAGAATCACTCACCATGATAAGAACCCGTTTCATTCTTGACTGGGATAAAGATTATGCAAATAAATTTTCCTTCAAGCTTTTTGACCTTCAAAAAGAATTACTTGAAAAAGGATTATTTCCTGTTTACAATCAATGGATATTTGGCGCAGCCCAAAACCTGGCCGCTTATCAAACCTGGATTGGAACACATTCCGCGGAATATGCAGCTTTCAATAAATTTCAGCAGGACAGGCTATTTAAAATTCCAAAAGGCCAGTATTATCATTGATTTATCTTCTCTTAATTTGTTTAAAAAAAAACGATTTACGACATTTTGAGTTATTTGAATTCTTCAATTTGATTATTTGAAAAATGTGAATTTATACTTTTTGGAATGTGACGGTTCGATAAATTAAATTTATTTTTTTCTGAAAAATCTGCCATTAAATTTTACTGTTTTATTGTTTGGTTATTTGTTTAATTTAGAAGTTTTATCAAATTCTTTTGAGATAAATTAAATCGATATGACTGAACCTACGCGTTTATTTGATTGCATCAATCTTCATTTGAAAGATGCGCCAAACAGAACCATGCTGGCCGCAAAGGAGAATGGCGCCTGGAAAGAATATTCCACCACAGAAGTTGCTGATATCGTTAATAAACTAAGCGCAGGCCTTTATCAGATGGGTATTGGGCCGGGAGATAACACTGCCGAAGGAAAATCAAAGGTTGCGGTGATTTCAAAAAACAGGCCCGAATGGGTAATGCTTGATCTTGCTGTGCAGCAGCTTGGCGCAGTGCTCATACCAGTTTATCCCACAATAAATGAGCTTGAGCTTGAGTTTATTTTGAAAGATGCGGAAGTAAAAATAATTTTTGTAAATGATGAAAACTTATTTGAAAAAGTAAACAGCATCAAGGTCAATTTGATTCATTTGAAAGAAATCTATTCTTTTGAAAAAATAGAAGGCGTTAATCATTGGAAAGAAATTTTATCGTTCGGAAATGAAAGCAATATATCCGAAGTAAAAGCAATCTCTGATAAAATTAAATATGAAGACCTCGCCACTATTATTTACACTTCGGGTACTACAGGAAAACCGAAAGGAGTGATGCTTTCTCACAAAAATATTCTTAGTAATGTAATGGATAGCATGCCGTGTTTTCCACCAGGCGATAATTTAAAAGCGCTGAGTTTTTTACCACTGAATCATATTTTTGAGCGGATGATAAGTTTTCTTTACCTGTATAAAGGAACGTCCATTTTTTTTGCCGAAAACATGGACACCATTGCCGATAACCTGAGAGAAGTGAAGCCACAATTGTTTACAACCGTTCCACGCTTACTCGAAAAAGTTTATGAAAGAATCATGCAAAAAGGAGAAGAACTTTCGGGGGTCAAAAGAAGATTATTTTTTTGGGCGCACGGGCTCGCAACAAAATTTGAGATTAATAAAACCCAGGGATTTGTTTACAACATGCAGCTTTCCATTGCCAATTCACTCATTTTTAAAAAATGGAGAGAGGCCCTTGGCAATGAACTAATATGCATTATAAGTGGCGGCGCGGCTTGCCAGGTAAGGCTTATAAGGATTTTTACTGCAGCTAAAATTCCGGTTATGGAAGGCTATGGACTCACAGAAACATCTCCGGTAATCAGCGTGAACCGATTTGAAGAAGATGGAAGAATGTTTGGAACGGTAGGGCCATTAATAAAAAATGTAGAAGTAAAAATTGCGGATGATGGGGAAATTTTATGCAAAGGCCCCAACGTGATGATTGGCTATTATAAACAACCAGAATTAACCGCAGATTCTATGGAAAATGGCTGGTACAAAACCGGTGATGTTGGCATGTTTGCTAACGAGAAATTCTTAAAAATTACCGACCGGAAAAAAGAAATGTTCAAAACCAGTGGTGGAAAATATGTAGCGCCCGTGGCTATCGAAAACAAAATGAAGGAATCTAACCTGATAGAAAATCTGGTAGTAATTGGCGCTGGTGAAAAATTTGTAAGCGCATTGATTATTCCTTCTTTCAATTATCTCAACAGCTGGTGTAAAGAACAAAATTTAGATTGTTCGGATAATAAAAAAACAATTAATAATCCTATGGTTCATGATCTTTATAGAAAAGAAGTAGAGCATTATAACCACTTTTTCAATCACGTAGAGCAGATAAAAAAATTTGAACTGCTTCCTTATGAATGGAGCATCGCCACCGGCGAGATGACGCCAAAATTAAGTTTGAAAAGAAAAGTTATTATGGAAAAAAATAAAGAAGCAATAAAAAGAATTTACAATACTTCTGATAAGTCATAAAGTAGATTTTCCCCATTTTCAAATCAAATCAATCTTGGAAAATTTGCTGCTCGTCTCGTTCCTCTACCGGAATTTTCCTGATAAAATCATCATATCCATCATCTTCATGATCGCTGTAAACACCATAAGCATCGAGGCTGTAGCCGATAAGGCCATCGTTCGCCTCAATCAGATAAATGATTGCGCTATCGCCCGGGTCAGATTCACCTTCAAAACGATAAGTGCGAATGATTTTTAAATCTTCAGGCGAATAGCATTTTTTGTTTCCCGGTGTAAATCCCTCTGCTGTCATTCTGAATTCATTGTCGTGTTTTTTGATACGCAGTTTTTCGAGAACAGTTGAAACTGTCGTCATTGGAATAATTTGTTCAGGCATACCAGGCATATAAGTTATTTTGTAGTTTTTTTAATTCATATCTTTTGTATCAGCTTTATATCTTGTATCAGATTTTAATATCTATAACGACTGATAAATTTTGATCTTATTATAAAGTGTTTTTCGATCAATTTTTAGTATTTCTGCAGCTTTGGTTTTATTGAAGTTCACTTCTTTGAGAACATTCATGATAGTATCATACTCTGCCTTTGCCGCCGCATCTTTCAGATCGATGCCTCCAAAACGGGAATTCACATTTGCGCTGGTCAATATTTCATCATGGCCGTTAACTTTGAATTCGCTCTCAAGAAGAGATTTAGTTATTTCCCAGGGCAATACTTTAGAATTTATTTTGCCTGAAGAAGTTAATAAAACTGCACGTCGCACTACATTTCTGAATTCCCTTAAATTTCCCGGCCATGAATAATTCATAAACATTTCTTCCACATCTTCTTCATATCCTTCTATATCTTTTTGTAATTCCTGGTTAGTTTTATCAAGAAAAAATTCTGCAAAAAGCGGGATATCTTCTTTGCGATCGCGTAGAGCGGGAAGATTGATCGAAAATTCATTGAACCGGTGATAAAGATCTTCTCTGAATTTTCCTTTTTGATAAGCCTCCTGTAAGTTTTCATTTGAGGCCACTATTATCCTGATATCCACGTCCATCTCTTTAGTGCCACCTACTCTTTTGAATTTTCTTTCCTGGATTACTCTCAGTAAAGAAGCCTGGACATCTTTGGCAAGATTAGAAACTTCATCAAGAAACAGCGTCCCTCCATTGGCCAATTCAAAATGGCCTTCTTTATCATTCACCGCTCCGGTAAAAGCTCCTTTCACGTGGCCAAACAGTTCGCTTCCTGAAAGTTCTTTCGATAAGGTGCCGCAATCCATCGCTACAAAAGGCTTTCCGCGGCGGTTGCTTGATTCATGAATGGTTTTGGCAATTACTTCTTTTCCGGTTCCGCTTTCACCATAAAGAATTACACTATAATTCGTAGGCGCTACAATTTCTATCTGGCGATAAACTTTTGCCGTTTCACCGTCCTGGCCAATCAGAAATTCTTTATTGGCAGTGAGAGAATAAGATTTTTTATTTTTGGAAACTTCAGTATTCACGGCTGCTTTCCCGGATTCAAACGAAGGAGCAGCCAATGCTTTTTGTATAACATTAATTACTTCATCAGGAATAAGGGGTTTGGTAATATAATCAAAAGCACCAAGCTTAATTACATCCACGGCAGTTTTGATATCAGAATATCCTGTAATAATAATTACAATTGTTTTCTGGTTGGCTTCTTTTATTTTAAGCAATACATCTTTTCCATCTTTATCACCGAGTCTAAAATCGCAGAGAACAATATCGAAATGCGCTTCGTCATACTTAGAAAGCCCCTTAGCCGCATTGTGCGCCACTTCTGTTTCAAACCCCTTTTTTTCAAGAAAACGGCTCAATAACGAACACATATCAAAATCATCGTCTATAATTAGTATCTTTTTCTTCATAAATTATAAATACTTAGGAGTTGTAAAGTTAGTCTAAATCTTTGTTTTTCAATTGCGGAGAAGATACTGGTTTTTCAACTGTCGCTATCCATTCGGCATATTCATTGGGCAAAATTTTTCCTCCATACAATTTAGCATAAACTTTTGTAAACTCAGCACCGAGGTATAAAATAATTGAACTATAATAAACCCACGCCATTAAAATAATAATAGAGCCGGCAGCTCCATAAAGTGATGTAAAGCTGCCTCTGCCTAAATAAAAGCCAATTCCTAATTTTCCAATAGTGAAAAATAATGCGGTAACAAATCCTCCAAATAAAACATCTTTCCATTTTACTTTTGCATCAGGCAAAATCTTGAATATCATTGAAAATAAAAAAGCTGCTACAATAAAAGAAAGAATTGCTTCCGTAATCTGTATAAAATAAACACTATAATTTTGAATATATTTTCCGATAAACTTTCCGAAAGCAGCTACTAAGGCATTTAATAACAGCGATACCATCATAATAAATCCAATACTCAATATTAAGGAAAAAGAAAGGAGCCTTGTAAGAATTAATCTCCACCAAACTTTGTCTGGCTTTACTCTTAATCCCCATATTTTATTAATTGAATCCTGTATTTCCCCGAATATACTTGTTGCGCCTATTAATAAAATCCCAATGCTCACCACCGTTGCGAAAAAATTATTTCCCGATAGATGCACATTTTTTATCATGTCCTGAATTTGAATGGCTGCTTTACTTCCGACAAGGCTATTTAATTGTTGATAAACCTGGCCTTGCATCGCTTCCTTTCCAAAAATAAAACCGAATAAAGTAGTGATGACGACCAATAATGGGGCAATTGAAAAAACTGTATAATAAGCAAGCGAAGCGCTGTATTTTAAAATATTATCTGCGGAAAACTCTTTAAAAACCTGTTTTGTATACGAAAATATATTCACGAATAATTTTTAGGGCAGATTCATTAACTTAAAATACTTAGATAAAATTAAACAAAAAGAAGAGATTTTTCATTTGCAGAATATTCTAGTCACTTTATTAGATAGATGTTTAAAATAAATTAATCGTTTCTAAAAATTATTTACTGGCAAATAAATTGTCTATAGTTAAAAAGATAAAGCTAATTATCAGGAATGACATGGAAAGCACGGTACCATTAAACGCAATGATCGTAGAGGATGAGAAAGAACTTTGTTTTTTACTCTCTTTGGTTCTTATTCAAAAGAATCTGAATCCTAGCTGCGCATACAGTATCGCTGAAGCAAAAAAGAATTTAGAGAAAATTAGACCATCAGTGCTTTTTTTAGATAACCGCCTTCCGGATGGTTATGGAATTGATTTTATTAGTGTAATAAAACACGATTTTCCATCAACAAAAATTGTAATGATGACGGCGCATAATTCTCCAAATGATATACAAAGCGCATTGCAAAGAGGGGCAGATTTTTTTATAAGTAAGCCTTTTAATTCTGCAATAATCAAAAACACTATAGATCTTTTAAAGCTGGGAGAAACCGGTTGATTTATTTGAAAAGTGCTCATTTCGTGGAGTGTTTTCCCCATCAATAAATTTATTTTCTACTATTTATAAATAGTTTATTCTTTAATAAATTATATTGCAATAGCAAAATATTAATAAATAAATTTTTGGCAAAGTTTTTTATAATATAAAAAATGTAAAATCATTTTTCAATTTTAATAAAAACAAATGAGAAGCTTGTTATACATAATCGCTGTTATCCTTATAATTATTTGGGTGATATCCTTTTTAGTTTATCATGTGTCTGGTGGCCTCATTCATATTTTATTGGTAATCGCTGTTATAGCTATCATTCTAGGTGTGATAAGAAGAGCTTAACAAATTATTTTCAACAATATTAACAGGTATCGGAAAACGAAAAAACTACTTTTTGAATTATCATACAAAAAAAAATCGTACACTAAATATTTTTATTCTTTAACAATTTAAATTTTATAACAAATGGGAAATTTACTTTACGTGATTGCCGTAATTCTTGTAATTATCTGGGCTATTTCTTTTTTAGGCGGATTTTACACAGGCGGCCTTATTCACATCCTGCTGGTTATTGCTATTATAATGATTCTTCTAAAAGTAATAAACAGGGCAGCTTAATTTAAAAAAAACAATTACTCATGGAAAATTGGGAATTAAAACTTAAAGGAAACTGGAATGAAATGAAAGGGAAAATGAAAAAAGCATACGCTGATCTTACTGATGATGATCTTAAGCGCGATGAAGGCAAAGATGATGAGTTCGTAGGCCGTATGCAGCAAAAGCTTGGAAAAACAAAGGATGAAGTTATTCAATGGATTCAAGGGCTTTAAATTCTTTTCTTTCAAAATTCTGTAAAACCCTCACGCAATAATTTGTGTGAGGGTTTTTAATTATTAATTTTATCTGATGACCGTAAATAATCAATCCCCATTTTATGTAAGATTAGGCTTCCAGTTCCTGATAATTTTTTTTATTTGCTTCTTTATTAATGTTGCGCAAAATATCCTTATTCCTTTTGTATTTGCTGTATTATTAACTGTATTATTGCTACCGCTGGTAAGCTTCCTGGAAAGAAAGAATTTTGGTAAAATTTTTTCTATAAGCATAGCTATTATATTTACCATCGGCTTTATAGGTCTGATTATTTATTTTTTAAGTAGCCAGATCTCGGCTTTTGCAAAAGATCTTCCTTCGATAAAAGAGCATTTGAATGATCATTTCGTAGCAGTACAGCTTTGGGTAAAAAACAAATTAAATATTTCATTCAATGAGCAAAATCAATATCTGAATGAGCAGGCTGATAAATTGAAAGCCTCTGGTACAGGATATCTTCAGCACACTTTTTTTTCTATTACTGAAGTGCTTATGCTTTTGATATTGATGCCTATCTACACTTTTCTTCTGCTATATTACCGGGTTCACATAAGAAAGTTTTTATTTTCTGTTTTCAAAAAAGAGCAAGGTGAAGTCGTTCAAAATGTGATCAACGAATCAAAAGCGATGATTCATAACTACATGGTTGGGTTGCTTATAGAAATGTCTATTGTTGCTGCGGCGAACTCTATTGGCCTTATGATACTTGGAATTAAATACGCGATCTTTTTTGGACTGTTCGCTGCGGTTTTGAATATTATTCCATATATAGGAATGTTTACAGCAACGGTTTTCACGGTGCTTGTAACTTTAACCACAAGTAATAACACAGGCGATATAATTTGGATCGTAGTGATATTATATGGTATTCACATGATAGATGTAAATATCCTGATGCCAAAAATAGTTGCCTCACGGTTACGTATAAACGCACTTATTTCTATTTTAGGAGTTATAATTGGCGGAGCCTTAACGGGTATCTCCGGATTATTTTTATCGGTGCCTGCTGTGGCTTTCATTAAAATAATATGCGACCATGTAGACAATTTAAAACCTTGGGGAATGCTTATGGGTGGTGATACGAAGGATCCGGAGAAGCAAAAAAATATAGAAAATGACAAAGGCTTATTGAAAAGTAAAAATAGATAAAAAAATTAAATCGTTTTTCTATAAAATGGCTTTTCAGGCAAAATTAAAGATCACAGTAAATGTAGTCCCTTTGCCTTCTTCACTTTGTGCGGAAATGCTTCCGTTATGCCCTAAAATAATATTTTGTGTATTGGCTAGTCCTAATCCATTTCCCTTTTCCTTGGTTGTAAAATATGGTTCGAATAAACGCTGCATTTCAGATTTGCTCATACCTTTTCCTGTGTCAGTAAATTTGACAACGCATCGGTTATTTATATCTTCTGTTCTTATCGCTAATATCCCATAATCATTCATCGCTTCTATCGCATTTACAATGATATTTAGAAAAGCAATTTTTATTTTATCTACGTCAAC
Organism: Bacteroidota bacterium; assembly: GCA_030853195.1. GTDB lineage: Bacteria > Bacteroidota > Bacteroidia > Chitinophagales > Chitinophagaceae > Ginsengibacter. The sequence continues at coordinate 104,941 of JALYVO010000005.1, read as the reverse complement.
GTAAATTTTGGATATGCCTGCATTATAATTCCTGATAACTTTAATCTTTTTTAATTTTATTCTATCATAAGCCTGGGAAAGGCTTTCATCAATTATGCTGTTGATAGAAACGCTTTCAAAACTGAGTTCAGAAACTCTTGTAGAATTCAACAGATCACTTACCAGTTGATTGATCCTTTCTGAATTTCTGGCTATCATGGTAAACAACATTTCTGAAGGTGGCGAAGATTCTAATTCGGAGCGTAATTGTTCTGTAGCAAGATTGATATTGGTTAAAGGATTTCTTACTTCATGCGCGATAGTGCGCGCAATTCTTCCTGTTACAGAATATTTTTCGAGGCTTCTTAATTCTATAAGTTCTTCATTAAGATCAGCTAATTGTTTTACCCTGCTTTGCAATTGCTCCTGAAATTCTGCCGCTTTTTGCGAAGCGATAAGCTTTGCTTTATTTTCTTTATTAAATACAATAAAAGAATACAATGTGAGTATAATCGCGATTGCAATAGAAGCTATATCTAATACTTTTAGCAAATTTGAATAGGCTGAGGCTCGTTGCGACCGTGTATCCCATAAACCCTTTTCAGATGCCTGCATTTTATGTACAAAATTCTCAATCTTGCCCGTTATCAAATTCCCTTCGTCATTCCCTTTCAACAATGCATCCGGAACTTTATGATTTGAGGAAAATTCAGAAACTATTTTGCCAATCCAGATAAATTTTTCATCTATTAAATTATGCAGCGTATCAAGATTTCTTTGCTGTCCTATATTGTCGGTCGTTAAGGATTTTAGATTCTTATAAGCATTATATGTTTCTACCTCGCTATGGCCGTATTCATTAAGAAGTTTTTTATCACTTGTTATAATATAACCGCGAAATAAGGATTCTCCTTTTGTAAGATATCCAAGAACATTATCAAGATTATGGATCACCTCATTGGTATGATTGATCCAATAACTTTGTGTAATTACTTTTTGTGTGGATATAAAAGTAAGTATATATGAAATGAGTAAAAGAACAAAAGCAGCAAGGAAGCCAATTCTGGTACGATTAGCGATTTTATCGAAGAGGTTATTTACCATTATGGGAATTTACCTATCAGAATTGTACATCGGATAGAGCATCTTAAGAAAATCCATTATTTGCCTTGTAATTTATTTCTTGCCTGCTTTATTTATAAGCCAGAAAATAATAGCCACCACTACGATGATACCTATTATACCAAACCAAACTCCGGCTTTGAAAACTTCACCAACGGCCTGGCAACTGCTAAACATAAAAACCATAATAGCCAGTAATGCAAAATTTAAATTGAATTTTTTCATAAACTTATTTTTTTATTTAGTTGTATTTTCTGTACTTTTTGAATATTTCCTATAATGTTTCTATTTTATTTTCTATCGAATATATTTCACTTTTTTTTCTTTTCTTATATGCAGGATAAATGGGCATAAAACTTTTTCATAAAGTGATTAAACTTTTTTTCCTTTTCAGGCATTTCGTTTCATAATATTTTATTTTGGCCATATTTTCTGATAATAAAAGTTTGAAAGGAATTTAAAATAATATGCGAATTTATTAAAAATATAATGCCAAATAATTAATTTTCGAAGTTAACTAAACAATTAAATTTCAGGCTTTGTAATTTATAAATAATTGACTTAGAAACTTCCTCATTATGGGCAAATTATTACTCAAACATTATCCTTATTATAATGTGAAAAAAAATTAGTTACCCGTTGAATCCCTTTACAGCAAAAGGTTTCGTCATTTGGAAATGTAATAGTTTTTTATTGGCAAAATATTATCTTTATAGGTATTAAACAATTTTATAAATTTTTAAAACTTACAACTATGGGCTCAGGAAAAGTATTAGCAAGCGTTTTAGCAGGTGCCGCAGCAGGTGCTGTATTAGGTATTTTATTTGCACCAGATAAGGGTACAGAAACCAGAAGAAAGATCGCAGAAAAAGGATCTGACGTTGCAGGAAGCGTTAAAGACAAATACAACGAATTTGCCGATGTCGTATCAGATAAATATGATGCCGCAAAAGAGAAGCTTTCTGGTCTCGTTTCAGAAGGGAAAGATATGGGAAAAGATATGATAAACCAGGCAAAAGACAAAGCGAATGCAATGAGAAATGATGTTAGAAACCCTAACCCAATGAACTCATAATTTGTTACTGTTCAAAATCTTTTAAAGACAACTTGTCCGGTGATAAAATTGGTGATAAACAAACTTACATGGAAAATAAACCTACCAGCGTAGAAGAATTATTTTATAAACTCAAAGATTACGGTGACACAAGGCTTGATTTATTAAAGTTGAAAGGCATTAATAAAGTGTCTTCATTCTTGTCGTTACTAATTGTTTCTGTTGTCTTGATAGTTCTTCTATTTCTGGTCCTTATATGTATTACTATTGGCTTATCCTTAATAATAGGAGCGCTATTGGGAAAGGCATTCTATGGTTTTTTCATCATGGCAGTCATTTATATTATCATCGGACTTGTTTTGTTTTCCGGCAGAAAAAAGCTTCTCCAGAATCCTGTCAGTGATAAATTGATTAAGGAATTGTTAGATTAATCAGGTAAAATTCAAGCAATGAATAACAAAGAAATAGCCGAAGATAAACTCGAAATGATAGCGAATACTACCGACTTGTCAACGGCCATTAAAAGGCTTGAAAGGAAAAGGGCGATCATGGAAGAAGATCTAAAGGATCACATGCATAACATTCTTGAAAGCCTTAAACCTACAAATATTTTAAAAACTACGCTGCACGAAGTCCAGGAATCTACTCCTCTAAAACATAATCTTTTAAAAGTTGCCATCGGCTTGGGCGCTGGTTATTTTTCCAGGAAAATGGTAATTGGTAAGTCAGCCGGCATTGTTAAAAAAGCTCTTGGAACCGCTTTGCAATTTGGTATTACGCAATTTATAGCTAAGAAAGGTGGCTCCAACCCTGAGGATTCTTATAACCAGGATTATCCTAAAAAGAAAAGCCTTCTAAAAAGAGTTTTTTCTATATAATTTTTTTTCATAATAATTGTTCTCAACTCTCTGAATTTCCACCTTGAGGTATTATCCCTCTAAATATTTCTCCATTTCTCATAGGAATATTTTTACCTCTTCATTTTTAGGTTTTTATCACTGGTTTTACTTTTAGTTTAATTTGTAAAATCTATATTTCAGCTTTTCAGAATAAAGTAAATTACATTTGTTGCTATCATATTCATTCAGTAATCATAATATTGCTTGAGCAAATCATTATAGCTATCGATTCTTATTTCAAAGCGCACCGGTTTATTATGAAAAATAAATTGTTGAGTTGGATATTAATTCCTGGAATATTTTATGCGATACTTTTTGTTTCCGGCCTATATTTTTTTTGGCATTCTGCAGCCTTCATGGTTGAATATTTTTTGTCAAAAACCGGCCTGAAACACTGGTTGCAAAAAGAAAATACATCATGGCTAAGTTTCATTTTCATCTTTGGCCAGATTGTTCTGCAACTTATATTAATGATGTTTTATTTTTCCTGGTTCAAATATTTAATTCTGATTATTGGCTCGCCTCTATTTGCTTACCTGACTGAAAAAACAGAAGCCATTACTTCAAATAAGAAATATCTGTTTTCAATTAAAAGATTCTTTAACGATGCAATACGGGGAATACGTATTGCTTTGCGAAACACTCTGTGGCAGACAGTTTATACAGTTTCTATTTTATTTTTAGCGCTTATTCCGGTTCTTGGTTGGGTAACTCCATTGTTAGCTTTATTTATTGAATTTTATTATTTCGGATTTTCTATGTTAGATTATACCAGTGAGCGAAAGGGACTTTCATCTGCTGAAAGTATTGATTTTATCAATCATCATAAAGGGCTTGCAATCGGAAATGGAATGATATTTTATCTAATGCATTTGCTGCCAATTGTGGGATGGATATTTGCGCCAGGCTATTCAGTAATAGCAGCCACTTTGAGTCTGCAACAAAAAGAAAGTAAAAGGGTTGACGTCACTTTTATAAAATAATATGATTTATTTGATCCCTTCTTTCTTATCGGATAATGCGGTTGAAACAATTCCTCCTTATATTTTGGAGGTTGTAAAAAATTGCCAGATAATTTTTGCAGAAAATGAGAGAACTGCCCGTCGTTTTTTAAAAGCGATGGATAAAGAAATTGTAATTGATAATTTTGAATGGCATACAATTCATAAAGCAGAGAAAGAACAAATAAATATTTTCAGGCAAAAAATAAAAGAAGGAAAGAATATTGCCATCATTAGCGAAGCCGGCTGCCCGGGAGTTGCTGATCCGGGGCAAATATTAATCAATGAAGCACAGAAATTGAATGTTGAAATAAAACCTTTGGTTGGCCCAAGTTCTATTTTGCTCGCTTTAATGGCCAGTGGGTTAAACGGCCAGCAGTTTAGCTTTCATGGCTATCTACCAATTGATAATTTTGAAAGAATAAAAAAAATAAAAGAGCTGGAAGAAGAATCTGCGAAGAAAAATTGTACACAAATTTTTATTGAAACTCCTTACAGAAATAATAAATTGATTGAAACAATCTGGAAGAGTTGTAAGCCATCTACTCAGTTATGCATAGCCGCGGATCTTACTTCTGCAAATGAATTGATCAAAACAAAAACCATAGATGATTGGAAAAGAGAAAAAATTGATTTCCATAAAATACCGGTCATTTTTTTATTGTTAGCCTGAGATATCAGTGCTTATTGGATAAGTGAAAAAGTAGATTTTGTTAATTTATTTTTACCCAGGCTGATAATTAATCATCAAACAGACCCGGTGCTTTCAAACCTCTTTGCTGAACTTTTCCAAGATGCGTATATGCTTTCTGTGTAACCTCTCTTCCGCGCGGAGTGCGCATGATAAAGCCTTCCTGGATTAAAAAAGGCTCATATACTTCTTCCAATGTTCCCGTTTCTTCGCCAACTGCTGTCGCAATAGTGGTAATGCCAACCGGGCCGCCCTTGAATTTATCTATAATTGCACTTAATATCCTGTTGTCCATTTCATCTAATCCATATTCATCCACATTCAAGGCTTTCAAAGCATGCTCAGTGATTTTCAAATCAATCACGCCATTGGAAAGTACCTGCGCAAAATCACGGACTCTCCTCAGTAAGCCATTAGCTATTCTCGGAGTTCCGCGGCTGCGACCTGCAATTTCAGTTGCTGCTTCAGAAGTGATTTTTGTATTGAGAATAGAAGAAGAACGTAAAACTATTTTTTGTAAAGTAGCAGAATCATAATATTCTAATCTTGATTTAATTCCAAATCTTGAGAGTAATGGCGAGGTGAGTAATCCACTCCTTGTAGTGGCACCAATCAATGTAAACGGGTTCAGATTAATTTGTACACTTCGCGCGTTTGGTCCGGTATCAATCATGATATCTATACGATAATCTTCCATCGCGGCATATAAATATTCTTCTACTACATTGCTCAACCTGTGGATTTCATCTATAAATAAAACATCGTTAGTTTCAAGGTTGGTGAGCAAACCTGCGAGGTCGCCCGGTTTTTCAATAACAGGGCCGCTTGTTTCCTTAATGTTTACGCCCAATTCATTGGCTACAATCCGGCTGAGTGTGGTTTTTCCAAGTCCCGGCGGCCCATGAAAAAGAATATGATCCAGCGCCTCTTCGCGCTGCCGCGCTGCTTTTATGAATATTCTTAAATTTTCTATGATCTGTTTTTGTCCGCTGAATTCTTCGATAACAGATGGCCGGATATTATTTTCAAATTCTTTATCAGCAGGAGTCTGTATCTCTTTTTCTTTATTCAAATTTTGATTGGACATTGTTATTCTTCGTTGTAAAGCTAAGAAAGGGAAATAACAATTACGAATGAATAAGGCAATAATTCAATAATCAAATGATATAACAATTCAACAATTTAATTTTGCGACAATTTATTCAAAAACCTTTCACAAGAACATTTCACCATTAATCCAATCTAACAACTAATACTGAATATTACCAATAAATTTGCTTATGCATAAAAGAATTATAAGATATTGGATTTGCCAGATTTTGGGTTGGGGAGGCTGGACATTATTAAATCTTTCTTTTTTTTATTTTTTTCTTCAGGATACTTATTGGAAGGCCGGAGAAAGAAAAAACCTTCTTTTTGCTATATTATTTATTCAATTTTTTTGGTACATATTAGCGACACATTTTTTGAGATTTTTGTTAAAAAAATTAGGCTGGATAAAATTTTCAATCAATAAAGTAATCGGTTTGTTTATTTTGAGCGTATTGATAACCGGATTATTAAGTTATTACGGAGCAAAATCTACTGCATTACTCACAGGAAATTCTTTGGTTGAATATGAAAAAAATGAAAGCTTTAAGGAAGCTATTTCAAAAGAAAAGTCGCTTGGCTTAGAGGGAACATCATATTATTTACCAGGTAAAAATCTTCCTGTAGATTCATTGACCACTGCATCCACGCAAAGTATTAAAAAAACTACCGGTTGGTATAGGGATGATACAGGCAAATGGAAATATGAAGACCAGAGGAAAGGCAGGTTTTGGTGGGATATTATTTTCACTTTTATCCTGATCGCTTTATGGTTATTGCTTTATATGATCTGGCATTACCTCGAGCGCAACCGTAAAGATGAGCTCGACAGATTAAACCTTGAAAAAACCGTAAAAGACCTTGAATTAAAAACTATAAAATCACACATTAATCCGCATTTTATTTTTAATTCTTTGAATAGTATCCGCGCGCTGGTAGATGAAAACCCACAAAGAGCGAGAAAAGCCATAACAGAGCTTTCCAACATTTTGCGAAGCAGCCTTCAGGTAGAGAAACTGGAAACAGTTCCTCTACAAAAGGAACTGGATATTGTAAAGGATTATTTAGCGCTTGAACAGATGCGTTTTGAAGAAAGGTTAAAAGTTGAACTTGATATTGATGAAGATACGCTTAAACAACCTGTGCCGCCCATGATGCTGCAAACGTTGGTGGAGAATGCCATCAAACACGGCATCAGCAAAAGAATAAATGGAGGGACAATAAAAATAATTTCAAGATTCACGGATCATCATTTTGAATTGATCGTTCAAAATACAGGGAATCTTGAAGAAAGCTCAAATGAAGGTTTTGGTTTCAAAAGTACGCGCGACAGGTTAAAATTTTTGTTCAACGGAAATGCTTATTTTAAAGTTGAGGAAATCGAATCAACAAGGGTGCAATCGAAGATCGTAATGCCGGTGGATTATTAATTACAAATTACGAATTGAAAATAAAAAAACCGATTTTCTACTTTTTCACTTATCACAGATTAATTGAAATTGGAAACGTAAAAAAAGAATATTATGCAAAAAGTAATTTTAATAGATGATGAACGCCTTGCGCGGAGCGAGCTTAGAAGGTTGTTAGAGGAATTTCCTGATGTGGAAGTAATCGGTGAAGCTGCAAACGCGAATGAAGGAATTGAAAAAATTGAAGCCTTAAATCCGGATATTATTTTCCTTGATATTCAGATGCCGGGAAAAACAGGTTTTGATATGCTTGCACAATTAGAAAAAGCCCCGCACGTGATTTTTGTAACTGCTTATGATGAATATGCTTTGAAAGCTTTTGAGGTAAATGCGCTCGATTATTTAATGAAGCCCGTAGAGCCAAAACGCCTTGCAGACGCGCTTTTGAAGGTGCGCCAGAAAGATGAAGAAGAATTACTTTCTTATAATAACAGGGGCTTGCTTGGAGAGCACGATCAGGTTTTTGTGAAGGACGGTGAACGTTGCTGGTTTGTAAAACTTTCTGATGTGCGTCTTTTTGAGAGTGTTGGAAACTATGCAAAAGTTTTCTTCGGAACGAACAAGCCGCTTATTTTAAAATCGTTGAATGCGCTGGAAGAAAGGCTGGACGAAAAAGTTTTTTTCAGGGCAAACCGTAAACATATTATTAACCTGCGGATGATAGAAAAAATTGAGCCTTATTTTAATGGTGGCCTTCTGCTTGATCTGATCGGTGGTGAAAAAATTGAAGTAAGCCGCAGGCAAGCGGTGAAGTTCAAAGAGATGATGAGCCTTTGAGATTTTCGATTCAGATTGCCTTATTGATTAAAGCCCGGAAACCAATTAATTAACCTTCACTGGCACTGAATGCACCGCCGAAGCCATTTCCATTATAAGCGCTTCATCTTTTTCAATCGCATTTCCAACAACAATTACGTCTGCGCCAGCCTTGCAGTTTAGGTAGGCTTTTTCAGGATCCGTTATGCCGCCGCCGACGATTAAAGGAACTTCAATGCAATTGGCCACTTTCTCAATCATGCTTTCCGTGATCGGCGTTCGGGCACCGCTTCCGGCATCCATATAAATCAATTTCATTCCGAGCATTTCTCCGGCCATTGCGGTGCACATGGCAATTTCATTTTTATCTGCAGGTAGTGGAGTTGCATTAGAAATATAAGAAACCGTTGTAGGCGCGCCCCCATCAATTACCATATAGCCTGTACTCATTATTTCGAGCCCGCTTTGTTTAATAACCGGTGCGCTTACCACGTGCTGGCCAATTAATAATTCAGGATTTCTTCCGCTAATCAGAGAAAGATAAAGAAGCGCATCGGCGTATTTTGAAACCTGAGCAGAGCTTCCGGGGAAAATCAAAACAGGAATAGGGCAGTTTTTTTTAATAAATTGAACGCACTGGTCCAAATAATTTGAGATAACCAAGCTGCCTCCCACTAAAAAATAATCAACTTTTGCAACTACAGCGAGCTTGATAAGCTCACGCATTTTTTCATCATTCACCTTATCCGGATCAACCAGAACAGCAAATGATTTTTTACCATTCACTTTCCTTTCACACAGAGAAGAATAGATATCTTTTAACTTCATTTACTGAGGGTTAAATGCAAAAATGTATTTTTTTTTGTTCATATAAAAATTAGTGTTACAATTTACGAATTTACTGTAAGCAACGTTTGCGAACAACTTTGCTCTTTAAATTTTGTAATTTTATACGATGATAAATGTTTTAAGCGAAATTAAATTTAAAACGGCACGAAGCGGTGGTAAGGGCGGGCAAAATGTAAATAAAGTTGAAACGATGGTGGAAGGCTGGTTTCATATTGCTGATTCAGAAATATTAACCGGTGAGCAAAAAAATATTATCCTTGAAAAACTATACAACAAAATAACCAACGAAGGATACTTACTGGTGAAAAGCCAAACCGAAAGAACACAGTTGGGAAATAAAGAAGAAGTAATTGTAAAAATCCATCTTTTGATAAATAATGCTTTGATAAAAAGAAAAAAGCGAAAACCTACCAAGCCTTCCAAAGTATCAAAAGCAAAAAGAATTAAAGCAAAAAAAGAGAAAGGAATAATTAAAGAAGGAAGGAGAAAAATAAATAATTATGCTGAATAAAATGCCTGAAAAACTTTGCATGTTTGCTGTTATATTTTTTTTTACTATTTCATTTCAAACAAGAAACAATTCGGAAAGGAGGCAGGTTGCTACAGTGAAAATCACTTTCAGGAATATGGTTAAAAACTACAAAATAGCTTTGCAGGATTCTGTTTATACCAATCCTTTTGGGGAAACATATAACATCACAAAATTAAGATATTATGTTTCCGGTATTTCTTTGATCAATGACGGTAAAAAGTTCAGCGAAAAAAATAGTTACCATTTAATTGATGAAAGTGACGAGGGATCACAAAGCTTTTCATTTTCAATCCCGCAGGGAAATTATTCTTCACTAAAATTTCTTTTGGGCGTTGATAGTTTACGAAATGTTTCCGGCGCGCAAGCCGGTGCGCTTGATCCCGCAAAAGACATGTTCTGGACATGGAACAGCGGTTACGTAATGGCTAAGTTCGAAGGAAATTCCTCCTCATCTGGTTTGGTGAATAATAAATATGAATTTCATATTGGTGGTTTTTCGGGAAAATATAATGTGCTTAAAAATATTGAATTGAATTTCCCGGAAAATAAATTAGTGCATTTTTCTGCAAATAAAACAATTGAAATCATTATCAATGCCGATGTAAATTCATGGTGGCAAAAACCTAATGATATAAAAATTGCTGAACATGCAAACATCACCGCTCCAGGAAAAATGGCTTTGGCGCTAAGTGATAATTATGCCAAAATGTTTCACATAGAAAAAATTATTTCTGAATAAGTGAAAACAAATATTTCTATATTGATTGCTTTTTTTATTACATTTTCCGCCTTTTTTCTGGGAGCAATGAAAAAAGATGCAGATAATTTTTCTTCTATAACGCCTTTGAAATTAGCTGTACCTAAAGGCTGGCCCAAACCGAATAATATTTTTGCCAATAATCCCTTGTGTGAAGAAGCTTTTCAATTAGGAAGAAAACTATTTTATGATGGAAGATTGAGTAAGGATGGAAACTTCGCGTGTGCGTCATGCCACCAGCAATACGCGGCTTTCGCCACTTATGATCACGATTTCAGCCATGGATTCAATGACCAGTTCACTACACGGAATGCGCCATCATTACAAAATCTTGCGTGGGTTCCATTGTTTCACTGGGATGGAGGAATTAACCACATTGAATTGCAGGCGCTTTCGCCAATGACAGCGCACAATGAAATGGCGGAAAATATAGATTCTGTTTTGATAAAATTAAGGGGAGATGCGGATTACAAACGCTTGTTTAAAAAAGCTTTTGGAAACACGGAAATTAACAGCCAGAAAATGCTGAAAGCAATTGCGCAATTTGTGGGCACATTGGTTTCTTCCAATTCAAAATATGATAAAGTAAAAAGAGGAGAAGATCAATACAATCCTTCTGAGCAGCATGGCTATGAAGTTTTTAAATTGAAATGCGAGCATTGCCATAAAGAACCATTATTCACTGATAATTCTTTTCGTAACAACGGGCTTCCTCTGAATAAATTTCTTAAAGATTATGGGCGAATGAGCATCACAGGCGATCCGGAAGATTCATTAAAATTTCGTGTGCCAAGCCTGCGAAATGTTTCTGTAACGCAGCCTTTCATGCACGACGGCCGGTTTTATTCACTCAGCGAAGTAGTGGAACATTACCGGAAAGGAATACAGCAAAGCCCTACGCTTGATTCATCACTTCGCAAAGGAATCGAATTTACAAAATTGGAGAAATACGATCTCATCTTATTTTTAGGCACATTAAAAGATACCTCTTTTCTGAAAGACAAAAGGTTTTCGCAGCCCTGATTTTGTGGTTACTTTAAATTTTATCCAATTAAATTTGCCCTTTTTTAAAACGAAATATTTTTGAGCAGTATAAAGAAATTGGCAGGGCAAACCATGTGGTACGGAGTTAGCTCCATCGCTGCGCGTTTTTTATTTTATTTGCTAACTCCGTATTTAACCCTGAAGCTATCAAGCACAGGCTACGGCGATATGAGCATTTTGTATGCAGCCATTCCTTTTTTAAATGTAGTTTTTACCTACGGCATTGAAACAGCATATTTTCGTTTTTCGGGCAAAGAAGAGTATAAGAAAGATATTTACAGCACTGCGACCATTTCAATTTTATGCAGTACTTTTTTGCTTACTACACTTTTTCTTTTATCACGTTCTTCTATAGCACACCTGTTAAGATTAGATGACCATCCTGAATTGATTACCTACAGCGCGTTGATTATTGCTTTTGATACATTATCAACTTTGCCTTTTGCGAAATTGCGCCAGGATCAAAGGCCGCGTAAGTATGCCCTGGTGAGAGTTGCGAGCATTTTGTTTCAAATTATACTCATCTACTTTTTATTGTCAATATGCCCAAAGCTGGCCAGAGAAAACCCCAATGGGTTCATCGCAACATTTTATAAGCCTGCTTATGGAGTAGGATATGTAATTATCGCCAACCTGTTTGCATCATTGTTTGCTTTACTGTTATTATCTAAAGAATTTTTTTCTTTTCAGTTTAAGTTCAGTAAAAGAGTTTGGATTGCAATGATGATCTATACACTGCCCTTGCTCATCGCTGGTTTTGGAGGGATGATCAATGAAACTTTTGACCGCATTATGCTTACATGGCTTGCACCTGTTGCAGATATAACTGCAGCAAAAGAGCAGGTAGCTATTTACAGCGGTTGTTATAAATTATCTATTCTGATCACTCTTTTTATTCAGGCATTCCGTATGGGTGCTGAGCCATTTTTCTTTAAACAGGCGGAAGGCCAAAATCCGCAAAAAGTTTATGCCCGGGTGATGAAATTTTTTGTAATTACCATTACTGTTATGTTTTTGGTAGTGTCCTTGTATCTCGATATCTGGAAGTATTTTTTAAAGCGTCCTATTTATTGGACTGGTCTCAAAGTAGTGCCTATACTGCTTTTGGCTAATATGTTCCTGGGCATTTATTATAATCTTTCTATCTGGTATAAGCTCACGCATAAAACAATTGCAGGCGCATATATTACACTCATTGGAGCTGGCATTACTTTGGTAATCAATTTTATTTTTATTCCTTACTTCGGATATATGGCTTGCGCGTGGGCTACTTTTTTTTGTTATTTCAGCATGATGATCATTTCTTTTATCTGGGGGCAAAAAGATTACAAAATTCCTTATGCGTGGAAAAAGCTTTGCGCTTTCATCATCATCGTTGTTCTTTTATTTTTCATTCATGAAGCGGTTATTCATTTTTTCAAAGGAAGGCTTATCAACTTTATTTCTGCAACGTTGCTTCTTATGATATATGTATGGTTGCTTTTGAAAATAGAATGGAAAGAATTGCGGCGCCTGCCGGTTATTGGAAAATATTTTAAAGAAAGAAATTTAATTGTTGAAAAAAATTGAATTAACTACTTTTTGGATTGTTTCTTATACCGGTAACTGATAAAGAAATTAATTGCCAGAGAGTTTGCAATCCGGGATAAAAAGCTAAAATATAGGTAATCATTTTTCAATGTTAATGATAAATAGTTATTATTAAAATTTCAATCAAACCTGATTCATTACTGTGATGAATAGCTTATCTTGTAAGGCAGTAAATTTATTCGATTATTTTTTTTCAGATTTGAAAAATATGTTGGCAAGTGACCATAATTGGAAGCGCATGAAAGAAGGCGATAAAAACGCCTTTCTTTTTATTTACCAGGAAAATTATAAATCTATTTTTTCTTATGGTTTTAGTTTATGTTGCGATAAAGAACTTACCAAAGATTGCATTCAGGAAATATTTTTTGAAATATGGAACACAAGAGTTTCAATTAATCCTGAGGTGCAAAATGTACGCGCGTATCTCTGTACCTGGATCAGGAGAAAAATTAGCCGACTTCAATCCAGAAATATAAAAGAAAGAACCTTCCAAGAATCTTCAGATGGATTTGAGAATAATGAACGGCCTTATGAAGAAATATTGATTGCTTTCCAGGATACCGAGCAGAAAAAAGAGAAAATAGCCCGAGCATTGAATAATCTTACAAAAAAACAAATGGAGATCATCAGGCTAAAATTCTTTGAAAACCTTAGCTATGAGCAAATAGCTTCTGAGACTTCTTTAACCATAAGAACGGTTTACAACACTATTTACGTAGCAATCCAACAGCTCCGCAAAGATATCAGCCTGGCACAGCAAGACTAAGTTCTGCTAAGATTTCCCATTTTTTTTAATTTCTCAAAAATAAATTTATAATTCCCGGTAAATAATTTCTTTTTGCTGCACTATACTTAACGGACTGCTTGATCCCTTTCCCGAAAACTCATTAATCTAATTATGGATAAAAAATCTTTTGAAAATTATTCTGTTGAAGATTTTGTAACAGATGAATCATTTCTCAATTATTGTCATCATTCAAATAAAAGGGACACGATCTTTTGGCAGCAATGGCTCAATGAAAATCCGTCAAAAAAAGTTTTGGCAGCCGAGGCATCTCAAATAATCAAATCACTTTCATTAACAGTGAACGAGGAAGAATACCGGGAAGAATATCGAAAGATGGAAGCTGCGGTTAATCAAAAAAGTACAAGGCGGGGAATTCGGTTTTTATACTGGAATAAAACTGCTCTTTCAACAGGGAGGAAAAAAAGATCAATATCATACATAGTTGCCGCTTTACTTTTAATTGGAATAACTACTTTTTGGCTTATCCCGCATACTGACAGTAAAGCAATGGCTTTGAATCACACCATAAACAATGGAAATAAATCTTTGATTCTTACTTTGAGTGACAGCACTACAGTAACGCTTTTGCCTAACAGTAGTCTTGATTATCCGCAAACTTTTCAAGGCGCCAATCGCCAGGTTTATTTGAAGGGCGAAGCTAATTTTCATGTAAAAAGAAATGAGCATTTTCCATTTAAAGTTCATGCTAAGGATATTGTTACGACCGTGTTAGGTACTGTGTTTAATATAAAGCAAGCAGGCGATTCCGCGATTATTGTTGAATTATTAGAAGGCGAAGTAAAAGTAGAAATTGAAGATTCCACTAGCATTACATCCATTCCAATATTACTCAGGCCAAATGAAAAAGCTACCTACGTTTTTCATGATAAGTTTTTTTATAAAAATGAAACTACATCCAGTATTAATTTCCGGCAAAATACTTTTGATCAGATTGCCGCCAGGATTAAAAATGTTTATGGCATAACAGTCATTAATAACAGCGATAAAAAGAGATGGCGCTTTACGGGTGATTTTAAAAATACAACGGCAAAAGAAATCGTAGAAAATATTTGTGTTATCAAAAATTTGAAAAGTAAAGCCATTGGCGATACAATTTTTATCAATAATGAGAATTTAAAATAACGATTTTATGAAAATAATTTTTTCTAAAACTTCTGTCTTTTTAAAAGTTTTGTTGAGCACGTTATTCATTTTTTCGTGTTTCTTTTCGCTGAAGGCTCGTGAAATGAAATCGCCATTTTTAAAAGATGTGTATGTAATCATCAACAACAGCAACACAAACCTGCAAAATATTTTTACCATTATAGAAAAGCAAACTTCCTTTTCTTTTGTGTATGACGAAAATGATATCAATCTTTCGAAGCAAATTAAGCTTACAAAGGGTAAACAACTTTTGAAAGATGTTCTCAGCAATATTTCAAAACAGTCCGGGCTTCACTTCACAGAAAAGCAAAATGTTATTCTCGTTAATTCAGAACCGGATAAAATAAAAGATACCGGCCTTAAAAGTACAGCCGCTTTAATAACAGGTACAGTTCAGGATGAGAACAGCGCTCCGCTAATTGGCGTTACGGTTTCAATTAAAGGAAGCAAGATCGCTGCGCAAACTGACGGAAATGGAAATTTCTCGATCAACGCTCCGGAAAATGCGGTATTGGTATTTAGTATTGTTGGCTACAAAACGAAGGAAGTGTCAGTAAATGGGCAGGCTTCTATAAACGTAAAAATGGAAGCTACTAATAAAGAATTGAATGAAGTGGTGGTAGTTGGCTATCAGAGCCGTAGGCGAGGCGATTTGTCTGGTGCGGTGTCTGTTGTGGATGTTGGAGGTATTTCAAAATTACCGGTACTTAGTGTTGACCAGGCATTAGAAGGAAAAGTTCCTGGTGTAAGAATTACTCAGAATACCGGCCAGCCGGGAGATGGAGTGCAGGTAAGAATAAGGGGAGTAGGCACTATCAATGATAACAACCCGCTTTTTATTGTGGACGGAATTCCAACAAAAGATGGTATCAATTTTCTTTCAGCTAATGATATTGAATCTATCGTTGTCCTGAAAGACGCCTCTTCAGCAGCTATTTATGGCTCACGCGCTGCTAACGGAGTAGTGCTTGTCACAACAAAAGGTGGAAAAAAAGGCAAGGCACAATTTAATTATTCCGGTTATGGTGGCTTTCAAACACATGGAACGCTTCCAAAGATGGCCAATACTTCAGAGTATGTGCAATTATACAATGAAGCTGCTGATAATGATAATGCAGGCGTTACTAATCCGGCATTGATACGTCCTAAAATCCCGGCGGATATTCCTATGGCAAATACAGATTGGCTTAAAGGCATTTTTCAAAAAGGCCAGATACAAAGCCATCAATTGTCTGTGAGAGGCGGAAATGAAAAAACGCTTTATTATATCTCAGCAAATTATTTTAAGCAGGATGGCATTATTATTAATTCCAGTTATGAACGTTATTCATTGTTATCAAAGCTGAATATTGAATTGACTGATAAATTAAGCCTCGGAAATAATATCAATGTTTCCTATTCCAAAAAAAATATAATTGGCGCTTCGGGTGACGGTTATGGTGGTAACGGAGGCAGCGTGGTACGATATGCATTATTCCGCACGCCTGCAATTCCTATATATGACAGCTCCGGAGTTTATTCCGATCTTCCGGCATATCCTGCTTTTTTTGGCGATGGCTATAACCCGGTTGCCCTTGCAAATAACACCGACAATAAAGAAATTGAATATCGGGTGTTTGCAAATTTATATGCAGAATATAAAATCCTTACAAACTTGAAATTCAGATCAGACATTGGCCTTGACGCGATCATAACTGATGATAAGCGCTTTGATGTAAATTATGGAACGAACTTACGTATCAATAATCCAAGCAGGCTGACTGTAAGCACTAACACCAACATGAATATTGTTTGGAATAATACACTTACCTATAATAAAACATTCAATTCAGTTCATAATGTATCAGTTCTTGCAGGAACAGAGGCGATCAGCAATAAAAATAATCTGCATGGAGGAGCTGACAGAGATTTTCCTAACCAAACTCCTGCATTCAGATATATCGGCAATGGAAGTGGGCTAATAGGCTCTACCACAGCATTTGAAAGCCAGGCTGAATCGGCTCTTTTTTCTCTTTTTGCAAATGCCAATTATTCGTATCGTAATCTCTACCTGCTATCTGCAAACGTGCGGCGGGATGGTTCTTCGCGGTTTGGCCCGGATAATCAATATGGAACTTTTTATTCCGGTTCTATAGGCTGGAATGCGCATAATGAAAAATGGGTCCAGGATCATTTGTCTTCAGTCTCAAAATTGAAATTAAGAGCCAGCTACGGGCAATTAGGCAACCAGGAAATTCCTGATTATGGATTCGTTTCAATAATTGGGAATCTTTATAACTATCCTTTTGGCCAAACTCCGGTAAGCAATCCGGGTTCTACTATTTCAACTCTTGGTAACCCAAAAGTAAAATGGGAATCTTCTACCCAGGCTGATGCAGGCGTTGATGTAAGTGTTTGGAGGGATAAATTAAGTTTTACTGCCGATTATTTTATTAAAACTACCTCCAACATGTTAATCCCAATACCATTTCCATTGATTGGGGGCAGCGCTAAACCTCCTTATCTCAATGCCGGCAAAGTACAGAATAAAGGCCTCGAACTGGAACTCGGCTACAGGAATAATGATCATTTATTTAAATATGATTTAAATGTAAATTTTTCAACATTGAAGAATGAAGTCCTTTCTTTGAGTAATGGCCAGCCAATTGCAGGCGGAAGAATTGATAATAATTATAATGCCACTTTAACTGCGGTCGGCCATCCGATTGGGTCATTTTTTCTTTACGAGCAGGCCGGAATCTTTCAGAATGCCGCAGATGTATTCGCCAGCGCTTACCAGGGGAAAAATATACAGCCCGGCGATGTGAAATTCAAAGATCAAAACGGTGATGGAGTTATTAACGAAAATGACAGGGTTTTTCTTGGTAGCGCTATTCCAAAATACACGTTTGGAGCAACTGCAAATTTTGAATACAAAAACTTTGACCTCTCCGCTTTTTTCCAGGGGCAATACGGAAATAAAATTTATTCGCAGGTGAATATGGATATTGAAGGTTTTTACCGTGCATTCAATGTTACACAACGTGTATATGATGAGCGCTGGCATGGCGAAGGAACGAGCAATACCATGCCGAGGGTTTCCTTCAATGGCGCTTCCAATAATAAATATCCCTCAAGCCGTTTTCTTGAAGATGGCTCTTATGTCCGCTTAAAAAATCTTCAGATAGGATATACTATTCCTGATAAAATTGTTAGCAGGTTCCGGATCAAAACCCTGAGACTGTATGTAACCGGGCAAAATCTATGGACATTAACAAAATATACCGGACTTGACCCGGAAATGACCATAAGCGATAATGTAAAAAAAGACACATATGGCGGAGATGTAGGTGCAGGAATAGATTGGGGAACTTATCCAAGCGCTAAAAGTTATATAATAGGATTGAATTTGAATTTTTAAATGAAAAGACAATACGAATTATAAACAGAAATACACGCATTTACAGTTTCAAGTTTAATGTGAAAAGCCAAAATATAGAAATAAGAGATAAATGGTTTATATAAGAATTAAAAATAATCGGGTATGAAAAAAATATTCATCAATACATTATTAATTATATTCCTCTTTCTGAGCATAAGCGGATGCAAAAAATTTATTACCAAAAATATTGTCGGCCAATATCCTGAAAGCGGGTTTTATCAAACACAGGCTCAGGCGATATTAGCCATCAATGCCGCTTATCAGCCTTTAGCTTTTACCACATCTAATAACAACAGTTGTGGGTTTTTGGAGATGTAGCTTCTGATGACGCTGCCAAAGGCGGAAACCCCGGCGACCAGGCAGATATTGATTTTATTGATCAGTTCAACGTGAACTCCACCAATGGAAACCTCGCGAGTATCTGGGCGCTTAATTATGATGGAATTGCGCGCTGTAATCTTGTATTGAATAAAGTTCCGGCAATACAAATGGACAAAACTTTGCAAAATAGAATAATGGGCGAAGCAAAATTTTTACGCGCTTATTATTATTTTGAACTCGTTAATATTTTTGGAGATATCCCGGTTATTTTGCAGCCATTACCTCCTGATCAATTGCAAATAGCTCAATCTCCCGCACAACAAATTTTTGAAAGCGTTATTGAGTCAGACCTTAAAGATGCCGCAAATAATCTCCCTGCCAATTACAGCGGCAGCGATGTAGGAAGAGCCACCTCGGGCGCGGCAACGGCCCTGCTGGCAAAGGCTTACCTGTTTCAAAGCAAATGGGACAGCGCTGCTACCGCCGCAGGCAACCTGGTGAATAGCAACTTGTATGACCTGATGCCTGTTTACACCCAAAATTTTAATCAGAAATTTAAAAATAATAAAGAATCGGTTTTTGAAGTGCAGCATTTAACAGGGCAGGATCCCAAGTTGGGAAGCGAATTAAATCAATACTTTGCCCCACAGATTGATGGCGGATATTATTTTGATGCGCCCACTCAAAATTTTGTAGATGAATTTGAAAGAACACCCGCAGGTGTTTTTGATCCCCGTCTTGATTATACAGTAGGCCGAGATTCAATGCCATGGTTTAATAACCGGATATTTGATAAAAGCTGGTCACCAAGCACCGGTTATCTTACGCGGAAACACCAGCAACCACTTTCGGAGGTTACTAATAAGAGCGATGGAAATCTAAATTATATGGCCATCCGGTTTGCAGATGTATTGCTTTGGTATGCTGAAGCTTTAAATGAATCCGGCCACACAGTTGATGCATTAATTCCGCTTAACCGGGTAAGGAAAAGAGCAAGGGAAAGTTACCTGTATGATTCTTTGCAGGTTGGCTATCCAAATATTCCTGTTGGCCTTCTTCCGGATATTACTTCAACTGATCAAAATTCTATTCGTACAGCGATCCGGCATGAGAGGAGAGTAGAATTAGGATTTGAATTTCACCGCTACTTTGATATGATCCGCTGGGGGAAAGATTATGCCACACAGGCTTTGAGCGACAAACCCAATTTTAATTACGATTTAAATAAACATTTTCCTATTCCTCAAATTGAAAGGGATAGAAATAAGGCTTTGCATTAATTCATTTCTTTTAAACATTTTTAAACAATTAAATTTTCTAATTATGAAACGTTCAATTCTTCAACTAAAATTTCTGAAAATCGCGCTTGCCTGGACTTTCCTGCTGGGAATCTTATTTGCCTCATGTAGCAAAAAAGACACTACACCACCGGTGCCGATAGATAAAACATCGCTGAATGCAGCTATCAAAACTGCTCAGGGCCTTAACGACAGCACTGCGGAAGGAACCAAGCCCGGCCAGTATGAAGTAGGCAATAAAGCTGCTTTAACATCTGCTTTAAACAATTCAAAAGCAGTGGCCGCTAATTCTGGTTCAACCCAGGCAGCCGTTAACAATGCAACACAACAATTGCTTGCCGCTATTGCAGCTTACCAGGGGCATCTCATTAAGGAAATTGCGGCAGTCAATCTTATTGGGTATTGGAAGATGAATGGCAATGCCAATGACTCTTCCGGAAATGGGAATAATGGAACATTAACCGCAGGTGCAACGTTATATGGAGCCGGCATGCCGTCACTTACTGCTGACCGTTTTAGCCGGGCAAATATGGCTTATCATTTTGATAAAGGTGGCAACATAGATGTACCTTATAAGGCTTCACTGAATCCTGCGCAAATGTCAATAAGCCTTTGGGCCAGGTGGACATCAGCAGGCAGAACATGGGATCCAACTACCTATACAATGGTTGCTATGAATCGTTGGAATGGATATAAATTTCAATTACAGGGAGGCCATTTACCTTTCTTTACCGTAAAAGTTTCAAAAGGCACTGCTGCAGGAGATACAACGATATATGATCGTGATGATGCAGGAACTGCCGTTGCTGAAAATACATGGATTCATCTTGTAGTAACTTTTACATCTGGCGTTGAAAAGTTTTATATCAATGGTGATTTAGTTAAGACATGGGATGTAACTACACCTAATCCGGTTCCGGGAAATGCTCTTACACTGGCAAATCCAATTGATTTTATTATTGGCCAGGATTTACCTACGAGTAAATATCTTACTGTTGATGGAGATTTTCAGGTAAAATGGGGAGGATTCTGGACAGGAGATTTGGATGATGTAATGTTTTATAATATTGCATTGGATGGACCTCAGGTAAAGTCCATTTTTGTGAATCAAAATACGCTGTAATATTTTTGAGGGTAAGTTTAAATTAGAAACCTCCGCAGAAATTAAAAAATCTGTGGGGGTTTTTCATAAAAGATTTTCTACTTTTTTTTAAATCAATTTCAAATACTTTTTCTCCCTTAATTATTCTAATGGATTTCTTTAAGAAATATAGATTCGCTTTTATTTTATTCTTTCTAATTATTTCCTGCAGGGATAAAACTGAGAAAAGCCAAAAACTACTTTTTTGGTGTTCTAACAACAACCAGGAAATTCAATTATGCACTGCCATAAAAGATAAATGGAACCTAAATCATCCGGCTAATACGGTTCACATGCAGCCCATACCGGAAGGCCAATCCAGCGAAGAAGTGATTCTCGCAGCAGTAGTTGGTAAATCTGCCCCTGATATTTATGCAAATATGTGGCAGGGAAATGTGGAGATGTATGCGCACGCGGGAGTATTAATTCCGTTAGATACCTTAAAAGGATTTTTAGATTTTATAAAAGAGCGTTGCGACAGTAATGTGATCAAAGAAATTACTTCCTCTGATGGCCACATTTACCAGGTGCCCTGGAAAGTAAATCCTATCATGACGATTTATAATAAAAACCTTTTTGCGGAAAATAATATTCATGATCTTCCAAAAACGTATAACGCTTATTTTGAGGCTGCGCAAGCTTTTAAAGACAAAAACAGCAATAGTGAAATTCCAAAACGCTTCGGCTACACAGCAGTGAAGCCCATCTGGTATGAAATGCGATTTAATTTTTACCCATTATATCTTGCAGCATCCGATGGCGCTCATTTAATTCAAAACAATAAAGCAGTATTTAATAATAAGTATGCTGTCGGAGTGTTTCGTTTTTTGCAAAACCTGTATAACAAAAATTATTTTTCAAGAGAAAACGCTGCTGCATCCAGCGACCCTTTTATAGCTCAAACAATTGCTACAAAGTGGACGGGGCCTTGGGAAATTGCGCATCTGAATAGTATTCCAAATCTTGGATTTAAATATGATTATTATGAAGAGATCGTTCCTGATAATCATACAGGCCCGGTATATACTTATGGTGATGCAAAAAATATTGTAATGTTCAATACATGCACAAATCCGCATGTTGCTTGGGAATTTATTAAGACCTTAATTGACGAGGAAGGTGATCTTCAATTATTAAAGCTAACAGGCCAGTTTCCAAGGCGTAAAAACTTATCAACAGATTTATATTTCAGTTCTTTCTTGAGAGCAAATCCAATGCTATCGCCCTTCGTTAAGCAATTGCCTTTTTTAAAAGGGGATGACAATTGCGAAGTAATCGTTGAAGTGCTGGATATAATTTCTCAGGAATATGAGGCATGTGTAGTGTATGGAAAAAAAACGCCTGAAAAGGCAATTGCAGATGCAGAAGCCGCAGTGAATGTATTGTTAGGGAAAGGAAATTAAATACGCCGTAGGCGTTAACTGTTTGTGAACATATTGTTGGGAAAAAATAATTAAAGGCCAATGTATTAATAGAACAATGATTGAATGAATAAATTAAACGATTTGGTTAAGGAGATTAAATACGCCGTAGGCGTTAACTGTTTGTGAACATATTGTTGGGAAAAAATAATTAAAGGCCATGTATTAATAGAACATGATTGACTGAATAAATTAAGCAATTTGGTTTGAAGGAGATCAAATACACTGTAGGCGTTATCTTTTTGTGAACATATTGTTGGGAAAAAATAATCAAAGGCCAATGTATTAATAGAACAATTATTGACTGAATAAATTAAACGATTTGGTTAAGGAGATTAAATACACTGTAGGCGTTATCTTTTTGTGAACGTATTGTTGGGAAAAAATAATTAAAGGCCAATGTATTAATAGAACAATTATTGACTGAATAAATTAAACGATTTGGTTATGGAGATTAAATACGCCGTAGGCGTTATCTGTTTGTAGAAAAATAAAATAAAATTGAATATTGCGCCGTAGGCGCTACCAATTTAAAGAGAATTTTAAAACGTATAAATATTTTAGCGTGCCTAACACTTATACACAATTATATATTCATTTAGTTTTTGCGGTGAAATATAGAGCTGCGCTCATTCAACTTGAGTGGGAAGGATATTTGCACCGATATATTACAGGTATTGTACAAAATAATGATCATAAATTATTGGCGATAAATTCTGTATCTGATCATTTGCATCTTCTTATCGGCCTTAATCCTAAACAATCGATTTCTGAAATTATGCGGCTTGTAAAAGGAGATAGTTCAGAATTCGTGAATAAAAAAGGATTTACCAAAAGGAAGTTTTATTGGCAGGAAGGATATGGTGCGTTCAGCAACAGCCGTTCGCAAATAGATTCTGTTATTAAATATATTTTGAACCAAAAAGAACATCATCATAAAAAAACATTCAGGGAAGAATACTTAGGCATGTTAAAGGATTATGAAGTGGATTATAATGACAAATATATTTTTAATGAACTTTTGGATGGATGAAGGTAGCCACTACGTGGCATAAACGCTTGTAAGAATATTTTCTACAAATAGAAAGGCCCGATGGGTCTTAACAGATAAAATAACAACCGTCGGAGAAAAAAATTATTGGAGATTCTGAATAACTTATTTGAAAAAAATTTGAAAAATAAATTATCTATCAACTCATCTTCATCGAAGAAGAATTCAGAACAGACTGATAAAAGTTTACCTAAGGTAGTTCCCTCTTTTTCGGAGAGGGGTAGGGGCGAGGCTTTAACCATCGGCATCATTGGTGCAGGAAGCTTTGCAGCATTTGCAGCAAATGCTTTTTTGAAAATAAAAGGGGTAAAGGTTATTGCTGTTTCGGATATAAATGAGCAGGCCGGAAAACAACTTGCAAAAGAATTAAATGCAAAATTTTATCCATTATACAACGAGCTTTTAAAAGATAAAAATGTGGATTTGGTTTACATAGCAACGCCGCCTTTTCTACATTTTAACATTTCTAAAGATGCGCTATTTGCTGGTAAGCACGTGATTTGTGAAAAGCCGGCGGCGCTTAAAACAAGCGAAGCGGAAGAGTTACAAGGGTTAGCAAAAAAGAAAAATTTATTGTATGCGGTGAATCTGATGCAGCGCTACAACCCTTTATTTGGCGTGGTTAAAAAGATTATTGATGAAAAGATACTGGGTAGTTTTCTTCACGGATTTTTTGAAAATTATGCCAGTGATGAAAACCTAAATGAGAAACATTGGTTTTGGGATGAAGAGAAAAGCGGAGGTATTTTTATTGAGCACGGTGTTCATTTTTTTGACCTGTTTTCCGGTTGGCTGGGAAAAGGAAAATTGATTAATGCCTTTCAACTGCATCGCGAAAATACCGGAAGAAAAATTTATGACCGCGTACAGGCATCAGTGTTATATAATAATGGAGTTGTAAATTTTTATCATGGTTTTGACCAGCCAAAAATTTTAGATCGCCAGGAAATGAGGCTGCAATTTGAAATAGGCGAAATCACTTTGTATGGATGGATTCCTGTTCAAATGAAATTACATGGATTGCTCAAAAAAGACAAGTTGAAAAGATTGCAGCAGTTGATTGGTCCCTGTACAATCACGAAAGCTAATGAAGATGATACCCAAAAAAAAGTAAAGGGAAGATTTACAGAAATTATTTTTAATGAAGAGGTAACCATAGAATCAGGAAATAATGATGAGAAGCAAAACCGTTACCAGCAAATGCTTACAGATATGTTGACTGACCAATGGGCATGGCTAAAAGATAAGCATTACAAAAGAATAATAGATGATGATAATGCGATAGAATCAATAAGAATGGCCGAGCGAGCAAAAGAAATGGCTCAGAATTTTTAACCCTTCCTCCCCTTCGTGACAGGATTGGGGTGAGGCGTGATAAACCAAAATGTAGAAATTCCAAATTTTCCCTTTTCCTTTGGGAGAGGGGGTCGGGGGTGAGACTATAAATTTTTAAAAATGCCTTTACAAAAGAAAAAATGGTTGCCTTATATGCTGGTATCGCCTTACCTGGTTTTTGTAATTGTATTTGTTTTGTTCCCCGTCTTATTTTGCTTCTTTCTCACGTTCAATAAATGGAATATTATCTCACCCATGAAATTTATTGGCGCTGATAATTATTCGCGACTCATTCATGATCGCCTTTTCTGGAAAGCTATTGGGAACACTTTGAAATTTTTATTATTACATATTCCGCTCCAACTGGTGGTTTCTTTATTTCTTGCCTATTTATTGAATCAAAAAATTAAAGCCGCTTCATTTTTCAGAGCTTCGTTTTTTATGCCGGTGATCGTTTCCGGCGTGGTGGTTACTATTTTATGGCAACAATTATTAGGCTTTGATTCAGGATTAATTAACCGCATGCTAATGAGCATGGGCTCAACCAAAATTGGCTGGTTAGTGAATCCTGATATTGCCATTTATTCCATTGCTATTATGGCCACATGGAAGAATGTAGGATTGTACGTAATTCTTTTCCTTGTCGGACTGCAAACCGTTCCCACACAATATTATGAGGCCGCAAAGATGGAAGGCGCCACCCGCTGGCAACAGTTTTACCATATCACTTTGCCAATGATCAATCCAACGATTTTCATGGTCGTTATATTATCAACCATTGGTGGCTTTTCTCTTTTTATTGAGCCATACATCATGACCGGCGGCGGTCCGCTGAATACAACGCTTTCGGCAGTTCTATATATTTATAAGCAAGCATTTCAATATTATAATATGGGTTATTCCGCAACACTTGGATTTTTTTATGCGATCATGATCATGACAGTTGTGGTGCTTCAGAAAAAATTAATTGAAAAGGAAGTTTAAGTAATTAGAAAATAATAAAATAATAAAATGAAAAATAAAATATCGTCTGTTGAATTAGCTCCCCCTCCTTTGGCGAAGGGTTGGGGAGAGGCCGTATTGATGTACGCGGCCCTCGTTCTTGCAGCGCTTACATTTATTTATCCTTTTATCTGGATGATTGGTGCCTCGCTTGCCCCGGAGCACGAAGTGGGAACAATGATACTCTGGCCGGCGCATCCGGGTTTCGGAAATTTTAAATCCATGTTTGCTAAAATTCCCATCGGGCGTTCTCTTTTGAATAGTTTGCTCGTTGCTTTTTTTACTACGTCATTGGTTTTGATAACAGGTTCAACAGTTGGCTATGCGCTCGCAAAAATGCAGTTCAAAGGAAGGCAACTTATTTTCTATATTATTGTTTTTACCATGTCGCTGCCTTTCCAGATCACGCTTATTCCAAATTACATCACGATGGTGAACCTGCATTTGGTGGATACTTATTTGGCACTGGTAATTCCTTTTGCCGTGAGCGCTTTTGCCATTCTTATGTTCAGGCAGGCATTCCAGGGATTGCCACAAGCTTTGATAGATGCAGCACGGTTGGATGGTTGCACAGAAATGGGAATCATATTTCGTATTCTTTGGCCTAACATCAAACCAACTTTAATTACCGTGGCCATCTTATCATTTATAGGTTCGTGGAATGAAGTGTTGTGGCCATTGATCGTGATAAGAAATGAACAACTGATGACCATGCCACAATTGGTTACACTTTTTGCAACAGGCGGCCGTGCAGATAATCAGCTTGGCGTAAAGATAGCAGCAGCGGTGCTTTTGGCGCTTCCGGTTATGATTGCTTTTCTATTTTTTCAAAAACATTTTATACAAAGTATGGCCTCAACGGGGTTGAAAGATTAATGAGAAAATAATTAAAAATTAAAAATTACGAATTACGAATTAATGGAAGTCAGTAAAAATTTAATAAAATTATACGCTTCACCGCTGGCGGTTATTAATCAATTTTTATATCTGCCTGGAAAAGATCGCGTAAAAAATATCATTGAAAAAATTAAAATATTTAGTGAAGAAGAGGTTGACGAATGTTTGACAAAAGTGATGCAAGATTTTGCTTCAAGGCATAGAAATATTGAAGAAGTGTTTTTGGAAAATTTCAATAAAGTAAAAAGGCAATCTCAGGAAGATATTTCTTCATTTTCAATTGCAAGAAAACTATTAACCGGGGCATTTTTTACAAAAGAATATTCTATACAAGCTGCGGGATTGTTCAATCCATCCATTGTGCCTCATCCTGATCAGCAAGGCCTAAAGCCTGGCCAGCAGAGGTTTGTAATGAGTTTAAGAGCAACAGGCGAGGGCCATATTTCTTCCATTGTTTTTAAAACAGGAACGGTTGACAATTCATCAAACATTACACTCGATGAAAATCCTTCTTATTTTACAAGGCTTAAAAAAAATGAAGAAACGATTTTTACCAAAGATTTTATTAAAAAAAGAACTGAATTTTTTCCCAACTTTAAATCAGGAATTCTTGAAAATTTACCGGATAGCTTTACTGCTGAAAAAGAGCTTGCAATTATAAAAAATAATTTTTCAAAGGACAATTCAGCTGTTGTTTCAATAAAGCAATTGGAAGAAATATTTGATACCAATTATGATTTGAAACCGGTATCACAGGTATGCATAACCGAAAAAGTAGTTTTCCCCAATTCTAAAGCTGAATGCATGGGAATGGAAGATGTTCGGTTTGTAAAATTTGTTGATGGAAATGATTTCTGCTATTACGGAACATATACCGCTTATGATGGCCATCAGATAAAAACACAATTAATCGAGACCAAAGATTTTGATCTTTTTAAAATCCGCACATTATATGGCAATGCCATTTCAGATAAAGGAATGGCATTATTTCCCGAAAAAATAAACGGTAAATATGTAATGGCCGCCAGGCAGGGAGGAGAAAAAATGACCATTATGTTTTCCAACGATTTATATTTTTGGGAAAATTTTCAAATCCTTATGCAGCCTAAATATCCATGGGAATTAGTCCAGTTGGGCAATTGCGGCTCGCCTGTAAAAACAGATCGGGGATGGCTTTTGCTCACGCACGGTGTAGGCGCAATGCGGACTTACGTAATAAGCGCAGTATTGCTTGACCTTGATGATCCGTCAAAAATTATTGGAAGATTAGATCAGCCTTTAATTGAAGCGGATCAAACTGAAAGGGAAGGTTACGTCCCGAATGTAGTTTATACTTGTGGTTTGTTGAAGCATGAAAATCTGTTGCTTATTCCTTATGCCGTGTCAGATTCAGCAACAGGATTTGTAACCATTGATTTAAATGAACTACTAAATAAAATGGCAAAATCTAAATTTTAACTTATGAGAAAAAGAATTTTGCTGGGTCTTTGTTTATGTGCCGCGGGGTGCATGGCAGTTACTTGCAATAAACAATCATCACCTAATCATGCTACTCCACCAAAAGATACGTCTCTTGTCAATCTTACTCATCTAAATTATTTATATGTGCCGGTAACTTTTTCGACGGGAACCAACGCTGCTGGCATTTTTATTTATGCTGATGCGCCGGATTATCACCTCGTGGGCGCTGATGGTGAAGGATTCACCTGTGTTGATGATGTATCAAGGGCTGCACAGGTTTATTTGCGCAGCGCTAAATTTTCAACCGATACTTCTGTCCAGAATAAAACCTATAACCTTATCAATTTCATTTTGGAAATGCAATCGCCAAATGGATATTTTTATAATTTTTTATCACCTGGAAATACTATTAATACAAACGGGCCTACGAGTATCAATAATGCCAATTGGTGGTCGTGGCGCGCATTGTATACACTTTCAGAAGGAAGCCCTTTAATAAGAATTAAAAATGCTACGCTCGCAGATAAAATGGATAATGCTATAAAAACGCTTATCACAAAAATAAAAACTGATCTGGTTCCTCTTCCTCAAACAACTAAAACAGTTAATGGCATTACAGTTCCTCAATGGTTGCCTGCCGGAAGCGGCACAGACCAGGCTGCAATAATGATCCTTGGCCTGATTCCCTATTGCACGATTAATAATGATGCAGTGTTAAATTCTTATGTAAAAAGCCTTGCAGATGGGATTGTGCTAATGCAACAGGGCGACGCGGCTCATTTTCCTTATTCCTGTATTTTAAGTTGGGAGAATACCTGGCATGCTTACGGCTGCGACCAGGCTTATGCTTTGATGAAAGCGGGAAGCTTTTTAAACGATACCAGTTATACTGCAAAAGGAATGGCCGAGGTAGATAATTTTTATCCATGGCTTTTACAAAACGGAATGAAATCATCTTTCGTCGTTGGCAATAATGGCAATGGAATAACGCTTACCAGCGAATTAGATTATGAACAGATCGCTTATGGAATAAGGCCTATGATTTCTGCCGCTGTGGAAGCATATCGTTTAACCAGCCAGGAAAAATATGCAGATCTTGCCGGCCATCTTGCTGCATGGTTTTTTGGGGCCAATGATGCCAATAAAACCATGTATTCTATTTCGACAGGCCGTTGTTTTGATGGCATCAATTCTCCTTCAGATGTTAACCTTAACTCTGGCGCTGAATCTACGATTGAAGCTCTGCTTGCAATGGAAATGGTAGAAAAATATCCGGCGGTGAAAGCTGCATTAAATAAGTATAAAAAATAAGATGCCCGAAATTAAATCTGATCAAATAATTTTTTCACCAGGTGATGTTGATCTTTCTTTTTCTCCTTTAAGAAATGGATTAAAAGAAGCGACTTATGTTTTAGGCGCTTTCAATCCGGGGCTATGCCGTCTGCCCAATGGAAATTTATTAATGATGGTTCGTGTGGCAGAAGCTTTGTCCAATCCGGTTCTTAGTGATAAAGTACATTGTGTCAGGTGGGATAAAGAAAACGGTTATACGACTGATGAATGGTCTTTATCTGAAGTAAACATGACTGATCCGAGAAAGTTCAGAATTAATGCATATAAGTTCCCTGTTTATGTGCTCACATCTTTGTCGTGGCTGCTTCCTGTTGAGCTAGACGAAGATGGTTCTTCGGTAAAAAAGATTCATTATGATAAAATTATTTCGCCCCAACATACCAGTCAGGAATATGGAATAGAAGATCCGCGAATTTCGTTTATTGATGACCGTTACTATATGACAACGTGCTGTGTGAGTTCCGAGCGTCATTCCACTATGTTATATGTTTCGGATGATGGATTAAATTATAAAAGTCTTGGAATCGTGCTTGATCATCAGAATAAAGACATGCTTTTATTTGAAGGAAAAATAAATGATCTGTTTTATGCGCTTACAAGGCCATTGGGCGAATGTTATTTTGCCACTTCTCCGCAATCATTGTATCATCCCGGCCCTGCAATCCATTTGGCATCTTCACCTGATCTTTTGCATTGGAAACCTTCTGATCATGCTTTTTTAAGAGCGGGCAAATCTTCTTTATCAAATGAAAAAATCGGCGGTGGCGCGCCGCCAGTGCTAACAGAAGATGGTTGGTTGATGCTATATCACGGTGTTGAAAACAAAAGCGAGGTTGGCATTTACAGAACGTTTTGGGCTTTGCTTGATAAAAATGATCCATCAAAAATTTTACATCTTGAAGATAACGATCCTTTACTCGGGGCAAACCCTTTTCTTACAAAAAATATTAGTGATCAAATTTATTTAAACGATGTTGTTTTTACAACAGGCATCGCAGCCCACAATGATGATTTTATTTTAGCTTCCGGAGAATTGGATCTTGCATGCCGCATCACAACGATTTCTAAAAAATATTTTTCAATTTCATTTCATAAATAAAAATTTATGGCAGAAGTTACTTTACAGAATATTTCAAAAATCTATGAAGACGTGGATAAAGAGCGTGGCAGAAAAAAAGCGGTGGATGATATTTCTTTTACCGTTCAGGATAAAGAATTTATGGTGCTGGTGGGGCCTTCGGGCTGTGGCAAATCTACCTTGCTGCGAATGATTGCAGGGCTTGAAGACATAAGTGAAGGAACACTTTCTATTGACGGGAAAAGAATGAATGACCTCAGTCCGCGAGATCGTGATATTGCGATGGTGTTTCAAAACTATGCCTTGTATCCGCACATGACGGTATATGATAACATGGCGTTTGGATTGAAATTAAAAAATTTCAATAAAGCCGAAATCAAAAAGCGTGTATCAGAAACTGCGCAGTTGCTGGAGATTGAAGATGAATTATACCGCAAGCCGAAAACATTATCCGGCGGGCAGCGGCAAAGAGTTGCCATTGGCAGAGCGATCATCCGCCGTCCGAAAGTTTTTCTTTTTGATGAACCGTTAAGTAACCTCGATGCAAAACTGCGAAGCCAGATGCGTATTGAGCTACAAAGGCTTCATCGCGAAATAAACGCAACCATGATTTATGTAACTCATGATCAAACAGAAGCTATGACTTTAGGCCATAGAATAGCGGTTTTGAATAAAGGAAAATTAATGCAAATTGATACGCCGATGCATTTATATAATAATCCCGCAAATAAATTTGTGGCTGGATTTATTGGTTCACCAACGATGAATTTTATCAGCGGATATTTGAAGCATGAGAGAGATTATTTTTTTTCTCATGAAACTGAAGAATGTTATATTTCTTTGGGCACCGAAATTCCTTCGGGGCTGAGAAAATATGTTGATAAGCATATTCAAATCGGAATTCGGCCAGAAGATATTTTTATATCAGAAGATGTGAATGTAACACCAGACTGCAAATTAAAAGTGATGGCGTATGAAAATATGGGCAATGAGCAGTTGGTGTATCTTTCTCTTGCCAATCAAACATTAATAGCGCGCAGGCCGCCGGCTGACACGGTTGAAATAGGAAATGAGGTTGCAGTAAATTTTTCTAAAAATAAAATCATTTTCATGCAGGAAGAAAGCGGCGAAGTGATAAGCTAAAAAGTATCATTATTGATTTCTATCCAGTATCCATCCGGGTCTTTAAAATAAATTTGTTGAACTCCATCTGGTCTTTTGGTAATCTTATTTGTATCGCCCGCCCAGTTTCCAAACCAGATATTATTTTCTTTAAGCTTCTTAATAAAATCATCCATAGAAGGAACGCTAAAGCAGATGTGAGAATTTTTATCATGATCAGTAACAGATTGGGCTCCCTGAATTAAATGCAATTGGCTGTGCTCACCAATTCTAAACCATGTGTGCTTTCCATCATGAAATGGCTCTGGTATCACCGTAAGCCCAATAATATCTTTATAAAAATCAGTGCTTTTTTTAAGATCAAAAATATATACCGCAATATGATTTAAGGAAACCGGTTTTTTTATTTGCGCAAAAGATTGAATTGTGGTTATCATTAAAAATAAAAATAGTGAAGATTTCAAAAAGAATTTCATACAAATGTTTTTGTAAATATAAGGCATGTTAAGTTTTATTATTTATTTGTCAAAAGATAAAATAAACCTGGTAAACCAAAATATAGATATCTGAAATAAAATAATGCGGCCTGGTTCATCCAAAAAAATAGTTTAAGAAAATGGCAAAGAGAGTTATTTTGATTTATGTTTAAAAAAGAAAAAAACTACTTTTTGATTTTTCAGGAAATATCTTCTGACTTTTGATTATGCAATTTATTGCATTCAAAATTTATGATTATGCAACAACAATGGCCAGTCCTTTCTTACGAAAAAGGGAAGGATACTTATGAAACTTTACACATGTGGACGCAGGTTGTCGGAAAAATAAAATTAGCTACGCTTCCCTGGGTCAATCATTCATGGCATGTAGCTTTGCACATAACTCCCTCCGGTTTAACCACGCAAACGCTGCCATTCAAAGATCTAAATTTCCAGATTGATTTTAATTTTATAAAACATCAATTAATAATCACAACCAGCGCCGGGGAACTCCGCCAGTTTGATCTGCATGAAATTTCTGTTGCAGATTTCTATAAAAAAATATTTGAAATGCTTCATGAATTAAAAATTGATTTAAAAATAAAAACGGTGCCTGTAGAAATTGAAAATCCCATTACATTTGGCAAGGATACCATTCATAAAACTTATGATGAAAAACAGGTAGCTGATTTCCATAAAGCCTTATTAAATATCCAGGAAGTATTCATGAAATTTCGCGGTAAATTTAAAGGCAAGAGCAGCCCGATACATTTTTTCTGGGGAAGTTTTGACCTGGCGCTTTCATTTTTTTCGGGCCGTAAAGCACCGAAACATCCGGGCGGGGTGCCTGGCTTGCGCGATTGGGTTGTGGAGGAAGCATATTGCCGTGAAGTAAGCAGTTGTGGCTTTTGGACCGGTAATGAAGGGTTCACTGAAGCTGCATTTTATTGTTATTTATATCCTGAACCTGAAGGATATAAAACCGCTACTGTGCAACCGCTGGGGGCATATTATAATCCAACATTGAAAGAATTTATTCTGCCTTATTCATCTGTGCAACAATCAGAAAATCCTGAAGAAAAATTGCTTGAGTTTTTAACAAGCACCTATCAAACCGGCGCTGATTTATCAAAGTGGGACAGGCAAATATTGGAAGATTAAAATATCCATGTAAGCATAAATAAGAGAGTTGCCAACTTTTAAAAAGTTGGCAACTCTTAGGTTACTTCAATAATCCATTAATATAATTCGCTAATTCAGTATTGCCACTGGCTTTTTTTGCATCGGATATTTCGCTGAAAGAATGCTTAAATGCAGGATCAACAAATTTTCTATACTGTTCAGGAATCTGGTTTCTGAATTTCATTATTTCATCAACCCCTTTTTTCACATTGTCCGCATTTTTTACCTTAGCAAGATAATTTGCGAACGCTATCGTTTGCGGAACTTTAGTTTCATTTAAAGGGGAGTTTTTGAAATTATTTAGAATAAAATTAAAATCTTCTTCCTTTCCATTATCCATAATAGTTTTTGAAACCACACTTCCTAATTTCCCTTTCGCATCATTGCTATATTTTTTTGCCAGTGTGTATGCCTGATCCGGGTTTAGTTTGGTGAGTCCTTCAAGAGCCGCACCGGAAACGGAATACGAAGAATCATTTACCAATTTTTGAAATAACTGCTCATATTTTTTATCATTGGTTTTAACCAATATTTCAATAGCTTTTGCCTGCACTTTTTTATTAGGATCTTTTTGTGCCATTTGTTCGATTATGCTCAGTACTGCCGGAACAGAATAACTTTTTGCCTGGTCTATTCTTTCTAAAGTAAACAAACGAAGCCCGGAATATTTATCACTTAATCCATTATCGAGACCGCTCAATTTATTTTTTGCAAAATAGGTAAGCGCTTCCCTGCGGTCAAGATAATTGGGCGCATACTTATATTGTTGTTCAAATTCTTCCGCCGTTTTATTGTCCGTTTTTGTGCTGAGCAAAACCTTATCAGCATCTACATTTATGAATGATGGCTTTTTTTCGCTGGCAAAATAAAAAGTATCAACTTTATTATCTAACCATACTTTATATCTTTTTTTATTGGCTCCTTCGCTATATACATCAATCGCAGTAGGAATCTTGAATATCTTCCCCGATTTTTGGTTTTGTTCTACGATCACACGCGCTTTTCCATTGCTGTAATCATAAGTGATGTTCAAATCTGGCTGGCCGCTTCCGTAATACCATTGATTCCAAAACCAATTTAAGTCCTGCCCTGTTACGTCTTCAAATGCAAGCCTTAATTGTTGCGCTTCTGCGGGTTTAAATTTATTGATAGTAAGATACCTGTTCAGTGATTTAAAGAAAGCAGAATCACCCACATAATTTCTAAGCATGTTTAAAATACGGCCGCCTTTGTTATAGCTTACCGCATCAAACAGGTCTTCTTTATCTTTATAATAAAATCTTACGAGGTTTTTATCATCGCTTCCACTTGTTAAATAACCCTGCATATCGGTGTATGCGAGTTCATCTGCCGCATCCTTTCCATGCCTGTAATCACGCCATAAATATTCACTATAGTTGGCAAATGATTCATTCACTGTGATGTTGCTCCAGCTTTCGCAGGTTACCAAATCGCCAAACCAATGATGAAATAATTCATGTGAAATATCATCTTCCCACGCATTACCATCTACAAGCTGCCGGGCATTTTGGTAAGCACCGTCCTGGTGAAGGGTTGCTGTGGTATTTTCCATCGCGCCGCTTACATATTCTCTTCCTACTATCTGGTCATATTTTGGCCATGCATAAGGCACTCCTAATATCTTTGAGAAAAAACCGATCATTGCCGGCGTTTCACCAAATATTTTTTTTGCCACAGGCGCATATTCTTTTTCTACATAATAGTTAACCTCCATGTTTTTATACTTATCCTTCACGATAACATAATCGCCTACGCCCATAAAGAATAAATAAGGCGAATTGGGAAGATCCATTTTCCAATCATCAGTTCGTGTGCCATCAGCATTTTTCTTTTGATGAACTAAAAGCCCGTTGCTTAGTGTAACATATTTTGAAGGAACAGTCATTGAAATTTCTTGCGTAGTTTTTTGATCAGGCTTATCTATTGTTGGAAACCAGGCGCTGTTAGATTCTGTCTCTCCTTGTGTCCAGATTTCTATATGCTCATCTGTTTCTCCTTTTGGATTAATAAAATACAAGCCTTTGGCATCCGTTATCGCTGCGCTGCCTTCTACCTTTAAGTCATTAGGTTTAGAAATGTAATTTATGTAAACAGTATATTTATCGCCTTCTTTATAAGTTTTATCAAGCGTAATTCTCAACTGCATATTATCATATTTATATTTCAAAGGAATTTTAGAAGCGCCTTTTATTATGGCAATTTCTTTTATCTCCATTCCTTTTGCATCGAGCGTTAAAGAATCAGTATGGTAAAAATGAGGTTGCAGCGTCACCCATTCTTTGCCATACATCCATTGTTTATTATAATCGAAGCTTACTTCAAGTTTGGTATGAACCAGGTCGTTTATTCTTGGATAAGAACCGCGGTAAATACGCTTCCATGCGGTGTCGGCGGGTTGTTCATTTTTTTCATCTTGTTGCGCATATGAAGATACGCATAAGCCAAAAAGTAGAAATATCAGAAAAATTTTTTTCATAAATAATTTTTAAATGTGCGCAAAAATAGTTTGCTTAAAAGTAAAAAGTTGCTATTTTTTAGATGAGTGGTAATATTTATTATTATATTAAATAGATTTGCTGCCATGTTGGTTTACAATTTGAAAAAAGTTTTGGTAATTCTATTGATCGCTCTTTCAGCATCATCTGTAAAGGCGCAACAGATCCATTTTATATATCTGCAAGCAGAAAATGGCCAGCCTTTTTATGTCAAGCTCAATCATAAAGTTGTCAGTTCATCAGCGGTCGGTTATTTAATTTTGCCCAATCTGATTGATAGCGTTTATCAATTGGTGATTGGTTTTCCTAAAAATGAATTTCCTGAAGAAGGCTTTGATATTTCAATTGATAAAAAAAATGAAGGTTTTCTTTTAAAAAACTTCGGGGAAAAAGGATGGAGTCTTTTCAATCTGCAAACGCTCGCGGTTTTACCGGGAAATAGCGCTGCCAATACAAATACGGTTGTTGTGGACACTGCAAAAATGCAGAATGATCCATTTTCAAAAATGCTGGCCAATGTTGTAAAAGATTCTTCTATCCTGCAAAAAATTGAGCCGGTTGTTGCTACAAAAGATACTTCTGCTTTGCAAAATAATGTAGTAGTGGCCGATACTTCAGTTAATCATGCTGATATGCAACCGGCTGCTGCGCCTTCTGCAATTACTAAACTGTTAAGCAAAAACGACCAGGAAGGAATACAAAGGGTTTATATAGATAATAATGATACTGTGAGAGTTTTTATTCCTTCAGAAAACCTTGGGATTAAAAAATCTGAAGAAAAGGCGATTGCAGAAAATAAAAATTTAAATCAGTTACCTGATTCGTCTCTTGTAACTTCAACAGCGGCATCCAGGCCACATGAGGATACAATTACAATAGTGAACGATACCCTGAAAGTGTATAAAGAACTTGTGAAAAGCAAAAATGTAGAAATTAAGGATTCATCCATATCAAAAAATAATCAAGAGCAGCCTGCTATGATTGCAGAACCTGTACCTGTGAGAAAACACCGGAAGCCTGCGATAAAAGATGATAACGAAATTATCATTTTGCCAAAAGCGGTTACTTCTTCAAGGTCGAATTCAGATTGTAAGGCATTTGCAACCGATGAAGATTTTTTAAAGCTCCGTAAAAAAATGACAGCAGAAAATTCAAACGATGCGATGATACAGGCTGCTAAAAAAGTATTCCGTTCAAAATGTTTCAGTACGGAGCAGATCAGGAATCTATCTTATTTATTTTTGAATGACGAAGGAAAATATATGTTCTATGATGCAGCGTACGCCTATGTTTCCGATTCGGATCAGTATCAAATATTAGCATCGCAATTAACTGATGAATATTATATCAACCGTTTCAAGGCGATGATCCATCAATAGTTATTCGATATCAGGTATCAGGAGTAAAATAATTAATAATAATAATCAATAATTTAATTGCCCCGGTATTTTATAGAAGTGGCTTATAAAGGAACGGCTTATTCCGGTTTCCAGGTACAGCAAAATGCAGTTACCATTCAATCAGAAGTTGAAAAAGCGTTACAGACATTTTTCAAACAAACATTTTCTCTAACCGGCGCCTCGCGCACAGATGCCGGCGTACATGCCTTACAAAACTATTTCCACTTCGATACTAATCATCCTTTGAGAGGGAGTAATAAATCGAATGAATTGCAGCCTTCGAAAGTCCCCTCCCCTGGAGGGGATTTAGGGGAGGCTTTCTCTCCCGGAGGATATTTAGGGGAGGCTTTCTCCTTTGGAGGGGATTTAGGGAAGGCAGGATTTACTTACAATCTCAACGCCATTTTACTAAAAGACATTGTTATCAAAAGAATTTTTCAGGTTGATGAAAATGCGCATTGCCGTTATGATGCTGTTTCGCGTGAATACAAATATTTTATTTATAAAAAAAAGGATCCGTTTCTTTCCGACAGAGCCTACTTTTATCCTTATAAATTAGACATCGGTAAATTAAATGAAGCTGCAGAGATAATACTGCAACATAAAGATTTCACTTCTTTTTCAAAAAGAAATACGCAGGTAAATAACTTTATGTGCGATGTCCAAAAAAGCGAATGGATTATTGAAAAAGATAGGTTGATTTATTATGTAAAAGCCAACCGTTTTCTAAGAGGAATGGTAAAGGGTTTGGTTGGCACAATGCTGAGAGTGGGCGCTAATAAAATATCATTGGATCAATTTGATGATATCATTAAAGAAAAAAATTGTTCAAAAGCAGATTTTTCCGTTCCATCGCATGCACTTTTTTTGGTGTCGGTTGGTTATTAAAAATATCTGAAGTTTATAATTCTGTTCCAATACTACATAACCCAAAAAGTAGAAAAACAGGTTTTTTGAAAAGAGAAATAAGTTTCGTTGAGCCTGACAAAAACTCAATACCAACTAAAGAAACATAAATTGCTTTGCAAATAAAATTTATGAATCCATATTTCTATTCAGACACAATTCCCGATTTTCTTACTTCATCAACCAATGAGATTTTCGGAAGTATAGCTCGCAATAGTGATTTCCCAGATGAGCCAACTCAAAAAGGTGCATGGACCCAGGAAATAAAAATCCTAAAAGATGTTTTAATAAATTATCAAGGCAAAATATTCTTTGAGTATTCCATTCCAAGAATGGGAAGAAGAATTGATGTGGTGCTCATAATCAAAAATGTAATATTCGTTGTAGAGTTTAAGGTAGGTGAAAAAGATTTCTATCAAAGTGCCATTGATCAAGTTTGGGATTATGCACTCGATTTAAAAAATTTCCATGAAACAAGTCATGTGAGTTTGATTGCTCCGATATTGGTTTGTACAGAAAAAGACCGTTTTCTTTTATATCTGAAATGCCTCACAATGTTAATCTCTTACTTCCAGTAAAAGCAAGCGAAGCGAATTTGGAAGAGGTTATTAAAAATATTTTTGCTCTCGCTGTGCAAGATTTAGAATTAGATTGGGCTTGCGTGATCTGAAATTCTTTGGCTACATCTTCCAGGTAGTACGAAGAACGTATATCTTCTTTACCAGAGCCCGGCAAGGAATGGTGATAGTGGTGCCGAAAGGTGATGACGAAGATGCAACGAGGAAGAAAGAATATTATGACGGAAAATTTGATTATTTGAGGAATAAAGAAATAAATATTTTATGAAGTTTTGAGAATATTGGGTTGCGTATGCTTATTTAGTAATTTGGTGCATCTGGACATTAAATAATTCGAATTTTCATACAAGAGTATTTGAGTAGTACTTAAATTTGCGTAATGACGAACGATCAAAATTTAAAATCAAACTACAAATATATTCTTGGAGATTCCCTTAAAGAACTAAAGCAATTTGATGACGATAAATTCAAGCTCATAATAACATCACCACCTTACAATATTGGAAAAGAGTATGAGGTTAAAAAATCAATAGAAAACTACCTTTCTGAACAAAATGAAATTATCAAAGAATTAGTAAGAACACTTCATCCTTCCGGCAGTATATGTTGGCAGGTAGGCAATTTTGTTGATAAAGGTGAAGTCTTTCCGCTTGATATATTCTATTATAATATTTTTAAGAATCATGGGCTAAAACTACGTAATAGGATCATTTGGCAATTTGGACATGGGCTCCATTCCTCTAAAAGATTTTCCGGGAGATATGAAACAATATTATGGTTTACAAAGGGCGATGATTATACATTTAATTTAGATTCTGTTCGCGTACCTTCTAAGTATCCAGGCAAGAAGCATTTTAAAGGGCCCAAAAAAGGTGAATTTTCAAGTAATCCTAATGGCAAAAACCCGTCTGACATTTTGGGAAATTGTTTTAAATGATTGGAAAAATGAAATATGGAATATCCCGAATGTTAAAGCAAATCATGTTGAAAAAGTAGATCACCCGTGCCAATATCCAATCGAATTAGTTGAAAGATGTTTACTTGCTTTAACTAATGAAATGGATTGGGTATTAGATCCGTTCGCCGGTGTTGGATCCACGATATTAGCTTCATTAAAGAACAATAGAAATGTTGTCGGTATTGAAAACCAAATTGAAATAGCAGCTTAATTGATTATTCTATATGCCCAATTTTGTAAAGCATGATTTTTTAAAAGAATTAGAACGTAGATTCGGAAAAATAAAAAAGCTTCCTAATAGTTTATCCTTATTTGATGTTTGCGATGGACAACTAAGAATTTATTACAGATATTCAAAAGTTCATGGAAGAAATCAAACATTTTATGGATTAAGAAAAGAAGATCTTAAACTTCTGGATGGCAGTAATTCTTTTATTTGCTTTTCATGGGATAACCAAATAGAACCACTCTTTATTCCCTTTTCTGATTATGAAGAAATACTAAACAATATTGAAGCCGCGTCAGATGGTCAAATTAAAGCATCAGTATTTCTTGGTGAAGAAACTGAATTATATCTTCCTGGGTGTGGAAGAGTAAATGTGGAAGGTTTCTTTGGTTGGGAGCAACTAAATCAATTAATAGATAAAAGTAAGCTTACCGAAATTCCTGATTTCTCACACTCACAAATTCAAACATTAATTGGCTCTATTGGAGTTATAAAAGGATATGATATTTGGATCCCACAAAGTGATAGAATAAAATTGGATTGGAATCTAACACAAAAATTTTCTTGCAAAAGCGAATTCCCTACTCGTTATGAAAGAATCCATAATGTAGTTACTGAAATTGATGTTATATGGCTTCAAAGGGGATCAAGTGATGTTAAAGCAATGTTTGAAGTTGAACATTCTACATCCATTTATTCTGGACTTCTTAGATTCAATGACCTTCACCTTATTGAACCTAAATTATTACCAAAATTTAGTATTGTTTCAAACGAAATAAGAAAAGCTCTTTTTCTTCGGCAAATAAATAGACCAACTTTTAAAATGAGTGGTTTAATTGATCATTGTAATTTCCTTGAATACAAAGATGTTTACGCCTGGTTTAAAAGAAATACAAAATGATTTTTACTGAATAGATTTTCTGTAAGTACAAGTGTGCGATGCAACAATGCTTAATAGTAGTATTTAGGTTTGGCTACAAAAAAATATTGAAAAAATGAGCCCTGATAACCCCAAAATTATAACAACCCTGATACCTCTTAATGAGCCTCAAAAAAACTTATATGATTTAATTCGATCTGAAGAATTGCGACAACTTTCTGGACTTGGTAATAATGATAGGAAGTTTTTTCGTCAGTTAGGTAAAAGTTACATGAGGCTTTTGCAAGTGGTAAGTAATCCGTCTTTACTATTAAAAACTGTTTATGATTTTCCAGATGCTCTAAGAGAAGCTATTGAATACGGCGATGGGAATAAAATTAAATATGTTGCTATCAAAGCCAGACAACTTGCTAAAGAAGGAAAGAAAGTGTTAATCTGGTCGGGTTTTATTGAAAATGTAAAATCCATTACACAAATGTTATCTGACTTAGGTGCTAAATGTATCCATGGTGGCGTTGAAGCTGGCAGCGATGAAGAAGAAAATACACGAGAAAGAATAGTAAAAGATTTTCATGATGACCCTAACATGTTTGTATTAGTGGCAAATCCTGCTGCATGTTCCGAGGGGATAAGTTTACATACTGTGTGCCATCACGCGATTTATCTGGACAGAAATTACAATGCTGCACAATTTTTACTATCTATGGACAGGATACACAGGTTAGGCTTACCAAAAGGAACAGAAACGGTAATCGAAATAGTTCATTCCCCCAATTCAATCGACGACTTAGTTGATAGCCGGCTAAATGATAAAATTACAAGAATGGCAGACGTCCTAAATGATGATTCTCTGAGAGTAGAAGCGGTTACAGTTGA
Organism: Bacteroidota bacterium; assembly: GCA_030853195.1. Classification (GTDB taxonomy): domain Bacteria; phylum Bacteroidota; class Bacteroidia; order Chitinophagales; family Chitinophagaceae; genus Ginsengibacter. The sequence continues at coordinate 63,259 of JALYVO010000005.1, read as the reverse complement.
TTTAGATGATCTAGAAAATAGTTTTGATGAAGAAGATGCCAGACAACTTTACAAACATTTAATGGGGCAATTATAAAATATGTTTTCAGTTAGCTTATTATATTCATCAAGAGATTTTCTAAAACTTAATTCGATTTCCGGAATGTCTCCCGAGACATTTGAATCATATTTTAGTTCATTCAAATACTCAACTTCCGATAAAATCCTTACTGTATCATTTAAATGTGGATGGGCCAAAGTTAATCAGCAAGGGAAAATTGAATTAACTGAAAGAGGACAAGAAATTTCGACGTTTGATTATCAATCTGCTTTATTGCTACAATTGGAAGATCTTATTTTGAATTTTAATCCAACATGGGCTTCTTTGCTTATAAAGGGAAGAACCGAAGCAAAAAATTTTTTGCCTGCTGATGCACTGCAGTGTTTCAAAGAATGTGGTTTATTTGGACAGTTGACAGATGAACTAATCCAATTTTGGGATAAACTCTCTTTAGCTTACCGAAACTATTCACAAAAAAGAATGACTGAAATTGGTAGGGCTGGCGAAAAACTTAGTTTTGATTATGAATTTAAAAGAACCGGAAAATCACCTTTATGGCAAGCTGTTGAATCAAACCTGGCTGGCTTCGATCTATTATCAATAATTAATAATGACAATTCGCAAAAATTAAAAATCGAGGTGAAAACCACTACTTCAAAGATTGCATACTCCAAATTTCACATTACTAAAAACGAATGGAATACAGCGCTAGCAAGTATAAACTATATTTTCCACCTTTGGAATATCGAAAAAACTCCTGTGCTTTATACAGTTCCATTAGACAAAATCAGCGAACATATTCCAAAAGATAAAGGTTATGGTGATTGGGAAGCCGTAGAAATCCCATTTGAGGCCGTTATTTAAATTTCATCAACTTTTATAGATTTTAACAAATGCCAATATAAAGCCGAAAACTCAGACTATCTAAACTATAAATGGGATTTCCGTGACTTGAATTGAATGAATAGATTCACCCAACTGGCGCAATGTCTCCATATATGTGATATTTCGTTACTAAAGTTAGCATTAGACTCCCACAGCCTTTCCGGTCCACACATCTTCAAGCAAAAAGACTACCTCCGAATTATTATTTATATTCAGGCACTATGCGTAACCAGTAGTAATTCGAAATTTTCGGCACACCACGATAACCCAAAACAACAGCAGGGGGCCTTTGTAAAAACGCATCAGAAACTTCTGATAATCTTCTTCGGGATAAAAGGTTTTGGCTCCCCCGCCTGCGACTACAGACACTCTTAATTAAGATGGACGAAGCGGACGCTATCCCGCCAAACGAATAGCCCGAAATTCACGTGCAAAAAACATCAGATTTTGCTTTCATAGGCTGGCGATTTTTCTTTAAAATCTGTAAGCACAAACACAACCATTATAATAGCTGCCAGCACCAGGTAAAGATAAAAACCGGTAAGGCTTTCGTTATTTTTAAACCAGAACGCAACGCCTGCAAGGGCCAGTGCTACCACTACTTCTATAAGCCCGTGTATCCTGAACGGAATAACTTTAATAAGGCCGGGCGAAAAACTGGTGAGTATGGTTAAAAGAAAGTGTATGCCTGCCAGGGCATATGTAAAGGTGCGGAGGGGCCCTTCCATATTAAACAGCGAGGGAGCCGCCAGCAAGAATATTACAGTAGCATAATCTAATATGCCGTGGACCTTTGGTGAAATTATTTTCATGGATTTTTGTTTCTCCTGAAAGTACGCATTAACTATGTAACATGCGTAATAAAGATTGAATCTTGAAGAAAATATCAATGGAAAAATTACTGGCATGTGGCTTGAAAATGATTGTGGTGAAATAAGGGCGAAGCGTATGGAGTAAATTGGCTAATCAATGTTTGGCGGGAACAGATAAACGTTTTATGATGGATGATTGCAGTATACCATTATTAACCGGCGCTCTTTTTATGATGGCCGTGAGCCGTTGGTGCCATGCCACATCCTGCCACATGCCCTTGAATTGCGGACCGCAAAAGTTGCTGGTTGCCATTGCTATCCACTGGCCGGTAGCCACCGCAGTGGTTACGCCCAGTTCGCACAGCTCTTTAATAATATCCCATTTTAATAATGGCCAGTCTTTAAAATCAACAAGCCCCCAGCACTCGGTTGTAATTAAGGGTAGATTCGCAGCCCTGGCAGATTTGGCAACAAGTTGTATTCCTTCAGTTAAAATCTTGCGCCAATGCTCCGGACGTTGCCGGTACACTTTTTCATAATTTGCCGCTAAATTAGTATACCCTTCGGGTGAAAATCGTTCATATTTATATCCTGTTTCTTTATAATATTCTCCATTGTTCAACTGTGCCATCCAAATATGGTGTTCTATGAGGCCAAAAAAAGACAAGTCATATTTTGGATATAACGCAGGGTCACCACCTGTAAAAGAATAGCATAAGGGTAATTGAGGGTAAGCCTTTTGAACAAGCTCAATAGATTCCTTCATGAACCGCATGGATTTGGGGGTATACCAATAGCCCCATGAATGGTACGGCGGATCATTTTTAAAAAAGGGGCACCACAGATCACCTGGCCATTCATTACACAGGTCTACATATAAAATAGCATCCAGCAGGCCGTTTTTTTCTATTGTTTGCAATGTGGTAATCCAGTTCTCTGCCATCTTTTGGGGGCTGTCAATCTTCATTAATATTTTATCGTTATCCTGCCTATACCAGCAGGATAAGCCCACCATAATACCCCGCTTTTTACACTTGGCAATAAACTGGTTTAAGGCTGGCTGCACCATCACTTTGTTTACATCGGGACTTCCCCAATCCTGGGTATTCCAAACCGGCTGCAGGGTATATTCTTTTGTGGCATCATTGGCAACAAGGTGTGGATATGCATCGATACGCACAGCATTATAACCGCGAACCAATAATTCGTTTAATACCTTATCCCAGTCTTCGTAACCAGCACCTGGCCATCTTCGCTCAAGCCAGCTGAAGTCCCACATGGTAATGGCTAATGGCTTTATATTTTTTTCGTTTGATGTATGTAGGAACGTTGAAAACCTGGTGTGTTGCATCCTTAATGATGCAAAAGTAAGAGACCCATACCTGATAAACTCTTTTCTATTCATTGTAATTATTATAACGCGGTAATTTATACTTACAACATTGTGCCCCTTCCTGCATGTTAAAATTTGAATTGCCCTGATAATAATGCTTTAAATGTGAGTGCTGCCTGAATAACATTC
>JALYVO010000005.1:0-55000 GCA_030853195.1 Bacteroidota bacterium | reverse complement strand
GCGCAAGCCAAAGCTTCTGACTGAAGCCCCAGTAAACGGCGGCCGTAACTATAACGGTCCTAAGGTAGCGAAATTCCTTGTCGGGTAAGTTCCGACCTGCACGAATGGTCTAATGAGTTGTACACTGTCTCCTCCACGAGCCCGGTGAAATTGTAGTATCGGTGAAGATGCCGGTTACCCGTCACGGGACGGAAAGACCCCATGAACCTTCACTACAACTTTGCATTGATTTTGAATTTTTGATGTGTAGGATAGTTGGGAGACTGCGAAGCAGTGGCGCCAGCCATTGTGGAGTCAACGTTGAAATACCAACCTTTAAACATTTAGAATCTAATCCCTAACGGGAAACAGTACATGGTGGGTAGTTTGACTGGGGTGGTCGCCTCCTAAAATGTAACGGAGGCTTGCAAAGGTTCCCTCAGTACGGTTGGTAATCGTACATAGAGCGTATTAGTATAAGGGAGCTTGACTGTGAGACAAACAAGTCGAGCAGGGACGAAAGTCGGCTAAAGTGATCCGGTGGTTCTGTATGGAAGGGCCATCGCTCAAAGGATAAAAGGTACTCTGGGGATAACAGGCTGATCTCACCCAAGAGCTCATATCGACGGTGAGGTTTGGCACCTCGATGTCGGTTCGTCACATCCTGGGGCTGGAGAAGGTCCCAAGGGTTCGGCTGTTCGCCGATTAAAGTGGCACGTGAACTGGGTTCAGAACGTCGCAAGACAGTTCGGTCCCTATCTGTGATGGGCGCTAGAAAATTGAGAGGACATGACCTTAGTACGAGAGGACCGGGTCGTACGTACCGCTGGTGTATCTGTTGTGCCGCCAGGTGCAATGCAGAGTAGCTATGTACGGATAGGATAAACGCTGAAAGCATCTAAGCGTGAAACCAACCTCAAGATGAGTTTTCTTTTAAGGGTCGTCAAAGACTATGACGTTGATAGGCTACAGGTATAAAGGCAGTAATGTCAAAGCCGAGTAGTACTAATTGCCCGTAAGCTTTATCTTTTTTTTATTAGTATTACAACTTTCCCTTTATGTTAATTTATTGATTGGGTACCGAATTCAATTCTTTATCCATGACTCAACAAAATCTTTGTTGGTTGTAAATGCCAGTAGTTTAAGGAATCTTATTCTACATTCATCATTTATAATTCAACATTACCTTTTTATGGTGGTTTTGCCGAGGGTGTTCACCTCTTCCCATACCGAACAGAGCAGTTAAGCCCCTCATGGCCGATGGTACTACACAAAAATGTGGGAGAGTAGGTAGCTGCCATATTTATTTAAAGCCTTTCAGAAATGAAAGGCTTTTTTATTTTATGGATTGAACTATTTTCATCTTATCTGATCCGCATCACCGTACCCTTTTTGAGATGTGAGAATGGGTGTTGATATCAATATAGGAGAGGAACCAGAGGTAAATCCCCGCAGGCTAGGGTTTCCAGAGCAATTAAGCCCTTCATGGCCGATTGTACTACACAAAAATGCAGGAGAGCAGGTGTCTGCCATATTTATTTAAACCCCTTCAGTTAATTCTGAAGGGATTTTTTGTGGTTGGCTGTAAATTTTAATTTTATTCTGGATATATTGCTGGATTGCTAAGAATTGAAAAAACGATCGCGGCTAGAGGATGAATGGTTTGTTCTGCACTCATATTTTGTGAGTAATCTATATTTTGATTAAACAAAAAAATGTATTTTTCAACAAAATAAAAAAATATGTCAACCGCTACAATAAAAAATAAAATTCATAAAAGCCTGGAAGAAATGGATGCCAGCCAGCTTAAATCTGCTTACAAGATTTTTAAAGAATTTGTCAGCCAACAGAAATACGCTGATATTAAAGTTGAAAGAAATTTGGTTGAAAGAAAAATTGTCAAAGGCATCAGCGAATTAGACAACGAAGAAGGAACCGATTTTGGAACTTTTTTAAATGAAATAAATATGAAATATGGCAGTAAGAAATAATCAGCCCAAAACTGTAATTATTTCTCCTCAGGCAAAAGAAGATATAAGTAGTATTCTAACCTACCTCTCCCAAAATTGGAATCAGGATGTTGTTGACGAGTTTCTGAAAAAATTAGAAATATTTTATTTTATAGTTTCTATAAACCCGCGCCTTTTTGGGTATTTTAATAAGCAAAAGAATATCCGCAAATATGCAATCAGCAAACAAAATATTATTTATTAACGAAATAAGAAAAAAGAAGTGCAAATAATTACCGTATTTGATGTAGGACAACAACCTTCTAAATTAAAAAAGCTGTTACGATAATGAACTGATGTGTTCAAGTAATTTTCTTTTTCGTTTTTATCTTACCAATATTTTTACTGAATAAAAGTTTAATAGCACATTAATGATTTTCCAATTAATACAATGGTGTGATTTTTTTGATAAGTTTCTTGACCGAAAGAATAATTCTGTTAAATCCTGATTTATCCGGAAAATCTAAAAAAACTACTTTTGGGCTTACCTAATAAATTGAAGAAGGTTTCGACATATCAGTCATGAATAGACGCTTTTAAATGATCTCATTCTCCTCTCGCAATTGTTTAGTGGTTTGCCTGCTGCCGTCGTGGCTATAACCCGGCAAGCCAAAAATATATTTCAGCTTTTGTTTAAAAGTTATTTGTTGCCGGGTGTCCTTTATGATCTGTTTTATTTCGTTGGTTACTACATCTAAAAAACTGGTATAAGGCGTAGTTTTTCTTACGCCATATTCTATTGATACAGCATCATCTTCTTTTTGAAAAGTGCCGAATAATTTATCCCAAATAATGATGGTCATACCAAAATTTTTATCTAAATATTTTATATTCTTTGCATGGTGTACACGGTGATGCGACGGCGTGATGAGAAAATATTCCAGAAATCCCATTTTCTTTATAATCCTTGTATGAGCCAGCGTTCCGTACGTTTGAGAGATGATATAAATAAGTAAAATATCAATTGGCCTGTAACCGATAATTGCTAGCGGGATGAAGAAAATAAATTTTTCCACAGGTTCAAAAATAGCTGCCCTTACCCCGACAGAAAAATTAAATTCACCGGAGTTGTGATGCGTAATATGGCCGGCCCATAAAACCCTTATATGATGATCGAGATAATGCATCGCATAATAAATAAGATCTTCTAATAAATAAAGGCTTAACCAGTATATCAAAAGATTGTTAGGCGTAATTCTGAATCCGTGATTGTAAACTCCAATAAGCATAAGCAAACAAAAACCGCCCAACAAGGCCTCTACGGCGGCAAACAAAATTCCCAACAAAATATTGTCGCGTGTATCAATTGCAGAATAATATTTTTGTTGCCGTTTATGACCGATATACAATTCTGTAACAATTAACAAAAAAGTGAGCGGAATGCTCCATAGAACTACAAACTGATTATTTAAAAAACCAATCATTCAAAGTGTTTTAATAAAGCCGCAAAGAAAGGAAACATTTGTTGTTGATTTGTCAACTACTCGTAATTTGTACTTCCGGTAAATAAAAGGAAATCTGAAAAAACTACTTTATGGTTTGTCTGAGATAAGTGTTTGCATAAAAAAAAACTCCCGCTGGTTAAAGCGAAAGTTTTTAATTATTTAATCTTGCGGGTTGGTTTTTCCTTTGGATAAAAGGATGGCTTTTAAAAGCCTTGGTTTCATTGGGGATTATTATTTTCTAAGGCATTGAATTTAAAAAAAAAGAAGTTGACTGATATCGGATTTTTTGTTGGTTTTTCCTGGATTAAGGAAACGGCTCTTTTCAATGGATTTGGATTTTTGATTAATGTTTGTTGAACATCAATCAACTTCTGGTACAAAGATATAAAGCAGACATAGCCTTGCAAGAGCGTTAACGCTTAATTATTTAATTATTGAATTTACTGTGTGAATGATAAATGTACCAGGCTAAAATTAGTAAATTTACTTTAGGGGTTACGTAGACTTCATATTATCTCTCTAATCATAAATAAAAATATAAAACTACTTTTCGGCTTTCTTAAACATGTTTTAATAGATTTGTTGCATCAAGTTTCATTTTTTCAATTAAAATTTCCCGGGTATGAAAAAGTTAATATCTGTTTCTTTTTTTATGTGTTTGTCATTTTTGCTTTTAATATGTGGCAATGTTTATTCACAGGAAAATAATCGCGGCTGGCAGAGTTTATTTGATGGAAAAACACTTTCAGGTTGGAAAAAATTAGCAGGAACCGCTGACTACAAAGTAGAAAATGGAGCAATCGTGGGTACTACCGTAGTAAACTCAGGAAATACATTTTTGGTTACGAAGAAAGAATTTGATGATTTTGTTTTGGAGATGGATGTAAAAATTAACGATACTACGAGTAATTCCGGCGTTCAGATGAGAAGTCATTTTAATTCTTCGGGGCACAATGGTAAAGGCCTTGTGTTTGGCTACCAGTTTGAGATTGATCCTTCTTCGCGCAAATGGTCTGGCGGTGTTTATGATGAGGGAAGAAGAGACTGGCTGTATCCTGTTTCATTACATCAGGAAGCTCAAAATGCTTTTAAGATCGGGGTTTACAATCATTTAAAAATGGAATGTATTGGCAATGAAATAAAAACCTGGATCAATGATATTCCGGTTGCGTATTTAGTGGACACTATAGATAAAAAAGGATTTATTGGCTTGCAGGTTCACGCCGTGACTAAATCGGAATATGCGGGTGAAAAGGTATATTTTAAAAATATAAAAATAAAAACAAACGACTTGAAAAAGACTCAATTCCCAAAAGGAATTTTTGTAGTAAATAATATTTCCAATAATCTTACTTCTTACGAAAAAAACAACGGATGGAAGTTATTATTCAATGGCAAAGATGCCTCAGGATGGAAAGGGGCTTATGAACCCGGCTTTCCTGAAAAAGGCTGGCAGGTGAAAAATGGGGTTATCACTGTTCTTTCTTCGGAAGGAAAAGAAGGCGCCAATGGTGGCGATATTGTAACTAAAGATGAATTTTCTGCTTTTGATCTTTCTTTTGATTTTAAAATGACTCCGGGCGCTAATAGTGGTGTAAAATATTTTGTAACCTTAGATGAACATAATCAAGGCTCGGCTATTGGTCTTGAATACCAGGTTTTGGATGACGCGATTCATCCTGATGCAAAGCTGGGGCGCGATGGAGACCGCACTCTGGCCTCATTGTATGATTTGATTCCTGCAAAAAAGCAACCACGGTTTGTGCATAAAATTGGCGAATGGAATTCCGGGCGCATTGTTGTTTATCCGAATAATCATGTAGAACATTATTTAAATGGTGTAAAAGTATTGGAATATGAAAGGGGTTCTCAGGCGTTCAGAGATCTTGTTGCGATAAGCAAATTCAAGGTGTGGCCACAATTTGGCGAAGCAAAAAAGGGACACATTTTGTTACAGGATCATGGTAACGAAGTAAGTTTTAAAAGCATTAAAATAAAGGAACTGAAATAAATAGTCATTTTGTTAGGGGAAAATTATACAATTGGTTCCTAACCTTTTTCATATTCCCTTCTCCATAATTTCATTGCTTCTGTATCATTTAAAATATGATCGTTAGCAGGATCAGTGTGTAGTTAACTCTCGTCATCGCAATTACAACCTTGTTTTTAATGATTAAATTAAAAAAATTATTGCTGGATATTTTACTTAATAATGTTTTTTTAAATTTCAAATAACTATATAATGGCTTTCCAGAAACATGAAAATATTTTTGGTTTATATCATTAGACAATGTATTAGGTAAGGAAAGCATATTAAAATTCAAATATTTTTAGATAAATTTTTTTGAAAAAATCAGTCCAAACAACAAAGAATTTATTATGGATAATCATAATTTCACCGGTAAAGATGATTTCAGTTGAGAAAGCTAGCTACCTAATTTTTTAAAAAGTGAAAAGGCATGAGTATATTGATTTATTTGCAAAGCAAATAATGTAGTAAAGTTTTGCTTTGGGAGAAATAAAAAAAATCCTTCCCAAATTAATGAGAAGGATTCGATAAATTTTATTAGTAAATTATCAATAATCTTTATTATATCCGCCGCCACCGCCGCTTCTACTGCCGCCACCATATCCACCACCGCCACTTTTCTTGTAGCCGCCACCGCCACCACCGTAACCGCCGCCACTGCTTCTGCCACCACCGCCGCCATATCCACCACCGCTGCTTCTCCCGCCACCGTAGCCGCCGCCACTTTTCTTGTACCCGCCGCCGCCGCCTTCAGGGCGTGGTTGTGATTCATTAACGATCAATTTACGACCTTGCACTTCACTTTCGTTTAAGGTTGCGATAGCAGTTTTTGCTGCTTCATCGTCTTCCATTTCAACAAAACCAAAGCCTTTACTTCGACCGGTATTTTTTTCTTTTAAAATTTTTGCACTTGTAACAGTACCATATTGACTGAATAAGTTGCTTAAATCGTCATCGGTCATTGACCAACTGAGATTACCTACGTAGATGTTCATTGTAAAAAACTTTTTTTTAATAATTAATTTAGAATTAATGAATTAGTAGCTACAATGAACTGAAGAAAACTTGAAAAAGAGAAACATTCAGCCAAAAGAAAAACAGACTAAATCATTAATATGCATAAAGGTAATCTTTTCTTTGATACGGCATAATTTTTTTTAGAATTATTAAGTAGACAACCTTGAGACAATAGAAATATCGAAATATTCATACAAATACATTGTGCTATTTATCCCTATATTTTAATTTAAAAAATAAAATAATTCCTGAAAGTAGCAATGTTATAAGATTTGCTATCATTACTGGTTTATCGCCAACCATTATTCCATAAATCAGCCACAGCGCAGTTCCTATGAAAAAAATTAGAAACATCTCAAGTGATAAATCTTTTGCAGACCTGCTCTTCCATGTTTTAATCACCTGGGGTAAAAAAGAAATGGTTGTTCCAATAGCCGCCATAAATCCAATATAAGTTGAAAGCATGTAATTTTTTTAAAGAATTTTATAAAGATAAGAAATGAGGGCGTGAAAATAATCATCATTTCATATAGCCCTGCGCAAATTTGTATCTTTGCCACTATTTCAAATATGAGTGCAAAAGGAAAAGTTTTAATGGCGATGAGTGGCGGTATAGATAGTACCGTTGCTGCTTTGATGCTTCATAATGATGGTTATGAAGTGGTAGGAATTACTATGAAGACCTGGGATTATGCAACCAGTGGAGGCAAAAACAATAAAGAAACCGGCTGCTGCAATATTGATAGCTTTAATGACGCACGCATGGCAGCGGTGCAACATGGCTTTCCACATTTTATTTTAGATATCCGTGAGGAATTTGGCGATTTTGTAATTGAAAATTTTGTTGAAGAATATATTGCCGGTCGCACACCTAACCCTTGTGTATTGTGCAATACACACATTAAATGGCGGGCGCTTTCAAAAAGAGCCGACGCGCTTGGTTGTGATTTTATAGCAACCGGCCACTACGCGCAAATTCATCAGCATAAGAACGGACGTTATTTTATAAGAAAAGGAATTGATGAAACCAAAGATCAAAGCTATGTCCTGTGGGGATTACAGCAAGATTTACTAAGCCGAACCCTTTTGCCTCTTGGAGGCTATCGCAAAACTGAAATAAGGCAAATGGCCATTGATTTTGGATATCCTGAACTTGCGAAGAAAAATGAGAGTTACGAAATTTGTTTTGTTCCTGATAACGATTATCGCAGCTTCTTAAAAAGAAAAGTGAAAGGGCTTGAAGAAAGTGTTTCGGGGGGATATTTTGTAGATAAAACGGGAATAATTTTAGGCCCGCACAAAGGCTACCCTTTTTATACTATCGGTCAAAGAAAAGGGTTAGACATTGCTCTTGGGAAACCTGCGTTTGTTACCCAAATTATTCCGGAAACTAATACGATTGTTTTAGGCGATGAAGAAGATCTGAAAGGAAGTCAAATGAATGTAAAAGGAATTAACTGGATCAAATATGATGGCATTTCAGATGGAATGGAAGCCCTGACAAAAATCAGGTATAAAGATAAAGGTGCGCTTTCAAACCTGTTCACATACGAAAATGGCGTAAAAGTCCGTTTTTATGAAAATGTAAAAGGAATTGCCCCGGGACAAAGCGCTGTTTTTTATGAAGGAGATGATGTTATTGGCGGGGGAATTATTCAAAGAGTTGAGAGCTGAGGATTTAAGGGTTTAAGAGGTTTAGAAAGCTGAAGTGTTGAAGATTAGTTGAATAATTCATAATTTATATTTCATAATTCTATTCGTATGGCAAAATATTTTACCGGATATTTTTTTCTCCTTGTGATTTTTTTGGTGTCCTGTAAAAAACAAACCGAAATGTTTAAAACAGCATCTATCAGCGATTATTATCCATTACAAGTTGGAAAATATATTACCTACAATCTTGATTCAACCGTTTTTTTATCTTTTGGAAAAACAGATTCTATAATGCACTACCAGGCGCAGGATAGAGTGGATGCGCAAATCACAGATAACATTGGCCGGCCTGCATTTCGTGTCATAAGATATTTGCGCCAGGATTCTACACAAGAGTGGGTTCCAAACAATACTTTCATGGTGGTTCCCACTGAAAACTCTCTTGAATATGATGAAAATAATCTTCGTTTTGTAAAGTTGAGGCTGCCCATAAAACAAGGTTTTTCATGGAAAGGAAACTCATTTATCGACACCTATTCTCAATATTCTGATGTAAAATATCTGGATGACTGGGATTATATCTATGACAGTATTGGTGTGCCGCTCACCATCAATTCACTCACGATTGACAGTACTTTAAAAGTTGGAGAACGAGATGAATTTTTAGGCCAGGATCCTTCATTACCTAACACCGATTATGCAGAAAAAACTTACTCGGTAGAAAAATATGGAAAAGGGATTGGATTGATTTATCGTGAATTTTTGCATTGGGAATATCAAAGCGTCAATAACAACAGCTATACGGGTTATGGTATAAAAATGAGCATCATAGATCACAATTAAACCGAAGATTTATTAACTGCTATTGGTCTAATCGGGAAATCTACATTTTGGCTTTTCTCATTTCTTTTAAGTAATATTCATTTCAGTTTTTGCTCTAAAAAAAAGTTTTTAATTCGTGTAACTTCGTGTGATTCGTGGCTTATGAAAAATCTACATTTAGGCTTGTATCAATTTATTTTATGAAAAATTTCTTTTCATTTTTCTTCCTCTCATTATTTTTTTCAGTCAATGTTTATGCTCAGTTTACTAAATACGTCGTTAAGCTTAAAGATAAAACGGGCACGCCGTTTTCAGTAAATAATCCATCACAGTTTTTATCTCAAAGATCTATTGACAGGAGAACCAAACAACACATCATTGTTGATGAAACCGATCTGCCAATAGTTCCAGGGTATATTGATAGTTTGCGTTTATCAGGAAAGGTTATAATCTTAAATCAATCGAAATGGCTCAACCAGGTTTGCATTGAAACTACTGATTCTATTGCTCTTGCGAAGATCAACAGTTTGCCTTTTGTAATAAACGCGCAACCTGTCAAGCGTATCTCTAACCGGCAGATTATTGCAAAAAATAAATTTATTGAACAAGCCAAAAACATTACTTCGCCACTTTCTCCAACAGGGATTACAAGCTTTTATAATTATGGAAATTCTTATGCGCAAATTCATATTCATGAAGGAGAATATTTGCACGACCAGGGTTTTCATGGCGAAGGAATGCTGATTGGAATTTTAGATGCAGGATTTTATCATTACCAGACTTTGCCTGCTTTTGATAGTGTCAATCTAAATAATCAAATTGTAGAAACTTATGATTTTGTTCACAATAAAATAAGCGTAAACGAAGAGTATGAACATGGAATGATGTGCTTCTCGATTATCGCGGGAAATATTCCCGGCCAATTAGTGGGAAGCTGCCCCAAAGCAAAATTTTTGTTGTACGAGTCTGAAGATGTTTCATCAGAATCCCCTGTTGAGGAAGAGAATTGGATCGCAGCGGCAGAGCGTGCAGATAGCGCCGGGGTTGATGTTACCACTACTTCACTTGGCTACAATACTTTTGACAACCCGGTTTTTAATCACACTTATGCAGACATGAATGGACATACCACTATGATTGCAAAAGCCGCGACCATGGCTGCACAAAAGGGAATGATATTATTGATTGCTGCAGGCAATGAAGGCAACAGCGCCTGGCATTTTATAACAACCCCTGCAGATGCGGATAGTGTTATAACTGTTGGCGCAGTGGATGCTTCAGGAAATGTGGCAAGCTTCAGCAGCTACGGCCCTTCCAGCGATGGTAGAATAAAACCAACGGTGGCTTCGGTTGGAGTGGGGACTGCAACATCTTCTATAAGCGGGCCTATTGCTTCGGGTAATGGAACTTCTTTTGCAACACCGAATCTCGCGGGATTAGTAACTTGTTTATGGCAGGCTTTTCCTGAATTTAATAACATGCAAATTATTAATGCTGTGGAAAAAAGCAGCAGTATTTATAATGTTCCAAATGATAGGATAGGTTATGGAATTCCAAATTTCCGTATTGCATTTGAAGATTTGAACCAACAAAGAATTTTAAGAAATGTAAGTACAGTTTTGGGAAATAACCGGATCAGGATATTCCCGAATCCATTTAGGAATAATTTTACTATTTTAATAAATCCTGCAAATACGGCTACAGGAATATTCCAATTGTATGATGCTATAGGAAAACTATATTTCTCAAAACAAATTCCTTTGCAGGCTGAACAACCACAGGTTATTCCGTTTGATAATTTCCAACCATTGGAAAGTGGCGTTTATATTTTAAAATTTACTGATGGAAAAAGTAAACAAAGTTTTAAAGTGGTGGCGCAGTGAAGAATTAAAAATTAAGAATTAGAAATTGAGAATTAAAATACTAAATAGAAAGTTTATCTGGGTTTTTCTTAAAAATTGCCGCAAACAACGTGTCCGACTTCATTTCACAGCCTTTCAAATATCTACATTCCAATAATTCAAGTCCCAGTTTTTTTTGAATGAAAGCAATATTTTCTTCATTCTCTTTTTCAAAAACAGAACAGGTAATATATAATAAATAACCATCTTCATTCAAATATCGAATAGCATTTGTTACTATTTTTTGTTGAAGCTTTGCATATTTTTCAATATTTTTTTTTTGAAAAAAATGAAGTTGATCCGGTGTTCTTGACCAGGTGCCGGAGCCGCTGCAGGGAACATCTGCAATGATGAGGTCAAAAAGCCTCCCTCCGACTTGCTTCAGGGGAGGGAGAGCCGGAAGATCGGTAATAAAAGAATGATAATTTTTTATGCTTGCTTTAGAAAAGCGAGAATGTAGATTTTTCAGAATATTTTTTCGTGTGTCGCTGACTGTTAGTTCTGCATTTTTTAAAAGATCATAAGCAAGTATGGATTTGCCTCCGCTCGCTGCGCAGCAATCCCAGAGAGAAATGCACGATGTGTTATGTGTGATGTAGGATGTTAGGAATTCCCCTGTTCTTTGTGAGTTATAATCTTGAATTACCGCTTCTTTATCAATCTTAATTACGCTGCTTACTTTTTCATTATTGGAAAATGAAAGGCAATTTTCATTTATTTTTTCAAAAGAAATATTGGCGGATTTCAGTTTATCAATAACTGTGGTTTTACATCCGGGCCGGATTCTTATAAATAATTTTGGCTGAATTAAAAATGCCAAACTGAATTTTTCAAAAGCAATTTCATCGCTTAATTCATCTTTTAGAGGAAATATTTTTTCTACATCAAAAATATTTTTTGACATTTCAAGTTTCTCCGAAATGCTTAAATGTATTTTCTTATTCCATTCCGGTCTCAGAGATTCAAGAAACAATGATGGATTTTTTTCAATGAGAAAAGTAGCAAAAACTATTTTTTCGGTTATCTCAATATTCTTACTAACGCCAAAGCCTAAACGAAAATAATTATAACACAGAGAGGTTATCAGTTTCCTGTCTTTGGAACCATGTTTTTTATTAAAGGAAAAATATTTTTTTAAATATAGATGGAAAGGTTCATTGCCATTGTATTTGGAAATAAGGCCTGTAGCATATTCTGAATATCTGTGAAAATGATTTCCTTTTTTGATGGAAGAATTTTCATAGGTATTCATAATTATTTTACTTGAAAGTTAAAGCTGCAAAAGCGCTTTCACAGGGTCTTTTCCAAATAAAAGCTGTTCAGGGTTTTCAAGCATTTCTTTCACCCGAACCAGGAAACTTACTGATTCGCGGCCATCAATAACGCGATGATCATAGCTCAAGGCGATGTACATCATCGGCTTGATAATTACCTGGCCTTTTACAGCAACCGGGCGTTCAACAATATTATGCATTCCAAGAATGGCACTCTGCGGTATGTTGAGTATCGGCGTACTCATTAATGAACCAAAAATTCCGCCATTAGTTATGGTAAATGTTCCGCCGGTCATTTCTTCAATCGTCAGTTTACTCTCCCTGGCTTTTAAAGCAAGCTGAACTACTTCTTTCTCAATCTCAGCCATGCTAAGGCTTTCAGCATTTCTTATAACCGGGACAACCAATCCTTTGGGCGATGAAACCGCAATTGAAATATCGCAAAATTCGTGGTAAATAATATTGTCTCCGTCTATGCCCGCATTCACTGCAGGCCATTCCTGCAAAGCAAAACAGCAGGCTTTCGTAAAGAAACTCATGAACCCAAGATTTACTTCATGAGTTTTTTTGAAAACCTCTTTATATTTTGTTCGTAAATCCATAATAGGGCTCATGTCCACTTCATTAAAAGTGGTAAGCATAGCAGTACTGTTTTTCGCTTCTACCAGCCTGCGGCTGATTGTGCGGCGCAGGTTAGTCATTTTCTGTGGCTTTTCTTCGCGGCTGAAAAGCTCTTTCCCTATTGCTCGTCCCGGATTTGATAGAGCATCCAAAACATCGGTTTTGGTAATTTTTCCATGGAAGCCGGTAGGAGTAACTTTTGATACATCCATTTTTTTATCGGCTAAAATTGCTGCAGCTACCGGAGTAGCTTTTATATCTTTTTGAACATCTTGTTTTTCTGATTTCTGATCTTGGATTTTTTCTGAAGGCTTGGGTTCAGCTTTTGGTGATTCCGGCTTTTTCTCTTCTTTAGTTTCTTGTTTTACTTCAGGCTTTTGTGCAGTATCATCGATCGTACAAACGACATCACCGATTTTTAAAGTATCATCTTCTTTGGCGATAGTATGTAAAATTCCGGCCTTCTCTGCATTGATCTCGAAAGTGGCTTTTTCACTTTCAAGCTCTGCGATCACTGCATCGCGGTCAACCCATTCACCGTCTTTTTTCAGCCATTTTGTAAGCGTAACTTCATTAATACTTTCGCCAACGGAAGGCACTTTAATTTCTACTGCCATGAATAATTTTTAAGATTTTACAAACCTAAGCTAAAATGAGAAATACGCAAAGTGAAGGTGAAATAGATACGCAAGTATGAGTAAGATTTAAATTCATTAACTTTCTTATTTTATAATTGGGTTGAATAAAATGGCCATAGCAATTTCCAAGAATAATATTCCAATTAGTTTAACTATTGAACGATAACAGCACATAACGACCGGACATCCAGAAATTGCTGTTATTATTACGAATTACTTGAACCATACAAAATCCAGAGATAATTTACGAAGGCAATAACAGCGCAAAAATTGCAATTAAAAGATTTAAAGAAAGAAATGATAAATTTATTGTGGCGATATATAAAGAAGTGAATGAAGAAGATGGATTCGTAATTACTGGTTATTTTACCAATAAGGAACAAGAATTGAAAAGAAAAAAATCGTATGGAGACAGCCGAACTAAAAGAAATCAATAACGCTTTACCCTACTTTCTTAAACACACAAATATTTGGTCATCCTACGACAATGAAACAGATGTGCTGTATTTGCATTTTAAAAAACCCAACGATGCTGATGATTCTGTAATGACTGATGATGAAATAATAATCCGTTATGAGAATAAAGAAATTATTGGTATTACAATATTGAACGCAAGTCAGAGATTAAACGCCTCAATTTTTCCTTTTTCGTAACTATTCGGAATAATTTTTAAATTGAAAAAGAAGTATTTAAAATTTCCGCCTGTTCTTCTGCATGAATTTTTGCATAACCTGATGCTGTAGCTGCACTTGGAGCCCTGGTTATAACTCCAAAATTAATAGTAGTAAGGTTCATCCTCAAAAATGAGGCTGCGCCCATATTCAAGGGTTCTTCCTGAACCCAAAACCAAATAGCTTTATTGTATTTTTTATAAAGATCATTTAGCTGATTAAGAGGCAAAGGATACAATTGTTCGAGCCTGATGATAGAGATATCTTTCCTGTTTTCCTTTTCTCTTTTTTCATTCAGGTCAAAATATATTTTACCTGAACAAAATAAAACTTTTGTAATTGCTGAAGGCTCTTTTATTGATTCATCGTCTATGATTTCTTTAAAACCACCTGTTGTGAATTCTTCAATTTTACTGTAGCTTCCCGGATGGCGAAGGTTGGCTTTTGGTGAAAAATTAATTAAAGGTTTTCTAAATGGCCATGCAAGCTGCCTTCTTAAGCCATGGAAAAAATTTGCTGCGGTTGTAATGTTGGTAACTACCATATTCAATTCAGCACACATTTGCAAAAACCGCTCAATGCGGCCACTGCTATGTTCCGGTCCTTGCCCTTCGTAGCCGTGCGGTAGTAAAACAACCAGTCCGTTCATTCGTCCCCACTTTTGTTCTGAACAACTGATAAACTGGTCCGTAATTGTTTGCGCTCCATTTACAAAATCTCCAAACTGTGCTTCCCAAAGAACAAGCGCATTAGGATTTGCCATTGCATAACCATACTCAAAACCAAGTACCGCATATTCGCTTAAAAGAGAATTCCATATTCTTAACTTGCCCTGTTTATCAGAAATGTTACTCAGCCGGTTATAAAATTCATCAGTCTTTTCATCTCTCACAACAGCATGGCGATGGCTGAAAGTTCCCCTGCAAATATCCTGGCCACTCATGCGGACATCCTTCTCTTCCTGCAAAACCGTTGCATAAGCGAGAAGTTCTCCGGTGGCCCAGTCAAATTTTCCTTCGTCTTCGTATAAGGTAATTTTATCCTGCAGAATCTTTTTTATTTTTTTTAAAGGAGTGAAATTTTCAGGTAATTTCATGATAGCCCCGAATAAATTTTCAAGCTCATCTTTAGGGACAGCTGTTACCGGCGAACCATTAAAATCTTCGGGAGTTGCTTTGCGTAAACTTTGCCACCAAAGTTCGGGTTTCTGATAACTATAAGGCAAAGGATTTTGTTTTATTTCATCTAAACGCTCCTGTAAATCGCTCCAGAATTTTTTTTCCATTTCTTTCGCGAGTTCGGCTGTGCCTTCATCCCCGTGCATCATCAGCCATTTTATGTATACTTCGCGCGGATTGGGTTGCTTGTCAATAATTGAATACAATACCGGTTGAGTAAATTTTGGATCGTCACCTTCATTATGTCCATGCTTGCGGTAGCAAACCATATCAATAAAAATATCACTATTAAATTCCTGCCTGTACATCATGGCGATTTGCGATACTTTTACCACAGCTTCTACATCATCTCCATTTACATGAAATACCGGAGCCTGAACGGCCGAAGCGATTGAAGTACAATAATCTGAGGTGCGCGCATCATCAAAGTCGGTAGTGAACCCAATTTGATTATTAATCACAAAATGCAAAGTACCGCCGGTAGAATAGCCTTTTAATCCACTCATTTGTAAAACTTCATAAATAATTCCCTGCCCTGCAAGTGAAGAATCACCATGAATTAAAATGGGCAATATTTTATCATAATCACTGTTATAAATTACATCAGCCTTACTTCTGGCGAAGCCAATAACTACAGGATCTACCGCTTCTAAATGAGAAGGATTAGGAGTAAGTTTTAAATGAACCAATTTGCCACCGGCAGTTTCTATATCGCTGCTGTAGCCTTTGTGATACTTAACGTCGCCACTGCCCATAGTGGAATCAATTTTTGCGTTTCCTTCAAATTCAGTAAAAATTTGTTCGTATGTTTTTCCCAGGATATTTGCAAGAATATTTAACCTTCCGCGATGAGCCATACCGATCACTACTTCCCGGACTTCATTCTCTGCCGCAACATGTATTATGGCGTCTAAAGCCGCTACAGTGCTCTCTCCGCCTTCCAAAGAAAATCTCTTCTGCCCAACATATTTCGTTTGAAGAAATTTTTCAAACATCACCCCTTCATTTAATTTTTGAAGTATTCTCTTTTTTTGTTCAAGAGGAATAGTTTGCATCATCGTATTTTCTACTGCATTGATGATCCATTCTACTTTTGTATTATCATTGAGCGAGCTGAATTCTACGCCAACAGATTCTGTATAGCATTTTTTTAAATGAGCAATAATATTTTGAAGTGTGGCTTTTCCCAAACCTGCAAATTTTCCTGCAAAGAAATCAGTTTGCAGATCGTTCTTATCGAGACCAAAAAATGTAAGATCAAGATTGGCGTGCCTATCTTTTCTTTCCCTGATAGGATTTGTTTTAGCAATTAAATTTCCTTTTTTTCTATAAGCATTTATTAATTGATAAACACCAAACTCTTTGTCAAGGCTAATTGGAGAAGTTGTAGAGATTTCAGCAATTTTTGCATGGCCATTTTGGCTGGAAACTGCGAAATCAAATCCTTCAAAAAATTTTCTCAAATCTATATCTACACTTTCTGGATCCTTTTTAAAATCAGTATATAAATTTTCAATGTAAGCGGGATGCGAGCTGGTGATAAAGGAAAAATCTTTCATAATAAAAATAGGAAATGATTGGCAAAATTCAATTGCAAATATCGTGAGTTTTATCAATTTTATAGTAGTAAAATTCCAAACCTGATAAAGTAACTTTGATGAAAAGAAGCGTTGCACAAAACCGCTTTTTTAAATTGTGCTGAAAAGCCCGTGATTAATATTTGGTGTGAATAACATAAATTAAGGTTTTACTTTCGTGCACTTATTAAATAAACCGGGTATTAAAAAAATATGATTTTCTACATTCAGGCTTATGTGGCTATTAATGAAGTTTTAAAAATTGTCATAACTTAAAACATAGAATTCTCATAGAAATAAAATCTTTTTTGTCTATTATTCAAAACACAATAAAAATGAATTCGCCTACTGATATAAAAAAATTAACCAGGAACTATTTACCACAGAATCTAATTGCTTCTGATTGGGGAACCATTGAGCCTTTTTTTACAGAACTTTTAAAAAGAAATCTTCATTCGAAAGATGAATTTGAAAAATGGCTGAAAGATATGAGCGAGCTGGAAGCCATGCTCAATGAGGAATTTTGCTGGCGCCAGATTAAAATGACGTGCGACACCAACAATAAATCATTGGAAGAATCTTTCAATTATTATTGTATGGAAATCCAACCAAAGGTTCAGCCTTATGCTTTTGAGCTGAATAAAAAATTGGCCAGATCTCCATTCCTAAATGAATTGGATAAAGATAAATACTTCACTTACCTGCGATCTGTAAAAAAAAGCATTGAACTTTTTCGTGAAGAAAATATTCCTATCCATGCTGAGCTTGCCGTATTGCAACAGCAATATGGAATGATTACCGGAAAGATGGCGGTAGAGGTCAACGGCAAAGAATACACGCTGCAGCAGGCCGGTAAGTTTTATGAAAGCCACGACAGAAATTTACGCGAAGAAGTTTACCGCAAAGTGAATGAAAGAAGGTTGCAGGATGAAGATGAATTGAATAAATTATTTACAGAACTAATAAAGAAAAGAAACCAGGAAGCGCTCAATGCGGACTTTGAAAATTACCGTGATTTTAAATTTAAAGAACTCGGGCGGTTTGATTATACCAAAGAAGATACTTTTCGATTTCATGATTCTGTAAAAGAACATGTTTTGCCTTTGGTAAAAAAAATATATTCTCATAAAAAACAAAAATTAAATCTTAAAACGCTTCGTCCGTGGGATATAGAAGCAGAGCCTGAAGGCACCAAATCTTTAACTCCTTTTACAACAGGAAAGGAATTGCTTGATAAAACCATTGAATGTTTTACGAAGCTTCGCCCATTTTTTGGAGATTGTTTAACTAAGATGAATACAATGAAGCACCTCGACCTGGAAAGCAGGAGTGGCAAGGCTCCTGGTGGATACAACATGCCACTGGCGGAAAGCGGTGCGCCGTTTATTTTTATGAATGCTGCCGGTCAAATGCATGATGTAACCACAATGGTGCATGAGGGCGGACATGCCATTCAATCTTTTCTTACCCATTCTCTCGAACTCAATTCATTTAAAGATTACCCAATGGAGATCGCCGAAGTGGCCAGCATGGCCATGGAGCTTTTTAGCATGGATCATTGGGAAGTATTTTTTAAAAATAAAGACGATTTAAAAAGAGCTAAAGAGCATCAACTGGAAAGAGTGGTAACTATTTTTCCGTGGATCGCCGTTATTGATAAATTTCAGCATTGGATTTATGAGAATCCGGATCATTCATCCCAGGAAAGATCTAAACGATGGATGGAAATTATCAATGAATTTTCTGAAGGAGTCATTGATTACGCCGGGCTTGAAAAATATGTAGAAAATGGCTGGCAAAAGCAATTGCATTTGTATGAAGTTCCATTTTATTATATTGAATATGGCATCGCGCAATTAGGTGCTATCGGGCTTTGGATGCAATACAAAAAAAATCCTGAACAGGCATTGGATAACTATATGAAAGCTTTAAGCCTCGGAGCCACTAAAACCTTGCCTGAGCTGTATAAAGCCGCAGAACTTACGTTTGATTTTTCTTCAGAAAATATTAAAACATTAATGGAATTTGTAAATGAAGAATTAGAAAAATTATTGTAGAGATGAGGTATGAGGTATGAGGTATGAGGTATAAGATATAAGATATGAGTTATTAGATGTTAGGTGTTAGGTGTTAGAACGAAACAACTCTTTTTATAGAAAATTCATTTTTAATTTTTCAGGAAATTTTCATTCATTTCGCTAATCAAATCAAGTACTTTATTCTTTCCTGATTTTTTTGCCGAACTGGTTACAAAATGTTGCGGTAAGAATTGTTGTGTTTTGCGCAGGCTTTCTAAAAATGATTTTACATTTTTACTTACAACAGCCTGCTTTTCTTTATCTGCTTTGGTAAAAATAATTGTGAAAGGAATTTGCCATAAATTAAGCCGTTTTATGAATTCAAGATCCAATTTTTGTGGTGAATGCCTTGCATCGATCAGCACAAAAATGTTTACCAAATTTTCTCTTTTTCTCAGATAATTTTCAATCATTTGCTCCCATCTGTTTCTGCTGCTTTTTGAAATTTTTGCAAAGCCATAGCCTGGTAAATCAACCAGGTACCATTTAGTTTCATTAAAGTCGCCAGCCTTGGAAACGCTGCTAATTTCAAAATGATTGATCATTTGTGTTTTGCCGGGAGAATTAGATATTTTGGCGAGTTTTTCATTGTCGCACAACATATTGATCAGTGAAGATTTGCCTACATTACTCCTGCCGATGAAAGCGTATTCAGGCCTGTCAGACGGCGGGCATTTTTCAAACGAAGGGCTGCTGATAATATACTGTGCTTTTTTTATGTGCATATTCGCAATATACAATAAGAAAAACGACAACCGGCAACCGACATCCGGCCTGAAGACCAGCGATTTAATACTTAATGCAACAGCTACGCCTAACACCTGATAATTTTCTAAAATAAAAGTGAAAGAATAGTTAAGCGTAAAACTTACAATTTCAAAAAACTATCTTTGGTGCAATGAATATTTATCCGCACGACACGGTTGTTCCCTTTAAAGATTCTTTGGAAAGCAAAAAAAAGCAGGTGGAAAATATGTTTGATAAAATTGCTTTCCGTTATGATTTTCTCAATCGTTTTCTAAGCGCAGGAATTGATATGACCTGGCGAAAAAAAGCGATCAAAGAATTGATTTCATTGCATCCAAAACAAATCCTGGATGTTGCTACAGGAACAGGGGATTTTGCCCTGATAAGCTATAATATATTGAAACCGGATAAAATCACGGGAATTGATATAAGCGATGGAATGCTTGAAATAGGAAGAAAAAAAATATTAGAAAAAAGATTGCAAAATAATATCGAGTTGTTAAATGGCGACAGTGAGGCAATTTTATTCAGTGATAATTCGTTTGATGCAGTTACAGTTGCGTTTGGCGTAAGAAATTTCGAAAACCTTGAAAAAGGCTTGTCAGAAATCAAAAGAGTTTTAAGGCCCGGTGGCAAATTAATTATTCTCGAATGCACTAAACCTTCCTTACCAATAGTGAAACAATTCTATTATTTTTACATGAAATTCATCACTCCAACAATTGGAAAAGTAATTGCAAAAAATAGCGATGCCTATCAATATTTAAATAACTCTGTTCTTCAATTTCCGGAAAAAAAATCTTTCATTCACATTTTAAACCAATCGGGATATAGAAACGCTTTCTACAAAACATTGACTTTAGGAATATGCACCATTTATTGCGCCGAAAAATAGCTTTAATAATATTGTCATTCTTGTTTTGTTCTGCAGCGTCCATGGCTCAGTTACGTGATAATGTAAACCAGGAATTTCATGATGACAAGCCCTATCATTTTGGTATCAATATTGGCTATAACCAGTCGCATTTTAATTTTACCCACCACCCGCGTTTTTTGCAATACGATTCCATCCTTGATGTGGAAAGTATCAACAGCACCGGCATTAACCTGGCCTGGCTGGTAAATTTTAGAGTAAGCGATCATTTCGATCTCCGCCTGCATCCTCTTGATCTTACTTTTTCTGAGAAAGCTTTTTTATATACTCAAAATTATGAGGCAGATACTTCTGTAACAAAAAAAGTCCAATCTATCACCTTAAGCTTTCCAGTGCAAATCGCATTTTGCAGCGACCGGATTGGCAATTTTAAAGTATATACAATTGCCGGCGGAAAATTTGATTATGATCTTGCCAGTAACGCGGGAGCCCGCAAAGCGGAAAACCTTATCAAATTAACACGCTCTGATATAAGTGTAGAACTTGGATTGGGCTTTCATATTTATTTTCCGTACTTTGTTTTGTCGCCCGAAATCAAGCTCAGCAGCGGTTTGATAAATTTGCATGACCGCGATGTGAGCCTTAAATATTCAAATGTAATTGATAAGATCAACTCGCGGATGGTCACCTTTTCATTGACGGTAGAATAGAAAATTCATTGTCGCGGGTTGCAAACAAAGAATGTCGGATAAGTATTATTATCTTCTGCCAGGGCGATAAAATCATATTCGCGGTGGTTTGTCGCTGATTTTGTTATTTCATTTGTTAGCCTGACATTAATTTTGTAAAAGCGTCAATAAATCTTTTCAATTGTCCTTTGGTTTCATTGTCTATTAAGTTTCCATTCAAGTCAAATTTTCCTTTTACGCCCCGAATTAATAAAGTTGTTCCGTTTGTAAATTTCGCCATTGCAGTTTTCATTATTAGTTGCAATTCTTCGTGTCCTTTTTCACCACCTGCAGCAGCAGTAATAAGGCCACTTGGCTTGTCGGTAAATATTGTGGTCGCAATACACCATTCTATTGCATTTTTCAATCCACTTGGGATACTGTATATATATTCCGGTGTACAAATAATTATTGCGTCAGCTTTATCAATTGTTTTCCTAAAATCAACAATTTGTTTGGGTGGGTTGTTTGCTGAAAGCTCCGGATCAAAATGAGGAAGTGATTTTAGGTCGTTGAAAATTGTTAATTGAAACTCATTGTCTGCCAGGCTTGCAATTTGTTCAACAATCTTTAGATTCGAAGAATCTGAACTTGCGCTTCCGATAATAGCAAATACGTTTTTCTTTTTTGTCATTAAAATTATATGAGTTACTTATCTGAGTTTCGCAACCAATGACGTGGCAATTCGCTGCTCTATAGCATTTGACGCTAAATCAAAAAAATAAATTTCTACTTTTTGCTTTCGCAAAAATCTAATAATTATAATCCCTTCTCGCGGCATTCCACCTGATGCCAAGGTTGATCGTATTGGAGTTTGGAAGGTCTGTATATTTTCTGAACAAATAAGTGCCCTCTATAAAAAGATTTTCTTTGATTTCGTAAGATAAAACCAATGAAGCGTTAAGACATTTTACTTTGCGGCCACCGCCCACAAAATATCCATAATCCATAGTGCGTGTTGTGTATAGTTCGAAGGGATTGCCACCAAAATTTGTTCCTGCGGAATCAAGGCCTTGATAATAATAAATAGCCTTTGCATTAATGTACCATTTTGGTAAAGGCTGATATTTCAGAATACCAATATATTCCTGGAAGTTGGCTCCCAGCGGATGTGCCAGCATTTGATTATAATGAGTATAATTGGAAATAGAATCATAGTGCGAATAAGTAAAAGGCCTAACACGGTTGCTTTCAAGCTGCAAATCAAGATTTTTGATTTTGAATGCATCTATATATTTTATACCAATCTGGTAGGCATATTTATTCGCCCAATAACCATTATTCTTAGTGATTTCTTTTGCGATAAATTCATCAAGTAAAAATTGCCCGTAAAATTGGAATTGGTGAGCGGCATTGGCTTTGAAATCAATTCCAACATGCGCTTTATCCGGGCTGCCTACATTTCCTTCAGCATATCTTAGAAAGATAATCGGGTTCAGGTATTCGAAATCAAAATATTGAGATCTTCCAAAAACCACACTTTCAAATAAACCAATATTCAGCCATTTTGTAACATTCATGCTTAGATGGTGCATTGCTGCATATTTCCTGGGTAATAAATTATCGCCGCTGCTGGCATACTGGGGCATCAATTCCATAAACAGATTTTGATAGTTAAGTTTCCAGATTCTTGTGTTCAATTTCAGGAATAAATAACTATTACCATCATCACCCAAAAAAAGACTGCGGTAACCGTCTCCAATGAAATTTTTATCATACCCAAACTGGATATCAATATATTTGGTAGCGTTGAAAGTGACGTATCCCCTCGCATCAAAATAATCAAAAGCTGTCTTCTTAAAACTTTTGTAAAAACCTGCTCCAGGTACTGCATGATAAAGATTTACGCGATCCTGAAAAAATTGCGGGCCACGCTCCTGGTTGTCAGTAAGAGTGGTAGAGAAACCAATTTTATTAGCGATTCTTCCGCGCGCAGTAACTCCTCTTTTATTTAAAAAAATATTGGAACTGTTACCAGATTCTTTTCCTTCCTGAAAATAGATGACCGGGTTGACAGCAAGAAAAAAATCTTTCACATTTACTTCTAAGAGATTTGGCTTAGTAACATAAAAATTTTTCCAAATAGGTTTTGTGCTCAAAAAACTTTGCTTTGGCCCGCTTACCCATTCAGAGTTATCCATCAGTAGTGAATGCAAATCATATTTATCTACAGCTGATAAATTGAGCTGGTTGGCCGCACCACCAGCTTGTGTTTGAGCGCTGACGCTATCTAAATATTCGGCCTCTTTCACGGCAGACTTGCGGCTGTATGGCTTTAAGGTAGAAAAGTTGAGATCAGTATTGCTTCCCTGCTTAATTTCAAGCCTGTCAATAGTTTGATATTCTTTTGATCCTTCAGGAATATAAGTGGTTTGCGCAAAAATAATTATCGGGCAAAAAAATACAGCAAGGGTAATCACTCTTTTTATAATTTGCATCGGGTGGGTTATTAATTGTTTAATTTCAAGTTATGCAAAATTATCTTTTTAAACAGATATCTGTGGTCAATGAAAATATTATTTCTGAAAAAGATATTTATATAAAAAATGGACGCATTGAAAGAATCGGAAATAATATTGACGTAAAAGAAAAAGTAACCGAAATAAATGGTGAAGGAAAACATTTATTTCCTGGCGTAATTGATGACCAGGTGCATTTTCGTGAACCCGGGTTAACACACAAAGCAACTATCTATTCTGAAAGCAAATCCGCTGTGGCTGGCGGTGTTACTTCATTTATGGAAATGCCCAATACCATTCCAAACGCGCTCACTGAAAAGTTATTGGAAGAGAAATATTCTATCGCAAAACAAAGCTCGCTTGCTAATTATTCTTTTTTTATGGGCGTAAGCAATACCAATGCAGATGAAGTTTTAAAAATGAACAAAAGAAAAAAAGAAATTTGCGGCGTGAAAATATTTATGGGTTCCAGCACAGGAAATATGCTTGTGGATAATGAACTGGCGCTTAACAAAATTTTCAGTGAAACCGAATTATTAATTGCAACTCATTGTGAAGATGAAAAAATTATCAAAGAAAACTATCATAAACTAAAAAGTAGAAAACCGGAATTATTTCCTTCCGATCATCCTTTGATCAGGGATGAAAATGCATGTTATCAGTCATCTGCATACGCAGTTTCTCTAGCAAAAAAATATAATAGCCGTTTGCATATTTTGCACATTTCAACTGAAAAAGAAGTATCGCTTTTCAGCAATGAAATTCCGTTGAAAGAAAAAAAAATTACTGCCGAGGTTTGCGTGCATCACTTACATTTCACCGCCGATGATTATGAAAAACTGGGCTACCTGATAAAATGCAATCCTGCAATCAAAGAAGCAAAAAATAAAGAAGCTCTCTGGAAAGCTTTGCTGGATAATCGTTTGGATGTGATAGCAACTGACCACGCGCCACATACTTTAGAAGAAAAATTGCCGCCTTACGAACATGCACATTCAGGTTTACCGTTGGTGCAGCATTCGCTTTTATTGATGTTGTCATATTTTAAAGAGGGGAATATTTCTTTAGAAAAGATTGCGGAAAAGATGAGCCATGCCGTAGCAGATTGTTTTAAAATAAAAGATCGTGGCTACATCAGAGAAGGATATTTCGCTGATCTCGTAGTTGTTGATTTAAATAATTCAACAACTGTAAAGAAAGAAAATATTTTATATAAATGTGGCTGGAGCCCTTTGGAAGGAACCATTTTTCCAGCTGCGATAGAGCAAACTTTAGTGAATGGAAATTGTGTTTGTGAAAATTCAATGTTTGATGAATCTGTGAAAGGAGAAAGAATGTTTTTTGAAAGATGACTGGCGGAACAAATTGACCAATAAACCAATAAACCAATTAGCTCAAGGAATGCAAACAGACAAAACCACTTTGAATGATCTTTCAATCTTTGATCATGAAGAGGAATTTTCTGTTTTCAGTAGATTGAATTTAACAAGAACTGTTGGCGGAAGAGAAAAATTAAGACAGATTTTCAGCAAGTCACTTGAGGATATTAAATCCATAAATGACGTACAGAAAACATTGCAACTTATTGTTTCAAAAGAAAGCCAGTGGCCGCTTTCAATAAGTAATGGATCTGTAATGATGATCCATAAATTTTATGAAACTTCTGTAGATGAGCCGCCCGCCCATCCAACTATTACATCTGCACAATACTATAAATTATTTCACGCTCCGGATTTTTCTCTGATAAAATATTCAACAGGCCATGTGTTTGATTTCATAAAAGGAATCCAACAAATTCTCTCCGTTTTTTTGAATGATGACGCGCCTGAAAATCTGAAAATAATTTTGTCAAAAGCCCAATTATTTCTAAAAAAACAGCAGCTCGCAATTATTCTTTATAAAGAAAAAAGCAATAATCTTACTATTGCAGAAATGCTGTCGCTCGCTTATTTTATCAGGTATCATTATAAGCAACAATTATTTGAACTCATTGATATTTATTCTCAATTAGACGCCTGGTACGGGATGGCAATGGCAGTTAAAAAATTCAACCTTTCCTTTCCTGTCTTTGATTTTTCTGATGAGCCTGTTTTAAAAGTAAAAAATCTATTTCATATTTTGTTGGAAAATCCGGTCGCTTACGATGTTGAATTGAATGAAAAAAATAATTTTATTTTTTTAACCGGAGCAAATATGGCTGGTAAAAGCACTTTTATAAAAGCCATAGGAAATTCAGTTTTTCTCGCGCACATCGGCATGGGAGTTCCGGCGGTATCCATGGAGCTTTCCCTATTTGACGGTTTATTAAGTAATATCAATGTTGTGGATAATATCGTAAAAGGCGAAAGTTATTTTTTTAACGAAGTACAAAGAATTAAAAACACCATTTTGAAAATCAATGATAAAAGAAAATGGCTAATTCTTATTGATGAATTATTCAAGGGCACCAACGTGCAGGATGCCATGAAATGCAGTTCAGTAGTGATTGAAGGGTTAATAAAAATAAAACGTTCACTGTTTATCTTATCAACGCATTTGTACGAAATAGGTGAAGATTTGAAAAAATATTCTAATATCGATTTCAAATATTTTGAAACTAATGTTACCGGTGAAAAACTCACATTCAATTATCAGCTTAAAGACGGGATAAGTAATGACCGCCTGGGATATTTAATTTTGAAAAATGAAAAAGTGATTGAGTTGTTGGAGGGATTATGAAATTTAAAACCGAAATGATGTAAGACAAAAAAAAATTTAGAATTGAATTAAATTAAATAAAACTAAAATTATTTCTTAAGAGAAATTAAATCCACATAAACGAAAAGGTAGTTTTAAATAATTTTTTTTAAAATTGATTCTATTTTTCCCGCTAACTTTTTTTAGCTAATTTCATTTCATGTTAGTCAAAACTTTCGGCAGCGCTGTTTATGGAGTTGAAGCAATCACGATAACTGTCGAGGTAAATGTGAGTACAGGAAAATTTACTTCTATCGTTGGCCTTGCTGATAATGCAGTAAAAGAAAGCCTGGAGCGCATGGAGAGCGCCATCAAAGCAAATGGGTATCATTTTCCAAGAATAAAAGTAATAGTAAATCTGGCGCCTGCCGATATAAAAAAAAGCGGGACAGCTTTCGATCTTCCCATCGCGATGGCTACATTGGGAGCTAGTGAGCAATTGGAAAATGCCGGGAAACTTACTGAGTATGTGATCATGGGAGAATTGAGTCTGGATGGAGCCATCAGGCCGATAAAAGGTGCCCTTCCAATAGCTATACAAGCAAGAAAAGAGAATTTTAAAGGATTAATTCTCCCGAAAGAAAATGCGCGCGAAGCCGCTATGGTCAACAATTTGCACGTGTATGGCGTTGGCCACATCAACGAGGTAATTGATTTTTTTATTGATGAAAATTCTATCAAGCCAACCTATGTAAATACGCGTGAAGAATTCGCGAATGCGCAAAGTGATTTCGAAATAGATTTCTGTGATGTAAAAGGACAGGAAAATATAAAGCGTGCATTGGAGATTGCAGCTGCAGGTGGTCACAATGCCATATTAATCGGGCCGCCAGGCGCCGGAAAAACTATGCTGGCAAAGCGTTTGCCAACAATTCTGCCGCCATTAAGTTTGCAGGAAGCATTGGAAACAACAAAGATTCATAGCGTTGCAGGCAAGCTTCCAGAGAATGCAACGTTGATTTCAAAACGGCCATTTCGTTCTCCGCATCATACTATTTCTGACGTTGCTTTAGTTGGTGGTGGCGGTTTGCCGCAACCAGGTGAAATTTCCTTGGCACATAATGGGGTTTTATTTTTAGATGAATTACCGGAGTTTAAAAGAACTGTTTTAGAAGTAATGCGCCAGCCGATGGAAGAAAGAAAAGTTACTATTTCAAGGGCCAAAGTGGCTCTTGATTTTCCATCAAGTTTTATGCTGATTGCTTCTATGAATCCCTGCCCGTGCGGCTATTACAATCATCCGGAAAAAGATTGCACTTGCCCGCCGGGCGCTGTTCAAAAATATTTAAATAAAATTTCAGGGCCATTGTTAGACCGGATAGATCTTCATGTGGAAGTAACTCCTGTTGCGTTTAGTGAATTATCATCTACACAAAATTTTGAAAAAAGTGCAAGCGTTCGTAAACGCGTAATTCAGGCAAGAGACAAACAGGAAGAGCGATATAAAAATAATGAGGGTGTTTATTGCAATGCGCAAATGAGCAGCAAGATGCTGAAAGAAATTTGTGTGATCACTCAGCCTGGTGCCAATCTTTTAAAAATCGCTATGGAAAAATTAAATCTGTCAGCGCGCGCTTATGACAGAATTTTGAAGGTAAGCCGAACCATTGCTGACCTTGCCGGCAGTGAAGAAATAAAACCTGAACATCTTGCAGAGGCAATTCAATACAGAAGTTTGGACAGAGAAGGATGGGCGGGGTAGGATTTGTAGATAGATAGCTTAACAATGATTCAAAAGCTAAATTGCATTGCAAAATAGATTAAAGCCAGGAACTTCCGGCGTTACTAACAATCATGCCTAAACGAAAAATAGTAAAATCTATTTTTTGGCTTATTACCCAATTTCACGCAATAAATCCTTAAACTTATCAATGTAAAAAACTTTCTATCACCGGGAATAATTTATCGGGTTCTTCAACCTGTGGGTTATGGCCTGATCTTTCAAAGATCATGAATTTTGCCTGTGGGCAATATTCTTTATATTTAACCATCATAGCAGGAACTGCCACGCGGTCATATCTTCCTCCATAAATTAAAACCGGCATATTTAAATTTTTTAATTCCTTTCTGAAATCAAAATTGCCAATATCGCTACCGACAATAAAGTCTCCATCTTTCCCTACCATCTGAAAATATAATTTTGAATTAAAAGGATTTGGATATGGCTTTTGTCCGTGGTATAAAAAATTATTCGGATTGTACGCATACAAAAATCCGTAAGGCACTTTTCCATAAAGCTCCTGGTGTTTTACATCGCTTGATACTGCGCCCGCTTCGCGGATGATCATTAATGAATCCCACAACTCCGGATAATTGGTTTGAATTTCATGATTGCTGTTATCATCATTTTTTTGCCACATGATATAACTGTGAAAAGTATTGGCAAGAATAAGATGCTTTACATGCGATGGATATTTCAAAGCGTAACCTTGTGCTACCAGCCCGCCATAAGAATGGCCAAGCACATTTAATTTTTCAAAATGGAGCGCAGTTCTTAGCCCCTCAATATCTTCAATATCGCGGTCAAGAGAATATTCTTTTACATCTTTGGCCGTATCACTTTTTCCTCTTCCAAAAGCATCGAAATAAATGATCAGGTTGTCTTTCGCCAGCGAATCAAAAGTGCGGTAACCCGGATGCGCGCCGCCAGGCCCTCCGGGAATAATTATCAGAGGATCGCCCTTGCCAACCAACACAACATAGAGCTTTGCGCCGTTAACAGTGATGTATTTTCCATCTGTATAACTGCTCGGAAATGGTTGAGAATGCGCAACTAAAAAAAATATGAACAACGTGAAGAGTGAAACAATTTTTTTCATAAAAGAAAAATTATAAAATGAAGATAATGAAACTTCAAGCTTTGAATATGAGTGTTCTCATATCATTTGATTGTTAAATAATTGATAAGAGTTCATGATGATTAAACTATGTCATGAAATTTCAATCTATGGATTATATTAAAGAAATTAAATCCCTATAGTGCTTGCCTCCAAAGCCCTTTCCAGGTTAAAAAGTGGAAAGGCTTTTTATTTATATTACTTTCCAAATTTTTTTGAGGTGTCGCTGACATTACAAAATAAATTTACTCATTTTACGTTTAATATTGGCATCATTTTCTCTCAATGATCTTCAAAACTGTAACCCAATTATTGTTAATCTATTCAAAAATCAAATTATGACCTCTATAAAAAAAATTGAATTCACTGCCTTTCTATTTTCTATTTTAATAGGTTTTGCAGCATGTAAAAATAATGATGCAGCAGAGACCCGCAACATTCAACTATTGAAAGATACGAGTGCATTTCATAATAATATATCATCTGATACAAGCAAAACTACACAGACCCGGTTAATCCAAAGGCATGAAAAAGAACACAATCATGTGTATCCTGAAGGAACCAATCCGGTAAATTCAGGAAGTAGTAATTCGGCAAATACAGGAAGCGCTAATTCGGGAAACACAGGAAGCGCTAATTCCGGAACCTCTTCAAGTGGAAACGCCAGCTCAAATGCTAATTCAGGAACCGTGTCAAATGGCACATCAACTCATACTCAGGCGACACATAAGCAGGGATGGAGCAAAGGTGCGCAAGATGCAGTAATTGGTGGTGTTGGTGGTGCAATTGGCGGCGCAATAATCAGTAAAAAGAAAGGAACAGGCGCCGCAGTTGGTGGTGTGATTGGGGCAGCCGGTGGCTATATTCTTGGGCATGAAAAAGATAAAAAAGATGGGCGTGTGAAATAGAAGAGTTGATTCATACTAAAAATAAAATAATTATTGACCTGACTAGCTGCATAAAAAAAGTTTATCTGAAAAGCTGAAAAGTAGTTTTTTGAAATAATAATTCGCAGATAGTTATTATTTGTGGCATAACTAGAATGCAAAAAGATTAACGAAATAAAACATGGGAAACTACTTTTTGAATTTCCAGTGCATACAATGCTTCCTTTTTTGTTTTTGATTCTTATTTCCTGTATATTACAAGTATGGAATCCGGTTTCAAAAATAAATTTCACAATCAACATTTCGCGAAATTTTTCTGGGTTTTATTTGCTGCGATATTTTTTCTCCCAACATTTTTATTTTCTCAAAAAGTAATATCTATCAATGTCAATGAAGGTATCAATCCTTCTACAGCGGAATTTATTCACCAGGCAATCATCAAAACGCAAAACGAAAATGCTGAATGCCTTATTATCAACCTGAACACGCCTGGTGGATTGTTAACTTCTACAAGAGAAATTGTAGCTAATATTATGCAATCGCAGGTGCCGGTTATTGTATATGTTTCTCCTTCGGGCGCTCATGCAGGCTCAGCCGGAGTATTTATTACAATGTCGGCAAATATTGCTGCGATGGCACCGGGAACCAATATAGGAGCAGCTCACCCGGTAACTTTGGAGGGAAAGTCCGACGAGGTTATGAATGAAAAAAGTACAAATGATGCGGCAGCTTTTATAAGAACCATTGCAGAAAAAAGAAACCGGAATATTCAGTGGGCTGAAGAGGCAGTAAGAAGTAGTGTGGCAATCACAGAGAAGGAAGCGCTTGAAAAAAACGTTATAAATTTTATTGCAAATAATGAAAAAGACCTGCTTTCGCAAATAGATGGAAAACAAGTGGAATTAAATAATGGGTTTAAAATTCTGCATACAAAAAACGCAACTGTAGAACCTTTGAAAATGGGTTTCTTCCAGAAAGTTTTGAGCAGGATAAGTGATCCTAATATCGCTTATATAATTATGATGCTTGGTTTCTATGGACTCATTTTTGAATTGTTTAGTCCAGGCGCTATTTTTCCCGGCATCGCCGGGGTTATATTTTTGATTCTTGCTTTTTATTCTATGAGCTCAATGCCTGTAAATTATGCCGGGATTGCATTGATTGTTTTTGGAATTATTCTTTTTTTACTGGAGATAAAAATCATCAGCCATGGGCTTCTCGCCATTGGAGGAATTATTTCTGTTTTCCTGGGCTCGATGATTTTATTCAGAACAAGCTCCACAGAAAATTTTAACGCTTTATCATGGAGCGTAATATTTACTGTTACCATTTTTTCGGCGTTGTTTTTTCTTTTCATCATTACGATGGGCTTAAGGGCGCAACGCGCAAAACCTGTTTCAGGCGCCTCCGCATTAATTGGAAAAACGGCTGTAACTATCAATATACTTGATCTTTCAGGACATGTAAAAGTTTCTGGTGAAACCTGGAATGCTATTTCTCTTTCTAAAAAAATTAATGAAAATGAAAAAGTGATTGTAAAAGAAATAAAAGGGCTTACTTTATACGTCGATCCGCTAAACGAATCAACATAATTCAGAAAAATTTTCAATGTAAAAAATAGTAAACATGCAACAATTTCCTATAGGGCTTCCGATCATAATAATTGTAGTTTTTGTTCTTTATATTCTTGCCAGTTCCATTCGCGTTCTTCGCGAATATGAAAGAGGCGTCATTTTCCGGTTAGGACGCATACTCGACAATGGTGCAAAAGGGCCTGGGCTTATTTTGCTTATCCCGATCATAGATAAAATGGTGAAAGTAAGCCTGCGCACAGTGGTGATGGATGTGCCGCCACAGGATGTGATCACACAGGACAATGTTTCCATAAAAGTAAATGCGGTTATTTATTTCCGGGTGATTGATCCACAAAAAGCGATCATAGAAATCGAAAATTATCTCGTAGGTACTTCGCAGCTTTCGCAAACCACTTTAAGAAGCGTTTTGGGACAATCGGAATTGGATGAGCTTCTCTCTCAAAGGGAAAAAATAAATATTCGCTTGCAACAGATCATTGATTTACAAACAGAACCATGGGGAGTAAAAGTGACTCACGTAGAAGTAAAGCAAATAGATCTTCCACAGGAAATGCAGCGTGCAATGGCAAAGCAGGCGGAAGCCGAAAGAGAGCGTAGGGCAAAAGTAATTTCTGCCGAAGGCGAATTCCAGGCTTCACAAAGACTAAGCGATGCTGCAAAAATTTTGAGTGAACAACCAAGCGCATTGACATTGCGTTACTTGCAAACTTTGCGTGAAATAGCGACCGAAAATAATTCAACCACTATTTTCCCTGTTCCTATTGATATATTAAAGCCGTTCATGAAAACCATTACAGAAACACAGGAGAAGAAGGAAGGCTCCAACGTAATTATCAGCAACCCTGAAACATCATGATAGTACTAAAGCAGGCTCGACCCATGCATTATTTTCTTTTAGCAGGCCGATAAGTTCATCAACGGCAGTTTCTTCAGGAACATTTCTTTTTATAATTTCTTTTCCTTTGTATAAAGTTATTTTTCCGGGGCCGCTGCCTACATATCCAAAATCGGCATCCGCCATCTCGCCCGGCCCGTTCACGATACAACCCATAATAGCGATTTTTACACCTTTCAAATGATTGGTGACCGCTCTTATTTTACCAGTGGTTTCCTGCAGGTCAAATAACGTTCTGCCGCAACTTGGGCAGCTGATATATTCTGTTTTGGAAATTCTTGTTCGTGATGCCTGAAGTATTCCAAATGAAAATGAATTCAATAATTTGTAATCAGGGATTTTATTTTTGTCCTCAGAATGATAACCAAGACAAATGCCATTTCCAAAGCCATCAATAAATAAAGCGCCGGTTTCAATTGCATAGTGGATAAGTGTTTGATCCATTGTATTTTGGTTGCTATCGCAAATGAGTAGGACCGGGTTTTCAATTTTTTTATCACTCAATTCAAAAAACATCCGGCGTATACTTTGAACAGCATTTGTATTAGTAGTGCTCAAACATAGGACTGCAGTAACATCGTTTTTGATTTTTTCAAATAACTTATTTTCATCAAAAGCCGTGTAATTATTTGAATAGCAATCAAGCATTACAAGGTTTAGTAATTTCGATTTTTCAATTCTTTCATCAAGATATTGTTGCTCATCAAATATTGGAAAGCATTTGAAATGGTCGTTTACTTTTTTCCATGTTGAATAATTATAAATAAGTTTTAAAGTTCCGGGTAAAGCGAAATCAATCATCGTATCTCCACAAAAAATATAATCAACCGCCAGGTCTCCAATGCTCCATTTATCCGTTATTATATCATATTTGTAACCAATATCTTGAAGGTCATTGGCCGTAATATTATTTTTCTTGTTGAAATCTGATATTACTATAGGAACATTTTTCTCGCCAATATTTTGAACCGAAAAAGTTTTGCGTGTGCCCATGCCTGTTATACCTTGTTGAGAGATATCTTTTATACCTAGAATCTTTGAATTCTCTTTAGTTTCAGTAAAAAAAGTATATCTTTTAAGAATATCCTTACACACCGGTAATTCAAACTCCGGATCTTCGGTAAGCGAAACGCGAATAGTATCGCCAATTCCATCTTCCAATAAAGTACCGATACCAATTGCCGATTTTATTCTCCCATCTTCTCCATCGCCAGCTTCGGTTACTCCAAGATGCAATGGATAACAATGCCCCAGTTCTGAAAACATATTTTCTATAAGTAACCTGTATGCCTGCACCATCACTTTTGGGTTACTGCTTTTCATACTAAGAACAATGTTGTAATAATTTTCACTTTCAGCGATTCGCAAAAATTCCATGGCGCTTTCTACCATTCCGATCGCAGTATCGCCATAACGGCTCATGATCCTATCGCTCAGCGAGCCATGATTGGTGCCAATGCGCATGGCAGTTCCATATTCTTTACAAATTTTTATAAGTGGTGTAAAGCGGTTTCTTATCCTTTCAATTTCCTCAATATAATCTGCATCAGAATATTCAATGAGCTCAAATTTTTTCTTGTCAACATAATTTCCCGGATTTACTCTTACTTTTTCTACAATCCGTGCAGCAATTTCAGCAGCATTAGGCGTAAAATGTATATCAGCAACTAAAGGAGTTTTGTAGCCTCTTTTATGTAATTCATTTTTTATGTTTAATAGATTTTCTGCTTCTTTTTTAGAAGGCGCTGTAATGCGCACCAACTCTGCGCCGGCTTCAATACAACGAATACTTTGCTCCACTGTTGCCAATGTATTCATTGTATCAGTAGTTGTCATGGTTTGTATGCGGATTGGATTAAAATTTCCTAATAATAAATCACCAACTTTTACTTCCAGTGTCGGCAGCCTTTTATATTCCGTTAAAGATTCCGCATAGAGTTCCATATTTATTCGAATAAAATTGATTTACAAAAATACGATATAATGTGTTTTAAGGAATATTTGCATTATTCATAATTAGAAATTTTGATTCTAATTTACCAATCTTTTTCCGGGCTGTTGGGCGCTGTTCCTTTTATTTTATGAAGCTTATCCTGAAGCGCTTTTTCATTCTCAAGAAGTGATTTTAATTTCTCTTCTGCATCCTGCCTGGATATTTTCGATGGCTGTGGCTTTGGTTCCTGGTTCTGTTTCTGATCATTTTTCTTTTGATCTTTCGGCTGCTGCTTTTTGTCCTTATTGTCTTTTTTATTTTGTTGCTGTTGATTTTGATCCTTTAATGCCCGTTGTAAATTTTGGCGCGCATCTTCATCGTTGGGATTTAATATCAAGGCGTTTTTATAAGCAATGATGCATTCAGGAAGCTTTTTTGTTTTTTGATAAGCGACACCTTTATTATAAAATGCCCCTTGTTTTATAACATTGTCATTTGTATTTTGTATGACATTGTCATAAGATTTAGCCGCTTCCTCTGCATTATCCTTTTTATAAAGCGCATCACCCAGGTTATATTCGGCAATAACGTTTTTATCCGAATTTTTTAACGCGTCGCGGTATGCTTTTTCCGCTTCATTATAATTATTTTGTGTGTAGGCTTTGTTTCCTTTTATGATTGATGATTTTGCATCCTGGGAAAATGAAGGAACGCTTAATGTTATAAAAAATAAAACTGCTATTGCATTTTTAATTTTTGTCCTTCTTTTTTCTGAAAGAAAAAATTCTAACAATAATAAACAAAACGCAGCTCCTAAAAAGTATTGAAAATATTGTTTAAAAGATGCATAAGCGCTATCGCTTGCTGTAGCTTCTTTGCCAATATTGGCCAATTCATTTTTGATGTTTTTCGCAATCTCGTCTGTGGTGGAATACAATTGATAAATTCCATTTCCGGCTTTTGCAATGTTGCGTAATTCTTCTTCATTTAATTTGGTGATCACAGTTTGCCCTTTATCATCTGTTTTATATTGTCCTGTTTCAGGATCCATAATTACTGAGCCTTGCGGCGACCCGATCCCGACTGTATTTACCATAATTCCCTGCTGTGCCAATTGCTTCGTAACTTTTATAGCATCCTCATCATGATCTTCACCATCACTCAATAAGAGAACAGATTTGAAAGTTTTATCTTTTATATTGAAAGCGGCATAGCACATCTTCAACGCATCGCTGATCACGGTTCCCTGAGTGGGAACATCATCTGGAGAAGCAGATGTCAAATACATTTTAGCTGCGGCGTGATCAATGGTCATAGGCATTTGCAAATAAGCACGGCCTGCAAATATTACCAAACCAATTCTATCTTCAGGCGAGTTATCGATGATCCTGGAGATTACTTGTTTTGCGCGTTCCAGCCGGCTTGGTTTAATATCCTGCGCAAGCATGCTTTTGCTTACATCAAGCGCAATCATTATGTCAATTCCTTTGCGGTTGATCTTTTGGTTTCCGTCAGGCTTTACAAGGCCTGCCACGGCAAAAGCACACAGAGCAAATGCGGTTGAAAATAAAATAAACTTTGATAAAAATTTACGTGCTGAATACTGCGCAGTTAATTCTTTTACTAATAATGGATCACCGATTTTTTTTGCAGTATTTTTTTTCCATTTTATTATCAAAAAATAAAATAACAACATTAACGGCAGCGAAGCTAAAGCGATTAAATATTCTATATATTGAAAATGGACCATTCGCCGCTAAATTATAAATGAATATTTATGAAGAAGTGTTAATTATTACATTATTTGTTTTATTATTCGCACAAATTTTTTGTGATAAGCTAAAAAATAGTTTTAAAGAATTTTAAGCGAATCGCATAAATTTTTTGGTGTAATCAATTACGATCACATCTGTCCTTTGAAAAATCCCAATTCTTTTAAAATTCCTTTAGTAATATTCATTCTCACTGTTTTCATATCGAGATTTTTATCCGGAGATTTGATAAGTGTTACAAAAAAATTAACGTGTTTATTTTCTTCTATCCAGCCCACCATCCAGCCTACAGAATTATTATTTTTATCAAAACCCC
Organism: Bacteroidota bacterium; assembly: GCA_030853195.1. Lineage (GTDB taxonomy): Bacteria > Bacteroidota > Bacteroidia > Chitinophagales > Chitinophagaceae > Ginsengibacter. Next base: position 18,328 of record JALYVO010000005.1, on the reverse strand, counting down.
ATCCTGTTTTATAACTCAATTTATAAAGTGTATTGTCTTCCATCAGCATTACATCACGAACCATTTGCTGCGCGTATTTTTGAAAAGGAAGCTGGTCAAAGTATAGTTTATTCATCAGGCCAAGTTGTTCATCAGGTGAAATTTTGAGATGATTATTTAACCAAAATGAATCAATCGGCCCATTGATATTTTTATTGCCATATTGAATCGAATCAACCCAAAGTTTCATGGTGTCCTTTCCAATGCGCCTCGCAATTTCCTGGAAGTAGGGCACTGAAGAAACCCGAAATGCTTCTTTCATAGTAAGATCTTTATTCCATTCAGGAATTTGCCTTATTACGCCATCCCATTTGATCACCATGTTTTCATCAGTGATCTTTCCGGTTTGTATACCGATCAAAGAGTTAACAATTTTAAATGTGGATGCCGGCAAAACTCTTTGAGTATCTAGTTTCATGTTGTAAACGGTGACGCTGCCAGTTTGATTATTTAATAAAGTAAAGCATCCGTCCACATGCGCTGAATCGAAATATTTTTTCAGATTATTATTGATCCTGGCTTTATTCAAAGTGCACGAAGCAAAATAAAAAACAAAAATAGAAAGTAATAAACAGCAAATTTTATTCATGATAAAAGAGTCAATATTTAGTGAGTAAGATTTTATTATTTTACCTGGTAATGATGCGCGGTTGCCTCTAAAGATTCAAAAAAATGCTTTCCATATTTTCTGGTGAGAGGTTCTTTTAAAAACAGGTAAACCGGGACTTTCAATTTTTTCCCCAGGGCGCAGGCGGCTCTGCAAAGGGCTTCACGTGGCTCATAGTTCACTAATTCTGATTTATTGGTTTTTTTGATCCTGATAGGAAATAAATGACAGCTTATTGGTTTTTTCCATTCTATTTTTCCATCGTTGAATGCTTGCTCGATTCCGCATTTTACAATTCCTTTTTTATCTATGATCCCGTAAGCACACATTCCATTGCCAATTGTCGGAGTTACCCAGCCAAATTCCTGATCATAGATATATTTTCCTACCTCTTCAATTTTTGATTGGCCGTCTTTTGTAAGATAGGGTAGTACTTTGTTATAGATATCTTCCAGTTCTTTTAATTCTTTATTTTCCAGTGGCGCGCCGGCATCTCCATCTACGCAGCAACCACCTTTGCATTTTATAAGGTCGCACAAAAAATGTTCTTCTATAATTTCATCACTCAGTAAAACATTATCAATCTCAATCATTTTGCAAAATTAATGAATTGTAAGAAGGTAATTTGATGATAAACATTGTTGATGCACGATGCTGTGATAAGCCAAATTGTAGGAATTGACTTTTTCCAACAAATAATGTTTTTAAAGTTCCTGAAGTTATTTGTGATGTGGTTACTATTTTCCTTTCAACCTGTATTTTCTATTTACTTTCGGATTGTTGAAATATTCATCAAGCTCTTTGCTGTTCTTTGAATCTTCCACAATCGGCACATCAATTAATTGCAATTGAACTTGTTTTAATTCATCTTTGAGCCTACCCGTTTTCTTTACGATATCGGCATCTTTATCTCCGGTGAGCATATTATCCGTAAGTAAATATTGCAATCTTTTGATATCGCTTCTCACTAATGAGGCGGAATTTTGTTCATAGCTTTTGTTGGGCGACACGGCTTCTTTTACTGGTACAAGAGCTACGCCCACACTAGGTAAAATTTTTCCGGTTGTTTGCTGATCCTGGTTTGGCAAAGACGAAAAGATGGTCCCACCCAAAGCAGTAGAAGCGGAAGTAAGATCAAATGTGGTCCTTGTATTTTTTGTGTGTTTTATTTTTTGATCAAGGCTTCGGAAAGTATTTTTTAACTGGACAATGTAGGTTTCGATATATTGATTGACTTTATTGAATTCTAAAACGCGCTGAGGATAATTGATGGATTGATTTATAATTACCGAAACAGTTGCCGTATCACGATTATAAAATTTATCTGTGCTGATAAATTTTATGACCAGTGTTTTTTGTTTTACATTCTCTTCATCCCTTATAAAATCGTATGGCGCCACCCATAAAAACTCATCACCACAATGTGTGATTGAAGTAGTAGAATGAATAGGAAAATTGCTGAAATAAGTGATGGATTCTACAGGAAAAGTACCTTCCTCGCATTGCAATTTAAAATTCAGCGTATCGCCCTCATCCATGGAAAGATTATTGGTTACGGTAGGTTTTATTTTTGAAGGAATGATATCAGTATTATAAAAAAGCAGCGTAAATGTGGTGTCTAGTCTATCGGTGCCATCATCCAGATTCTGCACTCCGAGCCTGACTTTATATTCATTATCATATTTCAATTTCCCTGATAAAAAATAAGATTTGTCTGCCCTGAAATGTAGTATACCATTGTCTTTATTGATCTTCAGGCCAACGGGTGAATTTTTCAAATACCAATAATATTCTTTAGCATCTTTATTGATCTCAAAATGATAATCCAATGTAGAATCAACATGAAGCGTAAAATACGGGCTAAAGTTTTTTATGCGCAGCAGAGTATCTCTCTGTTTGAATACTGAATCCTGGTGCTTCATTAGACTATCTGTAATCACCTGTCCACTACTATAGAAGGATAACATCAGCAGAAATAAAACAGAGGTAAATATTTTAAGAACCGGCTTCCATTGCATGTACGCAAAAATATAAAACTATTCTTCCCTTTTTCCCAAAAGAAAATAAAAGTTAGTGGTAGAAATTTTTTTTTCTGAGATTAGCAGGGGATAATTTATTCATTCATTTCAAATTATTAATTACACTTTCTGCTGATGGAGATATTTTTTTTATCGCTATCGTGATCATTTCAGCTATTTGGCTTTTATATTCCAAAATCATTTCAGCATCATTATAATTTCTACCCGGTTTTTGAGCATTAGATTTATTCCTGTCCATTACTAAATTCTTCAATTCAGTATCCGCATTTTTTGATACCTGCACCATTATAAGAACAGCTACTCCTTCTATATCATGTTGCGTCATATCTTTAAATAAATTATCGCTTTTCAATTCCCTGGTAAGGCTATCAGCATCGATACTTCTGTTTTTTAGTTTTCGGGCATCCTTTTCTATAAGCGTTTTAGTTGCCGGCTTTATTGATCTCATGGCATCAGTATAAAACAAACTGGCCTCAGGCGGCATTGCTGAATTAACTTGTGAAAAACTGAAAAGAGAAAAACTATTAAAAATAATAAGTAATAAATTTTTCATAGCCTTGTTTTTTAAAAGAAATACTGAAAAGAAATACTGAAATAAGATAAATCATTTCAACGAATAAAATTAAAAATTATTGCCTTTAGTGCTTTTAATTTTCAAAAGGAACAAATAAAACTGCATCTTTAGTTACAATAATTTTATTGGCATAATAATTTCGGCTCAAACTTTTTAATCAAACAATTATAAATATTTTTCAAATGAATCCCAATCCAAAATTAAAAGGACAAAGCGCTTTGGTTACCGGCGCAAACAGCGGAATAGGTTTAGCGGTAGCGGTAGCATTAGCTAATGACGGCGCCAATGTAGTTGTGAATTATGTAAGCCATCCTGAAGATGCAGACGCTGTGGTAAAACAAATAGAAGATAATGGCGGTAATGCTGTTGCAATTAAGGCGGATGTAAGCAAGGAAGATGAGGTTCAGTCTATGTTTCAGCAGATGCGTGCAAAATATGGAACTATTGATATTCTTGTAAATAATGCCGGTTTGCAAAAAGATTCCCCATTTGAAAGCATGAGCCTTGCCGACTGGCAATTGGTTATTAATGTAAATCTTACCGGGCAATTTTTATGCGCCAGGGAAGCCGTAAAAGAATTCTTGAAAAGAGGAGTAGTGGCTGAAAGAAGTTGCGCTGCCGGCAAGATAATTTGTATGAGCAGTGTTCACCAAGTAATTCCATGGGGCGGCCATGTGAATTACGCTTCCAGCAAAGGCGGTATAGAAATGATGATGAAAAGTATGGCGCAGGAACTGGCTCCAAAAAAAATCCGTGTCAATTCTATAGGTCCGGGTGCTATACAAACTCCTATCAATAAAAGTGCATGGAGCACACCCGAAGCGCTTAAAAGCCTTTTGACCTTAATTCCATATGGACGGATCGGGCAACCTGAAGACATTGGGAAAGTAGCTGTATGGCTGGCATCAGATGATTCTGACTATCTTACAGGCACTACTATTTTTGCCGATGGAGGAATGTTATTGTATCCTGGATTTTCTACTAACGGATAAGAAATCAATAATGATAATTAAGAAAATAAACTATGCTAAAAAATGAGAATCCAGAGAGAAAAAGATTGGAGGAAAATGCTGCCAAAAAAATTCCATTAGAAAAATGGGGGCCTTACCTGAGCGAACGTCAATGGGGAACAGTGAGGGAAGATTATAGTGAAGATGGCGATGCATGGAAATATTTTCCACATGATCATGCGCGAAGCCGGGTTTATCGTTGGGGCGAGGATGGCCTGGGCGGCATATCTGATATTAATCAACAGTTATGTTTCGCTCTTGCTCTATGGAATGGCAAAGACCCTATTTTGAAAGAAAGGCTTTTTGGATTAGGAAATCACGAAGGAAATCATGGTGAAGATGTGAAGGAATTGTATTATTATTTGGATAATATTCCTTCGCATTATTACATGAAATATTTATACAAATATCCGCAGGAGGCGTATCCTTATCTTGATCTTCTTGATACAAATAAAGCCAGAAACAAAGAGGAAGATGAATATGAAATCTTAGACACCGGAGTTTTTAATGATGATAAATATTTTGATGTCTTTATAGAATACGCAAAAAATAACAGTGAGGATACTTTTATAAAAATTGAAATTATTAACAGGGGAAATGAAAAAGCATCACTTACCGTTTTACCTACATTATGGTTTTATAATAACTGGCAATATGCTGTTGAAACAAATAAACCTTCTATAAGTTTTCTAAACGACCAATCGGTTCATGCAGAACATCCGGCTCTGGGAAGTTATTATTTATATTTTCAGCAATCCAGCGATGTTCTTTTTACAGAAAATGAAACCAATTTTCAAAGGCTTTATGATAAGCCGAATACAAGTGAATTCGTAAAAGATGATTTTCACAATGCTATTATAAATGGAACCAATTTTCAAAAACTAAAAGATAAAAAAGTTGGAACTAAATGTGCTCCGGTTTATTATCTTGAAATTGAACCGAAACAATCACAAATTATTTTTCTTCGTCTTTCCAGCGAAAAAACAAGTGATTTTTTCCCAAAAAATTTTGAGAAAATTTTTGAAGCAAGGAAAAAGGAAACTGATATTTTTTATGAAAGTATACATCCTGAATTTTGCCCGGAAGAACAGAAAAATATACAGCGACAAGCCTTTGCAGGATTGCTTTGGAATAAACAATATTATCATTATGATGTAGAAAGATGGCTCAATACAAGCGACGGAATAACTCCTGTAAGTGAAGAACGGAAACAGGGCCGTAATCACCGCTGGAAATATCTAAAGAACCAGGACATTTTATCTATGCCTGATAATTGGGAATATCCCTGGTATGCCTCATGGGACACGGCTTTTCATTGCATAAGCCTGGCTGTAATAGACCCTCTTTTTGCGAAGCATCAATTGACTTTGCTCATGCGCGAATGGTATATGGACCCGCAAGGACAGCTGCCTGCTTACGAATGGGATTTCAATGATGTGAATCCGCCTGTACACGCGTTTGCCGCGTTGCAGGTTTATAAAACTGAGGAAAAAATATTTGGCAAAACAGATATTGTTTTCCTGAAAAGTATCTTTCAAAAACTGATCATTAATTTTACCTGGTGGATCAATAGAAAAGATGCCGGGGGCAATAGTATTTTTGAAGGAGGTTTTCTTGGGCTTGACAATATTGGCCTTTTTAACCGAAGTATGGTGATTCCGGGAAACATGCTTTTGGAGCAGGCTGATGGCACCAGCTGGATGGGAATGTATGCGCTTGATATGATGAATATCGCACTTGAAATTGCGGTAAACGATATTTCATTTGAAGATACAGCTACGAAATTTTATGAGCATTTTGTTATAATTGCGGAAGCGCTTAATGAATTGGGTTTATGGAACAAAGAAGACAAGTTTTATTATGACGTACTTTCTTTAAATAACTGTGAGACTTTTCCATTGAAGATCCGTTCTATAGTAGGCCTGGTACCTTTGTTTGCAGTAACTGTTATTGAAAAAAAGGTTATTAACAGCCTTCCTGATTTCACCACACGGATGAAATGGTTTCAGCATTATCGCCAGTCCAGCAATTTATATTTGCCCACCCAGGAAAAAGATAATTCAGATTGCACTTTGCTATCGCTTGTAAATAAAGAAAGATTGGGATACTTGTTTGAAAAAATATTAGATGAGTCAGAATTCCTTTCTGATGGAGGTATCAGAGCGCTATCGAAATTTTATGAAAAGAATCCTTACACACTTAATTTTGGAGGAAACAATTATTGTATTCAATACGACCCAGGCGATTCTACTTCCGGCATGTTTGGCGGCAATTCTAATTGGCGCGGCCCTGTATGGATGCCTGTCAATTATTTATTGATCAACGCAATCAAGACATTTGGATATTTTTATGGAGAAGATTTGAAAGTTGAATACCCGAAGGGCTCAGGAAATTTTCTAACTCTGACGGAAGTTGCAAAAGAAATCACCAAACGACTGTTACATATTTTTGAAATAAATGATAAGGATGAAAGATGCTGTTTCGGGCAATATAATTGGTTTTATAAAAAGGAGGAAAACCGCAATTTGATTCTTTTTAATGAATATTATCATGGCGACAACCTTCGTGGATTAGGCGCCAGTCACCAGACAGGATGGACGGGATTGATCGCTAACTTAATTTTGGATTTGAAAGAGGATAAAGAAAAAGAATAATCCATCTAATTATTTATCGTAATTGATTTCATACAAAAGCGTAAAAACTACTTTTTCGCTTATCACACTATAAATAATAATCACTCAAAGCAATTTATCTTTTCACTTTCTTTTTGAAATTTGCTATTGCATTTTTTGTAAAATCGCTTAAAACTAATTTTCCGCTTATGGCAGCTTTCTCTCTTAAAACTGTGTCCCAGTTTTCGGTTCCTTTCCAAAACATTTTTTTCATTTCAGACATAGCTTCAGGATTGGAATGTGCAAGTGCATAAGCAAGCCTGTCAATGGATTCATCCATGTTTTGAATGGATTCATGTACCTCAAAAAACAACCCTTTTTTCTTTGCCCAATCAGCATTTCGCCAAAGTGTTGAATCGATAGCAAGCTGGCTGAAAGCAGATGTTCCGATTTTTCTTTCTATCGCGGGACCGACTACAAACGGTCCGATACCTATAGCAAGCTCAGATAATTTTATTTCTGCTTCTTTTACAGCTATCGTATAATCCGCTGCGGCGGCAAGGCCAAGGCCGCCACCAACGCATTTTCCATGAATACGGCCGATGATTAATTTATTGCATTTTCGCATTGCATTGATGACATTCGCAAATCCTGAAAAAAATTCTTTGCCTTCCTGCTCATTTTGGATAGCAATCAATTCATCAAAACTGGCCCCGGCGCAAAATGCGCCTGTGCCTCCGCTTTTTAAAATCACTACTTTACTATCATGCGTACCCGCATAATGTATTTCCTGTTCAAGCGAGCTTAACAATTTCCCCGGCAAAGAATTACCCTGCCGGTGAAAAAATTCAATTGTTGTGATTGCATGCTCTGTATGCGATTTTACGTATCCGTCTTTAGTTTCAGTTGTCATAAATAATTATTGTAATTTTCCAATTCTTTGAAACTTCTAATTTCCATCTTATAAAATTAATATTTCTTCCTGACCATAGTTAATATAGTAGCCACGCCAATCAGCGGTTCTTCTGTTTCATCTAAAATTTCAACATACCATTTTACAATTCCCTTTGGAATATCTATTCCTTTAACATGCGCTGTTTCGGGTGTGATTTCTTTTAATTCCTGTTCAATTTTTTCTTTGCAGGTAAACCGGACATAAATTTTTGTGCCGGGATAAACAGGTTTTGTAAAACGCAATTCATCAATTCCATAATTTAATAACACGGGATTTTCTTCGTAGCTGTCAACAAATAAACCAGCTGCAGCGCTCATAATAAAATATCCATGAGCCACCTGTTGTTCAAACATCGTATCTGAATAATCAGTTGTTTTGATGTGGGCATAAAAATGATCCCCGCTTAAGTCAGCAAACTTATCAATATCTTCAGAAGTAATTTTTCTTTTTTCTGTAATTAATTGGTCACCTGTTTTGAGTTCTTCAAAATATTTTTTAAAGGGATTGATTGTATCATGGTTTCCTTGTGCGCCTGGCTGATAAACATTGGTAATTGCAGTGAGCATTGTAGGCGAACCTTGCACTGCAACTCTTTGCATATAATGCTTTATTCCGCGCAAGCCGCCCATTTCTTCTCCACCGCCGGCGCGCCCCGGGCCGCCATGGGTAAGCATTGGCAAAGGAGATCCATGCCCGGTGCTTTCTTTAGAACAATCTCTGTTCAACACTAAAATTCTTCCATGATAAGTGCCGGCGCCTAATACAAAATTCTTTGCAAAATCTGCATTTTGGGTTACCACAGAACTGCACAAGCTTCCTTTTCCCAATTTGGCAAGCGAAATTGCTTCATCAGTATTTTTATAAGGCATGATGGTGCTTACGGGGCCAAAGGCTTCCACATTATGCACTTCCAGGCTTTGAAAAGGATGCTCATTTTTCAAAAGCAGCGGGCTCATAAATGCGCCTTTTTTATTATCGGCATCAATCAATTCGACACTATCAAGGCTGCCATAAATTATTTGTGAGGAAGCCAGTAATTTTTGCACCTGCTGCATTACTTCCTGCTTTTGCGACTGCCCCGCAAGCGAGCCCATACGCACTTTTTCATTTTCAGGATTACCGATCGTTGTTTGTTGTAAAGATTTACTGATCGCTTTCCACACGTTTTCCATTTTATTTTCAGGAACAAATATCCTCCGTATAGCTGTACACTTTTGCCCGGCTTTCGATGTCATTTCCCTCCTTACTTCTTTGATAAAAATATCCCACTCAGGCATTTGCGGCGTGACATCATCACCCAGAACAATACAATTGAGTGAATCAGCTTCAAGATTGAAAGGGACATTTTCGCGAAGAATATTTGGATTTGATTTTAGCATTAATCCTGTTGATGCAGATCCGGTAAAAGTGATCACATCCTGCGAAGTAACATGATCCAGAATATCGCCGGCGCTGCCGCAAATCAATTCCAAGGCACCTTCAGGTAAAATTTTTGAAGCTATAATTTCTCTTACCACGGCTTCGGTTAAATAAGAAGTGATAGAAGCAGGTTTCACAATTGCGGCTACTCCTGCCAGTAAGTTTACGGCAATTTTTTCTAACATGCCCCAAACTGGAAAATTAAAGGCATTAATATGAAGTACAACGCCTTCTTTCGGCAATAAAATATGTTGAGCAGCAAAAGTGCCGCCTTTGCTAAGGCCGATATTTTCTCCGTCTAATGCGAATATTTCGTCAGGTAATTTTCTTCTTAAAGAGGCGTTGGAAAAAAGATTACCAATTCCACCTTCTATGTCAACCCAGCTATCAGCGCGGGTTGCGCCAGTCATATAACTGATTTTATAGAATTTTTCTTTTTTTTCCAATAGATGAAGGGCCAGCGCCTTCAACATTCTTCCTCTTTCCTGGAAAGTCATTTTTCTTAAAGCCGGGCTTCCTGTTTTTCTTCCGTAGTCAAGAATGGATGCAAAATCCAACCCTTTAGTAGTCGCAGTTGCAATCACATCACCATTCACAGCATTATACAGTTGTTGCCCATCCCCATCGCCTTGAATCCATTTTCCTGTAATATAATTTCCAAGTTTCATTGGTTAGTTCTTTAGACACAAGCCTACCTTGAGCGTCTACACGAGTATGATCTACTTCATCGCCTTCAAAATCTTCTCCTGTGTAAATTTCATTTCCTCTTGCGTTGGAGAAAGTTTTTTCTTCGTAAAATTCAAATCGTTAGCTGAATTAATTGGAACTAAATGCATATGCGCATGCGGCACTTCAATTCCTACAACACTCAACCCACAACGGTTGCAGGCGAAGGCTTTTTCAATTGCTTTTGCAATGGGTTTGGCAAATAAAAAAATTTCTGAAAGATAATCATCCGGCAAATCAAAAAATTTATCAACTTCCAGTTTTGGAATCACTAATGTATGGCCTTCTACAAGTGGGTTGATATCCAGAAAAGCAAAAAATTTTTCGCTCTCAGCAATTTTAAAACAAGGAATTTGTCCTGTGATTATTTTTGTGAATATGGTCATAGTGAAATTCTTAATTCTCTCACGCAGTAATTTTTTCTATTTTAAATTTAATCATCCCCGCAGGCACTTTTATTTCTGCTACTTCGCCAACAGATTTTCCGAGTAATCCATTTCCTATCGGCGACCCGGCAGAGATTTTTTGTTGTTTCAGATCTGCTTCTTTTTCTGAAACTATCTGGTAAGTTACCTGCTTTTTGGTAGCCAGATTGGTGAGTGTAACTTTTGTAAGGATAGATACTTTGCTGGTATCAATCGCATTTTCGTCCAGGATGCGCGCCGTTGCAATTATCCCTTCCAATTGTTTTATTTTGGCCTCAAGCATTCCTTGTGCTTCTTTTGCAGCATCATATTCAGCATTTTCTTTAAGGTCGCCTTTTTCACGCGCTTCGCCTATTGCTTTGGATGCGGCTGGCCTCTGAACGCCTTTCATGTGCTGAAGTTCAGCCTGCATTTTTTCAAAAGTATCTTTTTTTACATAATTTACCTGGCTCATATACTCACTGTTTAAAGTTCAAAACTTGCATTTAGAGAAAAAAAATACAACGCCCATATTTATTAAAGCGTTGTATGAATACAAATATAATTAATTTTTGAAATTAGATTCCAGGCCAAGCTTTTGTAATAATATTTTTGCCATTTTATAAAAAGCCTCTACGCTGTAGCCCGCTATGTGCGGCGTCAGTATTACATTTGGCTGAACCAATAGCCAGTTTAGCCGCTGGTTTTCTTCTTTAGAATAAGTATCTAACCGTTCATTTTCCATCACATCTAAACCTGCGCCGGCTATTTTATTATTCTTCAATGCTGCAATCAGCGCTGTTGTATCGGTCACTTTTCCGCGACAAGTAGAAATAAAATAAGGTGATTTTTCCAAAGAATTAAAGAAATCTTCGCCAGCCATGTGTTCAGTTTCCTGTGTCAGCGGCACATGCATACTGATCACATCAGAGTACCTGCAAACCTGCTCAAAATTCGCCTCTTTTATAAAACCACTCCCAAAGTCATATTTATATTTGTCGTAAGCAAGCACTGTAACTCCAAAGGACGAAAGCAATTTCACGAGGGCACTTCCTGTATTTCCATAGCCAATGATGCCGATGGTTTTTCCTTCTAGTTCAATACCCCGGTTGGCATCTCTTATCCATTTTTTGTCTTTGATTTCTTCAAAGCTGGCTGATATTTTTTTTGTAAGATTTAATAATAATCCCAAAGCATGCTCTGCCACTGCATTTCGGTTTCCTTCGGGGCTGCTTACCACTTGTATTCCTTTAGCAGTGGCGTAATCCACATCAATCAATTCCATCCCGCTGCCCAGCCTTCCGATCCACTTTAGGCGCCCAGCTTTATCTATCAATGCTTTGTCAATAGGTATCCTGGTCGTTATCACTAAACCTTCGGCCTGGCTTATGATAGCGCTCAATTCTTCATAGGATATTTTATCAGAATGAAGAACGGAATATCCTTTATGCTGCAGCGTTTCTGTTAAATAATTGTGAGCCTTCGATGTTATAATTACCTGCCTGTTCAAAATAATTTATTTAGTTTATAGTACGGCTGTCATGCTTATTTCTACATTCACATCTTTTGGTAAACCTTTTACGGCAACGGTTTCCCTCGCAGGAAAATCTGAATTGAAATATTTACCATATTCATCATTTACTAATGCAAAGAAAGACATGTCTTTTAAAAAAATAGTTGTTTTTACTACGTTGCTAAAGCTCAGTTGCGATTGCTGCAAAATAGCTTTTAAATTTTTCATTACCTGTTCAGTTTCCGCGGTAATATTTTCAGTTTTTAATTCTGAAGTGCCCGGTATGATCGCAATTTGCCCGGAGATGAATAGAAACCCGCCAGCTTTTACCGCCTGGCTATAAGGGCCAATGGGCGCTGGAGCGTCAGGTGTATTGATGATTTCTTTGCTCATGATTTATTTTATAAGGGTGCTAAAGTTGCAAAACTTTCCTTCAAATAACAAACCTATTTTTGTAAAAAAAATTACGTATGCGGGTTTTGATGATTGCAAACGCTGAACAGGAAAAAGAAATACGATCAAAAAAAACGGGTGATAAAGCGGAATTGATTTTTAAAAATTCATTTGCGGAGCTAAAGGAATTCAAGAATTATGATGTTTTTTTTATCTTGAGCGAGGAAAGTGATTTTATAGATTTTTACGATTTTGAATCTAAGCCGGTTTTCATCAATTCTGTAGTTGAAACTTTATCTCAACTGAAGTTACCAAAAAATATAAGCAGAATAAACGCATGGCCAGGTTTTTTACAAAGAGAATTATGGGAAATAGCTTCTGAAAGCAAAGAAGAAGCTCAAAATGTGTTTAATCAATTGGGCTGGAAAATAATTTTTGTAAAAGATGAACCGGGTTTTGTGGCGGCGCGTGTGATCTCAATGATCATTAATGAAGCCTTTTTTGCGCTTGATGAAAAAGTGAGCACAGTTGAAGAAATTGATCTCGCGATGAAACTTGGAACCAATTATCCTTATGGCCCGTTTGAATGGACAGAAAAGATCGGCTCAAAAAATCTTCTAAATCTATTAAATAAGTTATCTGAGAAAGAGACGCGTTATCTTCCATCTTCCGGGCTGAAAAATTTTTTTTACATAAATGAATCAGAGTAAAACGAGTTACATTTTAAACATTCATACAGCGCTGGAAAAGGCTATGATAAACATTTGTGAGGAGGAAAAAGTTTTAGCTACTTTGATGAATATTGATTCTAAGCAGTATGCGGCCTGGTTGCACATGGCTATTCAACAGATATTACAGGAAAATGATATTGAAATTACTCAGTTAAAAGCAATTGGTGTTACCATCGGGCCGGGTTCATATACCGGCATCAGGGTGGGAATGGCCACGGCTAAAGGATTATGTTATGCTTTAAAAATTCCTCTTATCACCTATAATGTTTTGCAGGTAATGGCGCTTTCTGCAATAGAAAATATTGCTAATAAAAATGGATTTTATTGCCCAATGATCGATGCCCGCCGGATGGAAGTATTTACCGCTATTTATAATTATGATCTGGAAGAGCTAATGCCACAGGCAGCAATGATTCTTACAGATCATTCTTTTGAAGAAATTTCATCACAGCAAACAGTTTATTTTTTTGGAAGCGGGAGCGATAAATTCAAACATATAAATAATAGCTTTCACTTTCATTTCACACACCAGGAAATTACTTCTGAGCAATTTTGTAAGCTAAGTTGGCAAAAATATAAAAGATCAGAATTTAGTTCTGTTGCATATGCGGAACCCATTTATATTAAAGAGTTCTATTCTACTCAGGAACCTGCAAAATGAGTTTCTTTAATATTTCATTACAATATATATCTATTTACAATACGTACCTTTGCCCATAGAAAAAACAAGCATTTTAATCATATCTTAAGTATTAAAATTAAACAGATGTCAATTACAGCAACAGCCCCCCATTTAAATCATCCTGAACATATTAATTCAAGTGATGCACTTCAAAATATAGATTATTTAAGAATTAAAAAAGCCGCTTTAGTTTTAAGAGCGCTCAACCATAAGTTAAGGCAACAGATCATCAAAACGATTAACGAGCACCAAAGGATAACGGTAACTGAACTGTATGTAAAATTGCGGCTCGAACAATCTGTAGCATCCCAGCATCTTGCAATTCTCCGCAAGGCTGATATTGTGTCAACAGTTCGGGAAGGAAAATTTATTTTTTATACGATCAATGAAGAACGGATTGTTGCAATTAATGATTTTGTTAAAAATCTTGTAGGTTAATTCTTTCGATAAATCACTTTCACAGCAAAGTTTGTAAAATATTCATATGTTCATCAAACAAATTTATACAGGTTGCATTAGCGAAGCTGCTTATTTTGTAGAAAGCAACGGAGAAGCCATTGTAATTGATCCGTTGAGAGATACGGAGGCTTACGTAGATCTTGCAAAAGATCACAATTCTGTAATTAAATATATTTTTGAAACTCATGTTCATGCAGATTTTGTAAGTGGCCACCTGGATCTCAGTAAAAAAACCGGTGCTTCAATTATTTATGGCCCCGATTCGCAGACAAATTTTCCTTTTCACCAGGCTAAAGATGGAGAAATTTTCAAAATTGGTGATATCACTATAACAGCGATACATACTCCCGGACATACAATCGAATCAACCTGTTATCTACTGAAAGATGAAGGCGGAAGACCATATTGCATTTTTACAGGAGATACTTTATTTGTCGGGGAAGTAGGCCGGCCAGACTTGAGCAGTGGCGATTTATCTAAACAAGAATTGGCTTCAATAATGTATGATACGATTCAAAATAAATTGCTAACCCTGGATGATGATGTAATTGTATATCCGGCGCACGGTCCGGGAAGTAGTTGCGGGAAAAATATTGGAGCAGAAACATTCACGACAATTGGTACAGAAAAGAAAACCAACTATGCGCTAAAGCCACAAACCAGAGAAGAATTTATCAAATCTGTAACTGAAGATCTAAACGATGCTCCAACTTATTTTGCCGTCAATGCAAGAATAAATAAAGAAGGCTATCACAATCTTGATGAAGTAAAATCAAAAGGCCTTAAGCCCATGTCGGTAAATGAATTTAAAGCCAAAATTTCAGAAGGATATGTAATTCTTGATACAAGAAAAGCTGAAGAATTTACCAATGGCTTTATTCCAGGTTCTGTTTTTATTGGCCTTGAAGGGCGCTTTGCAGAATGGGCGGGAAGCTTACTTTCTTTTAAAGAACCTATTTTATTAGTTACAGATCCAGGCATGGAAGAAGAGACTATTGTAAGGCTTGCCCGCGTTGGCTTTGATAATGTAGAAGGGTATCTTAAAGATGGTTTTGCGGCCTGGCTAAACGCAGGGCAAAAAGCTGATTTGATTATAAATGTGGAAGCAGATGAACTGGCAATGGATATTCCATTTGATGAGAATCTGATAGTGCTTGACGTTCGCAAGCCAAATGAATTTGCAGAAGGACATATAAAAAATGCGCTAAGCTTTCCGCTCGCAGAAATGACAGATGTTGCTCAGATCGCCCACCTGGAAGAGAATCAGAATATTTATCTTCATTGTTCTGCAGGTTATAGAAGTGTGATCGCTTCCTCTCTTTTAAAACGCCAGGGATATCATAACCTAAGAAATGTTTTGGGCGGCTGGGGCGAAATTAAGAAACAAAAAAACATCTCTTCAGAAAAAGAAGCCAGCGTATTAAATTGAAGTTTCGTTAAAAGTAATAAACTACATTTTGACTTCCCCCGTTTTAACTGCAATAAAAAAAGCGACACATTGTATCGCTTCAATTATTTGATCTGCGAATATTACCAACCTTTTTTTGCAACGCCATCTTTTACTGCCTGAAGAGCATTTGCTTCGCTAAGCATGGTTGTCATTTTATTTCCTTTTCCATCATGGCCCTGCGCCATATATCCGCCACGTGAAGTTTTAGTAATTTGTGCATCCTGCATTGGAACGTTTTTTTCTTTGGTTTTCATGCAGTAGGCTGTTAACATTTTTGACATTTTGAATGGGTTTATTGTTTATTAATTATTTGATTAAGCCCAAAGTCAGTTGACAGTGGATTTTCAAATTTAGGAATTTATACGTATTTCACGTTATAAATTTCCAAACACTTACAATTGATCAATTTTGGAGAGAATTTTTGATCCTTTTGATGTTTGCCTTCAGAGTGTATTTTATATACATTTCATAAGAATATTCAAGCCCGGTTCCACTTGTAATTTTTTCTATAAAATCTTTATATGGTATGATGCGAAAATCAAAGTTTACATTTTTAAATATTTCTTTGTCATAAATGAAACTTGCAATCAAAAGCTCGCGGTGCTTTTCTACCAGCCCCGGATATTTTTCTGAAACAGACTGAAACAAAGCCATTCCCCGTGGGCCGATATAACCTTGTCCATTCCAATAGCGAAAATCAACACCTATATTTTTAAATTGAAATAAAAGATGCGATAAAAAAGCATTTCCTTCTTTAAAGGCCTGTATTTTTTGTCCGGAAATATCTTTATAATTCACATAATAATTATCAAAGACAATTTTCTGAAATAGCCTGTGATTAATATTAAAGGTGAGTGACGGCCCGAATGCAGAATTAACGAGAGATTGAAGAGGAGTATGCAGGCTATCATATTGGCCACCTTTATGAGAATACAAAAATTGTATAGGAATATCGAGCTTAAATTTTTCTTTATTAATTAAATGCAATTTTGCAGAATAGCCGATATCAAATTGTTCTTTGAAATCATCTCCGGGATGAATAGCTACTCTCCAGTTTATAAAAAAATCATGAGAATAAGTTTTTGTATCCACCATGAATTGAAAACCATTTTCAAGCCTTTCATTGATGATCAGTTTATAATCATAAATTGGTTCAATATAACCATGATTGATATTTCCTTCCAGCGAGCCAATAATGTAAGATGAATGTTTAGCCTTATATTTTAACTGGAAAGTAGGGGCTACGGTAGTATATTGTTTTCTGCCAAATTCCTTTTGCAGATAAATGCCTCCTTTGATAATTAATTTTGGAGAAATCTGATATTCTATTTCCGGAATTATTTGATAGCCAAACAGGGTTCCACTCAGGGGAATATTACCAAACCATTCTGTATTGTTTACATAATTTAAATTGTATAAATTGAAAGAAAGCTTCTGACTGTCTGCCGGATTTATTTCTGTTCTGCTGGTAAAAGTTGGGTAATCAACTTGCGCTTTTGCGGTAAAACCGGTAACCAACAATAATAGATATAAGATTCTAACAAAAATAATTTTCATAAAATAAAAGTTAATGCAGTTTTCAGGGTGCAATATTACGTTTCTGCTTTTATAAAAAAATTATCTGATTTGATAAATAAAATTTTTGAATTAAATTTTACAATGCTGAAACAAAAAGAAATGCCGGATTTCTACTTTTTGGCTTACCAGGCTATAACAAAATGGTTGGAATCGTTTCTAATATAATGTTAGCAATCAGATTAATAATATGGCCTTATCATCAAATAAACAATCACGCCACTTACAGCCACATAAAACCAGACAGGCCAAGTAATTCTTGCAAGTTTTCGATGCTTTACATAATCGCCCGACAGTGCCCTGTAAGCAGTAAATAAAATAAAAGGAAGAATAATTCCAGCAAGTGGAATATGTGTTATCAGTATAAAATAATAAACATAGCGCAGGGAGCCAGCGAGTGTTTTTTCATCGGGGCTTACAATTCCATCATGATTAAGATCGCCGTATTTAGTGTCGCCACTTAATAGATGATGGCATACATAAGAAATCAAAAAAAGAACGGAAAGCACAATGGCAGCGAGCATTAATTTCTTATGTAGCAAATAGCTTTTGGACTTTACTGCAACCAAAGCGGCCACTAGCAATATGGCAACAATTGAATTAATAATGGCGTTCAGCAAAGCAAAAATATGCGGATCGAAACCGAGGTTTGCATCCAGTTTCACTTTTGTAAGAAACGCGATGGCGACAAATACAATTACAGATGCCGACCAGATATATATCCGGGCTTTTTTATCATTCTTGCTGAAAATAGGATCGGGAAATTGATTTTGTACGTTCATATTTTGCTTGTGATTACTCCCGCTTAAAAAGCCCTTTCAGGAAATCTTTAAAAGTTTTTTTCCGGTCTTTTTCAAGCATGAGCAAAGGAATATATCTTACTAATTTTGCCTGTGCAACTGTATCCAGCCCGCTGTACCAGCCGCGTACAATCCTTTCCTTATCAAGCAAAAAGAAATTTTCTGTATGAATAAAAGCAGTATCAATATTTACGTCGGCCACACTGGCTTTGATTTCTTTCAGCGCCAATTGATAAATGCTATCCCTGTTACCGGTGAGGAGCCACCAGCTATCAGGATTCACATTAAATTTCCTGGCCCAATTTCTTAATTGCTGCAATGAATCATGTTTGGGATCTAC
>JALYVO010000053.1 GCA_030853195.1 Bacteroidota bacterium | reverse complement strand
TTTTCTTAATGCAGGCATGCAAAAAAGATTTTCTTGACCGCCCGCCTTTGGATTCCATCAGCGCGGATGGCTCCCTCTCATCCACAAGGGAGATGAGACTTTACATGAACCAGTTTTATGAAAATAGTTTTGAAGGTCAGCCGGGCGTAGTAGGCGCCAGTGGTATTGCGTTTGACGATGCATTCAGCGACAATATGATATTTGCCAATGTCGATACGCGTTTAAACGGTCAATTGTCAATATCGAACGCAACTGCGTTAACTGAGTATGTCAACATCCGTGGAATTAATTTCTTCCTGGCCAATAGTAAAAATGCTACTGGTACCCAGGCGGACATTAATCAATATACAGGAGAAGCGTATTTTTTCAGGGCAAAATTATATTTTGATCTTCTACAAAAATATGGTGGCGTCACCTGGGTCAATACTGTTTTGACAGATGACTCAACAGTAATGCAGGTACCGAGAGATTCCAGAACTTTAATCGCAGATTCAATTTTAGCCGATCTTGATAATGCAGCCTCATTACTTCCGGTGCAGAACGTGAGCGCCAGTATGCGCTTACACAAGGACGTTGCCCTTGCACTGAAATCAAGAGTAGCGCTGTATGAAGGCACCTGGGAAAAATACCACAAGCTGAAAAATGATCCTTTCTACACACAAAATATTACCGACGGGAAAATAAATTCTTATCTCACGCAGGCGAGAGATGCCGCCCAAACAATTATGCAAAGCGGAAGATGGCACATATATTCCAATGGAAATCCGTTGTCTGATTATTCCAACCTGTTTATTACTACAGATCTTTCGAATAATTCTGAAGTGCTCTTTTGGAAGAAGTATGACGCGAGCCAGAATATTGCTCATAGCATCAGCAAATACCTTTCTACTGACGGCGCTAATATGGGTCTCACACAATCATTAGTGGATGACTATCTTACTATCGATGGCAAACCATTTGTTGGAACCGCAAGAGATGAAGCGCAAAAGACTTATGGAGCGGAATTACAACCCACATTAAGAGATCCAAGATTATCACAAACAGCAGGTAAGCCAGGTGATCTATTACAACCAAATGTTACAGCACCACCCTATCCGCCACTTAACCAATCGGGATTCAATAGAAATGTTACCGGGTTTCCATTACATAAGTTTTTACAATACAATAATGCCAGCGCAGTGCTTGATGATTATAAAAGTGATGCCCCAGCTATCTATTTCCGATATGCTGAAGTGTTGCTTAACTATGCGGAAGCGCAGGCAGAATTGGGAGGCGATCCAACTCTTATTGCGGCAGCTCTCAATCCGTTAAGAGCGAGAGTTGGAATGCCCAATGTGGATTTTGACAGGGAATATAATTCAGTTCCTTCCTATGCATTCACCAACTTAAACAAAATCCTTCAAAGCGTAAGAAGGGAAAGAAGAGTGGAACTGGCAGCAGAGGGTTTCAGGTTGCAGGATATTTTCAGATGGGCAAGCGCCGATCAACTGATCGCAGGCAAGTTGCCTTTAGGGGCTTTGTTTGTAGGAAGTGATCTTGCTGCTGCAAATATCTCCGGAGGTTTCTATGGTTCATCATTACTCTATTACGATAATGCTCCTGCCGGTAAATCAATCAATCTTTATTTGACAGGTTCCGCAGGCGATGCAAAGCGATATATAGATCCCTTTAAATCGCTCATCCCTAATGGATATAATTTCAAATTAAACAGGGATTACCTGTTGCCGATCCAACAAAGAATGATACAGCTCACAGGTGGAAAATGGGTACAGAATCCAGGATGGTAATTTTTAAAAACTAAATAAATACAAATGAAATCTTTACATAAAATATTCGGGCTTTTGCTTCTGCTGACTTTCGCTTTTTCCTGCAAGAAACAAGATTTGCCTGCTAAGCCGCAGCCATCGCCTTTTAGCGTTACCGTCCAAAATGCCGCAACCGTTCCTACAGGTGGAGGAAAAGTATTGGTTGACATCAAAGCCGGATCTGATGGATGGTGGCTCACCATTCCGCCGGAAGCAAAAACATGGTGCGCGTCGACACAGCTTTTTGGCAGCGGAGACAAAACGATCACGTTGACCTTCTCAGCAAACGCGACCGGAGCACCGCGCTCCGTAATGATTCAGTTTAATCCAACTTTTGATCTTCCTGCGCAAACCATTTCATTTCAACAGGATCAATAAATAAATGAGAGAGATGTCTTCAATGTATGGCATCTATTTTTCCACAGAATCTTTTGTGCCCGTTTTGCCGCGGCGAAGATCACAGGAGTTAAAAAATAAATATTGAAAATCATGAATAAAACAGCTCTAAAAATATCTGGTGTCCTTCTTCTTCTGACAGCCCTGATGCCAGCATGTGTTCAAAAGAAAAAAGAAGCAGAAACCCGCCCCAACGTCATTTTTATCATGTCTGATGACCACGCTTACCAGGCTATCAGCGCGTATGGAGATAGTTTAAACCATACTCCAAATATAGATGCCCTTGCAAAAGAAGGGATGCTTTTTAACCGGGCATTTGTCAACAATTCCCTTTGCGCACCAAGCCGTGCCGCTATTCTTACCGGGAAATACAGCAACATGAATGGCATAAAAGGAAACGGGGATGAAGTGTTTGATGGTTCACAGCCAACCTTTCCAAAATTATTACACGACGCAGGTTACCAAACTGCGATGATTGGTAAATGGCATTTGGTTTCCAAACCAACAGGGTTTGATTTTTGGAATATTCTACCCGGCCAGGGCGACTATTACAACCCTGATTTTATTGATTCTACCGGAACAAAACGGGTAGAAGGATACGTGACGGACCTCACAACCGACAAGGCCATTAAATGGATGAACAACCGTGATACCACCCGGCCATTTTGTGTGCTGGTATGGAACAAAGCGCCTCACCGTGATTGGATGTCAGCGATTAAATACCTTCATGAATTTGACAGCGTCAAGATCAAAGTTCCCGCTACTTTTTTTGATGATTATGCCACCCGCACCAGGGCAGCGAAAGAGCAAAAAATGGAGGTCTCAAAATGGATGTCTCCAAATTATGACCTGAAAGAAAATTTGGGCATTACTAAAGCGACCGAAAGACTTGACTCTAATTGGATGGCCATTTTCGGGCGATTAAATCCAGACGAGAAGAAAGCCTTTATTGCCGCCTACACACCGGAAAATGACGCATTCCAAAAAGCCAATTTAAAAGGAAACGAATTAGCCGTATGGAAATATGAGCGATATATGAAAGATTACCTGCGCACCATCCAATCGGTTGACGATAATGTGGGCCGTTTAATGGATTATTTAAAAGAAAAAGGGCTTGATAAAAACACCATTGTAATTTATACCTCCGACCAGGGATTTTATCTCGGTGAGCATGGCTGGTTTGACAAAAGATTTATGTATGAGCAATCTTTTCGTACACCCCTGATCGTTAGATGGCCTGATGTAATCAAACCTGGAAGCATAACCAACGACATGGTCATGAATCTTGACCTAGGTGAAACGTTATTAGACGCAGCACATGTAAAAATTCCGGCGGAAATGCAGGGAAAAAGCATGCTGCCAATCTGGGAAGGAAAAACACCGGATGACTGGCGCAAGTATGTGTACTATCATTATTATGAATCAGGCGGAGAACACAATGTTGCCAAACATATTGGCGTACGCTCAGACAGGTATAAGCTGATCAACTATTATGAAAACAAAGAGTGGGAATTGTATGATCTGCAAAAAGATCCCTCGGAACTCCACAACGTTTACAACGATCCTGCTTATAAGACTATCCAGGATTCACTTAAAACCGAATTGCAAAATCAAATGAAAACCTTCAAGGACCATATTTAAATACAAGAGCTCATGAGAAAATTAATTTTCTACTTTTTGGCTTGTCTCGTTTGCAGCAACGGATATTCCCAATCCACTAACGACAGAGAAATATCAATCATTCCGCAACCGGTTTCTGTATCGTTACAAAAGGGCTATTTTATATTATCACCGGGAAAGACTGTAATTTCTGCAGATAAGAATTCATCAGATGTTGCGTCTTTTCTCTCGCAGCTACTTCACGAATATTACGGTTTCCACATCGGCCCCAAATCAGGATCAGCCTCAGTTTCGACTGAAAATACAAAAGCTAATATATTATTAAGCATCAATAAAAAACCGGACGCTTCCATTGGCGCTGAAGGATATAGGTTAAAGGTAAATGCGCAACAAATCGTTCTTTCTGCCAATCAGCCGAAAGGACTTTTTTACGGAGTACAGACGCTGATGCAGCTGTTACCGCCTAAGGATAACCCTAATGCACAAACGAAAAATAGCCAAATCAAAATACGGGCTGTCGATGTCACTGACTATCCCCGGTTTGGCTATCGCGGAATGATGCTGGATGTAAGCCGGCATTTTTTTTCAAAAGATTTTATCCTGAGATATATCGACGAAATGGCGAAATATAAGTTTAACGTATTTCATTGGCACCTAACCGACGACCAGGGCTGGAGAATAGAAATTAAAGGATTGCCAAAACTCACTGAAGTCGGTGGATTCAGAGTTCCAAGAACCGGAAAATGGGGAACATTCCAAATGCCCCAGCCTGGTGAAATAGCCACTGATGGCGGTTATTACACACAGGATGATATTAGGGAAGTAATTGCTTATGCAAAAAAACGCTTTATAGAAATTCTTCCTGAGATTGATGTACCGGCGCATAGCCTGGCGCTGATTGTGTCTTATCCGAATTTATCCTGCACGAAAGAACAGTATGCGGTGTCTCCTCAATATACCCCCGACACTATTGATGACGTTCTTTGCGTGGCAAACGATTCAACATGGCTACTGCTTGATAAAATTTTTACGCAGGTAGCGCAATTGTTTCCTTATGAATATATCCACACCGGCGGCGACGAAGCCAACCGTAAGTTCTGGACGAAAGATCCAAAAGATGTCGCATTGATGAAAAAGGAAGGACTCAAAACGCCCGCAGAGTTGCAGAGCTATTTTGAAAAAAAACTGGAAAAGCTCATTATTTCGAAAGGAAAAAAAATGATTGGCTGGGATGAAATAGTAGAAGGCGGCCTCGCGCCGGAAGCCACGGTAATGAGTTGGCGCGGCATGGAAGGCGGAATTGAAGCGGCGAAAATGGGTCATGAAGTAATTATGACCCCGATACTGGAAACGTATTTAAGCCGCAAACAAGGCGAGCCGTCCGTAGAACCATTCGGTCCCGGCATCCTGCGTTTGAGCACTTGTTACCAATTTGAGCCGGTTCCTGACGGCCTTGATCCTAAATTTATTTTGGGCGGTCAGGCAGGTACCTGGACAGAAAAAATCCCTGATGAACGCCACCTGGAATATTTAACCTGGCCGCGGGCGATGGCGATTGCGGAAGTCTTATGGTCACCAAAGTCATCCCGCAATTTCCCTGATTTTACGAGGCGTGTGGAAGCACGTTTTAAATACCTCGACGCCGATACTCTGAAGTATTCAAGAAGCATGTTTGATCCCATCGTCAAAGGTGTAAAAGGCCAGGATGATTCTCTAAAAGTTGTCATCACCACTGACGTGCCCGGGCTCACCATTTATTATACGTTTGACGGTACCGATCCCGATAATTTTTATCCGAAGTATGAAGGAACTCCGTTGGATATTCCAACCGGCACAACCGAGATCAGAACCATCGCCTATCGTAATGGACAACCGATCAGCCGGCAGATCAATTATTTACTGAAGGATCTTAAGAAATAAATACCGTTTTGCTTTGACAATAATATCTTTATAATCACTTTTTTATCAAATTGTATGATGAAGTGATCAATTGGTGAGACAAATCTTTTGAGACTACATTTAGAAAATCAGTTGGCGAAGCAGCACTAGCCTTAAGAAATATAGCGGCCATGATAAAATCTTTAGGTATGAAAAGAACTATATTATCGATAACAACAGCATTTTTGTTAGTCCTTTTATCCGGAGGGGCTTTCTCCCAGAGGACAACTTCGGCCAAACCCAATATTGTTTACATTTTAGCGGATGACATAGGATATGGAGACATAGGTTGCTATGGCCAAAAAAAAATTGAAACACCAAACATTGATGCGCTTGCAAAAGCAGGAAAGTCTTTTACGCAACACTATGCTCTGCCCGTTTGTGCGCCTTCGAGGTATAGCCTGATGACGGGCATTAATTCCGGGAAAGCATTCATTCGCGGGAATGATGAATGGGAAGAAAGAGGGAACGTTTGGGACTTTAAAGCAATGGAGGAAAACCCAATGCTGGAAGGCCAGTTACCGATACCTGACTCTACCATCACGATTGCCAAATTATTGAAAAACCGTGGCTATAAAACGGCTCTGGTAGGAAAATGGGGCCTTGGCTCGCCGATGACAGCAGGCGAACCCACCAACCAGGGATTCGATTATTTTTATGGATCCTTGTGCCAGCGCCAGGATCATCAATACTATCCAGGCCACCTTTGGGAAAATACTTATCGCGTGCCGCTGAATAATAAAATTCAGGATCCGAACATTAAATTTCCTGCAGGTCTTGATCCAAAAGATCCGGCCAATTATAAAGCCTATACCCAAAAAGACTATGCGCCGGATCTGATGCTGGACGCGGCTTTACGATTCCTAGATTCAAGCAGTAAAAAACCATTTTTCCTTTATTATCCAAGCCCGTTGCCACATGCATCCATGCAGGCACCGGCAGCGCTGGTGGAATATTATCATCAAAAATTTGGCGACGAACCTCCATTTGCCGGCGGAAGCTATGTGCCTTCCAGGTATCCGCGCGCCACACATGCTGCTATGATCACCTTGCTGGATCAGCAGGTCGGTGCCATTATAAAGAAATTGAAAGAACAAGGCGTATACAACAACACCATTATTATTTTTTCCAGCGACAACGGATCTTCCAATGAAGGCGGAGCCGACTGCCCGTTTTTCAACAGCAACGGTCCGTTCAAAAGCGAATATGGATGGGGCAAGGGATTTTTATATGAAGGCGGCATCCGCGAACCATTGATCGTATCCTGGCCCGGCAAAATAAAAGCCGGAACCAAAAGCGATCTGATGTTGGCTACCTGGGATTTTGTGCCGACCGTTTGCGAAATTTTAGGCATGAAACTCCCGAAAAATATTGATGGAATCAGCTACCTCCCTACGCTGTTAGGACAGGAAAAAAATCAGAAAAAACATGATTTTCTATATTGGGAGTTTCCTCAATATGGCGGCCAGCAGGCAGTTCGATTGAATAACTGGAAAGGCATCAGGTTCGACATCATTAAGGGAAACATGAAAATAAAACTTTTTGATTTGGATAATGATATCCAGGAACAACATGATGTAGCGGATCAGCACTCGGACATTGTAAAGCAGATCGAACAAATAATGAAAAAAGAACATCACATGCCGTCCGTAGATCTGTTCAGGATGAAAGCTTTGGATGGTGAGTAAAGAATTAATAATTCGTGTCGAATCGGATTAAAGTCAAAGAAATTTATAACGCAGGGAAAAACCAGATTCATCAATAGCAATTGGCCTCAATAGAAATACAAAAAATGAAAAAAGGATTGCAATGAAATGCAGGAGCGGATATTGAACCCTGGAAAGCTGAAATATAGTTTTTTCTCATTTAATTAAACCGATTAAAAAATTATAAATAGAAAATATATGCGCTATAAAGTTTGTTTGTTCCTCATAGGAATAGTGCGCAGGAAGTAGAAAGCATATAATTTACCGGAAATAAAACCAGGAGAGAAAGTAAATTTTGAAGTGGACGATCTCTTTAATGGAGAAGGAATAATAACCGTGTTAAATCCTCTCGGTTATGTAGTTTCACAAAAGTCGTTTTACAAAACACTGGATTAAGCTTCAATGATGAATAAAAAAAACAGTCAATCGCGCCAAAGAAAACCGGGAATGTTTTTAAACTTTTTGCGGGCAAATAAAGCACTTCTAACAGGATTTATCCTGGTTATTTTATCAGCGCATCCACTGTCGGCTCAGCAAAAAGTTAATAATCGTCCCAACATCATTTTCTTCCTCGTAGATGATATGGGTTGGCAGGACACCTCTGTTCCTTTCTGGGACAGTATTACACCGGCAAATAAAAAATTCCACACACCGAACATGGAACGGCTTGCAAAGCAGTCGATGAAATTTACAAACGCTTATGCCAATTCGATTTGTACACCTTCAAGGGTAAGCCTCATGTCGGGAATGAATGCAGCCCGCCACCGGGTGACGAACTGGACCGCTTTTAAAGACCAGGCTGTTGATGGAGAAGACAGCCTTTTGCAAATACCTACATGGAATGTAAACGGTTTGTCTCCTGTTCCGGATCAACCGAAAAGCGTATGTGCAACACCGTTACCACAAGTGTTAAAGGACAACGGATATTATACCATTCAATGCGGCAAGGCTCATTTTGGTGCTTACAATACGATCGGTGCAGATCCGTTGAATTTAGGTTTTGTGAAAAACGTAGGTGGAAGTGCTGCGGGCAATCCTGCTTCTTACCTGGCCGAAGATGATTTTGGCTATGACCCAAATCGCTTCAAGCTGCAAGCGGATATTCCAAATATGAAACAATATTGGGGCACACCGACATTTCTTACTGAGGATTTAACCAAAGAAGCCATGCTTGCAATGGATACAGCGCAAATAAAGAAGATGCCATTCTTTCTTTATATGGCTCACTATGCCGTACATCTTCCTTATAATGCCGACAAAAGATTCATCCAAAAATATCTTGATGCCGGATATACAGAACCCGAGGCCGCCTATTGCGCTTTGGTAGAAGGGATGGATAAAAGTCTCGGCGACCTGATGGACTATGTGAACGCTCATGATCTTACAAAAAATACCGTAATCATTTTTATGTCTGATAACGGCGGATTTTCACACGCGCCAAGAGAAGGCCAGGCGAATTCCCAAAACTTTCCCCTTAAAGGAGGAAAAGGATCTTTGTATGAAGGCGGCGTAAGAGAGCCAATGATGGTTTGCTGGCCCGGAGTTATAAAACCCGCGAGTGTGAATAAACAATATGTCATCATTCACGATTTCTATCCAACTCTTTTGCAAATAGCCGGAATTAAAAATCTTAAACCCGTTCAAAAAATAGACGGCCAAAGTATAGTCCGGTATTTAAAAAATAATAAGCTGACTGATAGTAAACGCGCACTGATCTGGAATTTTCCGAACGACTGGGCGGGAGGAAATTTAGGAGAAGATAATTCCTGGCTAACAGCAATCAGGCAGGGCGATTGGAAGCTGATCTATTTTGAAAAATACGGCCGGCTGGAATTATACAATTTAAAAAACGACATCAGGGAAGCGCATGATTTATCGAAAAAATATCCGGCAAAAACGAAAGAGCTCGCAGCATTATTGACGAAAGAATTAAAATCTTCAAATGCTCAAATGCCATCTTATAAAGCCACCGGGAAACAGGTTCCATGGCCCGATGAAATAGCGGTTCGTAATTAATAATCCGGGAATATGAAAACTTGAATAATTGAATGCACCTCACACAAACGATCATTAAATGAGCATGTTTAAAAAAATACCGGAAATAAATACCCAAATAAATACAAACCCTTCACAGCTATCCAAAAGTCTATTGAAAGGAATGTTATTGCCGGATCGGCTGGAAGTATTAGTAAGACTGGCTTTAATGGTATTGATGATTTCATCATGCCACAATGCGCATGATAAAAATGCACAGATAGCAGAAGCACATGACACTGCTCACTCCTGTATGAAAGTGCCCCAACGGTTTTCAAAATTTTCAATCGATTCATCAATCACGATTAACGGTGATACGTCCGTGGCGGGGATGGCCTATATAAAAGGAGGTACATTTATGATGGGTGCAGATAACAACCAGGCAGCTGCAGACGAATATCCAAAACACAGCGTTCGCGTAAGTCCGTTTTATATCGACAAAACACAGGTGACCAACGCGGAATTTCAAAAATTTGTAGACGCTACCCATTATGTTACCACGGCGGAAAAAAAACCGGATTGGGAAGAAATGAAAAAAACGCTTCCACCCGGCACACCGGAACCTTCTGCAGACATGATGGTTGCTGCATCGTTGGTGTTCAAGCAAACGGCTGGTCCGGTTGACCTAAATGATTATAGCCAGTGGTGGAGCTGGGTTCCCGGTGCAGATTGGAAACATCCCGAAGGCCCGGGCAGCAACATCAAAGGAAAAGAAAATTATCCTGTCGTGCAGGTGAGTTGGTTTGATGCAGTAGCATATTGCAAATGGGCAGGAAAGCGTCTGCCAACAGAAGCGGAATATGAATTTGCAGCAAGAGGTGGCCTGGAGAATAATATTTATCCATGGGGAAATGAGCCCGTCAACGAAGGAAAACCTAAGGCAAATTCCTGGGGAGGAAAATTTCCTTATTACAATGATGATAAAGATGGCTTTGTAAAACTGGCCCCAACAAAATCGTTTATGCCTAATGGTTATGGTCTTTATGATATGGCAGGAAATGTATGGGAATGGTGTAATGACTGGTATGATGCTAATTATTATCAAACCTTAAAAAATGGAACAGCGCTTGATCCGAAAGGACCGGCAAAGAGTTTTGATCCGGATGACCATTATACACCAAAAAAATCCCTCAGAGGCGGCAGCTTTTTATGTAACGACAGCTATTGCAGCGGTTATCGCAATGCTCGCCGCATGAAAAGCAGCCCAGATACAGGTTTGGAGCATACTGGCTTTCGTTGTGTGAAGGATGACAAAAAACAATAAGCTCTGTTGAAAAAAATTATACGTACAGTGTGGATTTAAAGCATCTTCTTGAAAGAAGATATTGATATCTGAAATAGAATAAGTTATTTTGGAAGGACTATCGATCGCCGGATTGGGCGCAAGCGTAACAAACCAAAATGTAGCTTTTCCTGATTTTCAAAAAAAAGAATTAACTTCCATTTATCCTGTCACTTATTATATGATTTAATTTAAAAAACCTAGCGTTCAGTCAAAACACGGTAAAAAAAACCGTGTTTTCCACTATCCTATTTTGAATTAGTTGATACAACTTGCATGAGAAATTATGAATAAGTAATTCAATAAATCAATAATTTTTTTAACTTTTAAATTTTTAAATTATGAAACCAGATTATTCAAAACCGATCACACGGCATGATGCAAATACTGTTATCAATAACAGATTGAAACTTATTAAAGAATTACAAGATCTCAAAGAAGAGAAAAAAGATTTTATTGAAGCGGAAAAATTTTTCACAAACCCTCTTAATAGTTTTATTTTTAGCCGAAGAAGATTAGATGAACTATTTTGTCAAAAAAGCGACTCGGATGAGAATATGGATTGCATTGTTGCTATATTAGGAGCAGAATATGAGATAGATCCGACAACTAAATCCTCGGTTGCCGTACCTACAATAGTTCTGGCAGCCTGCCATTCGTCACAGGGTAAATCAGAGGGAAAATATACAAACATACATTTGGTTACACCAAATTCTGCCTTTCCTGCAACTGAAACTCCCCCTAAACAAACATTACATAAGTTACCGGACCCAAGTTAAGTATTGAGGGAAGACGATTAATTTTTTCAGTCCAATAATATAATATTAGTGACTATCTTAGCCAATATATCAATTTACTCTATACTTCTTCCGCTGCTAGTTGGTATCATATTCTTCAGGAAGTTATCTAATGATTCAAGATTGATATGGGGAGTAGTGTTAGCCGGTACTATTCCCCAGCTTTTGAAACCTGTTATTGATAATACTACTATTCTATATGCCGTTTACAATATATACATTGCTATTGAATTTATTATCATTGCTTTTTTATTCAGCAACAAGTTTTATCTTAAAAAATTTAAGTCTGTTTTTAAGATAAGCATCTTTGTGTATGTGATTCTTTCTTTACCAATTCTAATTTTAAATGGTAATCAGAATCGTTTTTTAAATGAATGGATCTGTTTGAATAATCTTGTTTATACTACATGGATCTTAATGTTTATCCTTGAGCAATACAGTAATGAATATGTATTTAAGCTTACTTACAACTCATCATTCTTTTGGATTATTACCGGAATGTTTCTATATTCACTTTGCACTTTAATGGTATTTTCATTCTGGCAGTTTATTCAAAGAAGCCCTAAGAATGTATCGGATATATTGAAAGCCATTCATGAAATATTTAATACTAATTTATACCTCTTTTTTACGATAGGTTTTTTAACTGAAATAATCCCTCTTAAAAAGAGAATAATAAAAACAGGAGTAACATTTAATGAACCCATCAACTCATGAAACCGCCATTTCAATTATAGTTGCCACTTTGCTCTTTCTTTTATTGGCGGGATTCATTATTGCTTTTTTTATAATCTTTCAGAAAAGAAGAAAAGAATACCTGGCAGAAAAAATTAATCTGCAAAATAACTTTCAGCAGGAATTACTTAAAACCCAACTCGAAATCCAGGAACAGACTTTTCAAAACATCAGCCAGGAAATTCATGATAATATCGGCCAGACATTAAGCTTTATCAAACTTAATATCAATACAGTCAGCTATGAAGTAAGCGGCCCGGATAAAGAAAAATTGACTGAATCAAAAAACCTGCTAACGAAAGTTATCCAGGACTTGCGGGACCTTTCCAAAACTTTAAATACTGACTTCATAAAAGAGATCGGTTTAGTAAAAGCAATTGAACAACAGCTACAGATATTGCAAAAAACGGGTGTTTATAAAACCGAATTAATGGTTACAGGAGAAGCCTTTGAACTTTCACTGCATTTTAACCTGGTAGTATTCAGAGTAGTTCAGGAAGCTTTAAATAATGCGGTAAAACATGCTGAGGCCTCATCCATCAACATCTCCATAAATTATCAATCTGATGAGCTTGTAATTATCGTGAAGGATAACGGGAAAGGATGTGATATAGAAGAATTAGAATCCAATAAAGGAATTGGCTTCCGAAACATGGTGAACAGAATGCAACTAATCAAAGGCTCGGTAAAAGTAAACAGCATATCAGAAAAGGGTACTTCAATAATAATTCAGTTATTGAAATAAATCTCAGGCCTCCCCTAATCCCTCCAGGGGAGGGGAATAGAAAAACTTTTCAATCTTCTTCATAGAAACTTCTTCTATCCATTGCCTTACAATATTTACATCAATTATAAAATTCGGATACAGCCAGATATTAAGAAGAATAACAGCAACACTGATTAGTATCCATTCCGCTTTATTGAAGGCAAGCAGTATTATAAAAAATACTGTTTTTACGGTTGCTTTTATATAAGGTTTCATATACTTGGTTTTAAGGTTAACTAATCGTGCAGTAACCTGGGATCAATGCATTCCGTTTTGTAACAATTGTACGGTATTCATCATTGCTTACTGATTTTCTGCCCAGGTTTTGTTCAGGAATTTGAGATGATTTTTTAAGAGCGGAAAAAAAGTAGTAAGCAATTTTTTTTATGCCTGTGTATAATTGGGAAGAGCAAGTATTATATTTAAAATCATTGACTAAAACCTTTGATATGTTCTGTTGCAGCGCTTTTACATAATCCTTTGTTATCAGTATATATTCAGAAGCGCCATTACCATTTTTTAATAGCTGGTGAGATTCAATTATAGTTTCGCCGTACAGCTTTTTAAATCCTTTTACATCATAAACTATAATGTTACCATAATGCACAACTAACTTTAGAGAAAGGTTAGTACGTAGATTGTAAAGCAGTTTACAATGCTGATAATTTGTGTTAAAAGCTTCGTACATGCGTCGGAAACAATTAAACACCTTTTCTAAAGATATCGGTTGGCCGATCTTATAAAAAAGCACTGCATCGCCTTCTATTTCAGATATATCAAGATCCAGTGAATTATTGTCAAGTATCACATTCAGGAGGTCTTTTGTGATTGAAACTCCAAGATCAATATCAATGTTTTTTACAAAGTTGGTAAAGCCACTGATGTCGGGAATAAATATTAAACCTTGCATAATAATAAGTTTTAAATAGTGAGCAGATCAGGTTGTTTACTTATGCAAAGATTTGACATCCACAGAGAGTATTCAAGCGTAGAATGACTAAAAATAAGAGCGTGTTTTAAACTGATCCTTTCAGTTTAACCCTACATAATAAATATAATTTTCCGGTCTAAAACAGCCTTGCCCTATAAAGGTGTTTTTCACGTATTTGTTGAGAAAAACACCGGAAAAATAATTCCCTGTTTTTGTAAACTCAAGCCAGGGTTATGTTCCATGGAATTTAAAAATATTGGCGCAAACAGGTATCGCGGCACTGTTGATTAACGTAACAAAATATATTAAGTTTACAACAGCAACAGGAAAAGGTGCATTTTACGCAAGATCGCCAACCTTTTGTTTCTCTTATCTTATGAAACTTTAGTTCATTAATATCCTATATAATGTCTCTTATCCGGAAATGTATATTCGTACTAATATCGCTGCTGGAATTTTACCAATTTGCTTCTGCGCAGGCAATAGATACAAGAATATCTGATGAAGAAAAATACCCTATCATTACTGGAAAAGTTAAGTTGTTAAAAACAGATTCCTCATTCACCATTGATTCAATAATATTATTAAAATCCGGACTGCATTTTTCTAAATTGCCTGACAAACCCATTGTGTTTACCAATTATGACACTTACTATTACTGGTTTACTTTCACGCTGGTTAACCATGATCCTCTTTCAAAAGATTTATTTCTTTTGATGGGGCCAACCGGAATGCGTGATGGAGAATTATATCAAAAAGCAAATGGCAAATGGACATCTGTTGGCAAAACAGGCCACGCATCGGGTTTTATGAAAAAATCTTATCAATACATGCATGATGTATTTCCGTTAACGATGCCGGCACTTTCTACAGATACTTTTTATATAAGAATGAATGATAGCCATGATTATCATTCATTTGGCTTTTCACTTTTAAATCCCCGGGTATTTAAGGCGTTTGAAAACAAGGTGTACTTTTTTCTCGGAGTTATTGTTGGTGTGCTGGCGCTCTTTCTAATATTTAATTTGTACCTCTATTATTCAGTCAAAGAAAAGGTCCACTTATGGTATGCTTTGTATATTGGAACACTGATCCTGATTGTATTTAAAAACGATCAAATGGATGAGCAGTTTCTTGGCCTCGACTCCGAAACCGCATTCAGGCTAACTTCCATTTTAGCGATAGGCGCTTTTGCGATAGTCCTTTTAATGCATGTAATTCAATTATATCTCCACAATATTCCTAAAAAAAGCTTTTTATATAAAATAACATTATTTGTAAAATGGAACTTACTGTTAAGCGCTGTTGCTCAGTTAGCCGTGTTTTATTTTAAAAGTAATGTCGTTACTGAAACAATTATTTTCGCCTGGGCAGATAACAGCGCTGTAATTGGAGTTGTATTTATAATAATAAATTGTGTTTACAGCGTTTATAATGGCTTTAAACCAGCTTTATTTATCCTCGGAGGTTTTAGCTGCTTTCTGATTGGAGCTATTCAAAGGCTTCTGCTTATTCCCACTTTCTCAATCATGTTTCCCCCTTCCATATTTCATATCGGTATGGTATTGGAAACCACCATTATTTCATTTGGTTTTATTTATAGCTATAGAAAAGATCGGGAAGAGAAAAAAAAGCTACAGTTGAATTTTCAGCAGGAATTGCATAAAGCACAGGTAGAGATTCAGGAGCATACCTTCAAAAATGTTTCTGAAGAAATTTATAACAATATCGGACAGATCTTAAGCCTGGCGAAACTCAACATCGGTACCATCAATTTAAATGATCCTAAATCTTTGCCGGAGAAAATTGAAAATACAAGAGAACTCGTTGGAAAAGCGATTCACGACCTTAGAGACCTTTCCGGAAGCCTTAATGCAGATATTGTGAGTGAATTAGGATTGATAAAATCTATAAAATCAGAATTGGCTGTTATTAAGAAAAATGGAGATTTTAAAACAGTGTTTATTCAAAAAGGGGAAATTTACCCACTGCCCTATCAAAAAGAATTAATTCTTTTTCGTATTTTTCAGGAGGTAAGCAACAATATTATTAAACATTCAAAAGCCAATACAGTTGAAGTAGTGGTGCATTATTTTATTGACAAATTTATTTTGCAAATCTCAGACGATGGCGAAGGATTTGATCTGACAGAAGCGGAAAAAATTGAGTTGAAGAAAGCGACCTCAGGAATAAAACACATCAGGCAAAGAAGCGGCATTATTGGGGCTCATGCGCAAATCAATAGTGAACAGGGAAAAGGCACCACCGTAATTATTACTTTACCATTATCATAAATTAAATACTATGTCAGTAAAAACAAATGTTGCCTTAGTTGATGATCATGTTCTGATACGCAACGGGCTAGCAAATCTTATAAAAAGCTTTGGCGACTACGTTATTTTATTTGAAGCGGATAACGGTAAAAAATGCATTGAAAAATTAAAGACAAAGGAACCTGACGTTATACTAATGGATATTAATATGCCGGAAATGGATGGCTACGAAACAACTTTGTGGCTTAAAAATAATCATCCGGAAATTAGAGTGTTATCGCTATCAATGTATGATAATGAAAATTCAATAATAAGAATGTTTAAGGCCGGAGCGAAGGGATATATTTTAAAGGATTGCGATCCTGCAGAACTAAAAACTGCCTTGAATGCAGTGGTTACCAAAGGCTTTTATTATTCTGAAATGGTTACCGGGAAGCTTATTCACTCAGTTAATTCTTTAGATGAAGAAGATAGCCCCGTGAAGAGCCTCATTAAATTAAACGAACGTGAAATACATTTTTTAAAGCTCGCCTGTACCGAACTAACCTACAAAGAAATTGCAGACAAAATGTTTCTTAGCCCCCGCACTATTGATGGTTACCGGGATGATCTCTTCCAAAAATTGAATATTAAAACAAGAGTTGGGCTAGTGATGTACGCGATCAAAAATGGTATTGTAACTCTATAATTGATTGTGCTGATTCGCACATAAGCAGAGATAAGCCAAAAAGTAGTAATTGGCTTTTAAATACCTGCCTCCAGAAAAGAAATATTTTAATCACAAATTATTTGAGTGCCAGGAAGCTCTATGAAATCAGAAGTCTGGAATTTAAATCATAATGTCTTTTATCCGGACTGAATTCTTAAAATCCAAAACTACAAAAAACTACAATTTAGCTTATAACGCTGCAAAAGCTGCAATCTGTTCAGCGTCTTTATACCAGGACACCTAACTGGCTAGCGCGGATTTCTTACGTGTTTAAACCCTTCATTTTCGTGTGTATTCTCTCCTGCAAAAGCAGTCAAAGAACGATTGCTTCCGTTGAATATTCTATCCAATTTTACATCAGAAAAGGGCGCCAATTTCCAGTATTAATTTTTCACAAAACAAAATTTAAAAAAATGAAAAAGATGCAGATCACTTTAATTATGGCAATGATAATTTCCATAATGACAACTACAGCAACAGCACAAATTACTGCTGCTAACTTTAAAACAGACAATTCAGCAATTCTAACTTCGGGTCCAAAAAGTAAACCTGAAAAAACCAGGAGCATGGTTAGAGCAGACAAAGCGGCTTACAAAGCAGACAAAGCAGACTTCAAAGCATTAAGTAACTTTCAAAATACTTACAAAGATGAATCATCAGCAATATGGTCATTTGAGCCAAATGTTATAGTTGCAAGATTTACAAAAGATGATATTCAAACTATGGTAGTTTATAACAAAAGAGGCAGGATTATACACACTATACAAATTTACAATGAAAGTAAAATGCCTGGAGATGTACGATCTTTAATAAAAAATAGCGAGTACGCTGACTTTAAGATTGAACAAGTTCAGCAAATTCAGGAAGGCAGTATGACCTTTTACCTTGTTCACTTATCATATGGTAAAAAGTATAAAGAAGTGGCTGTTTTTAACGGAGAAATAAATGTTTACAAAGAATACGATAACCAGTAATAATTCTTGCTGATATTCTGTAATAAAATCTGAGGCCATCTTAATTCAGTTAAGGTGGCCTCTTTTTGTTTTTTATGAACTATTATCAGAATTGTTGACGCAATACATTCATGCAAAACATAAAGTTAAAAGAAAGACAGGAAATAAAATAAACGATATAACAATTACGCCTAAACGTAATTAAATTTTCACCGGCTGCAATTTTCAAATTATCTACAATGCTATTGGAACCTGGCCTGACTGCCTTAATTTTGTCATTTCTTATCAATAAAAAACAGCCTTATTAAAGACTGTTTTCCGTTTATTCTTTTTGCAAACAAAGTTTAGGCTTCCACCTTCTGCACCTTTTGCGTTTTCTTTCTGTCGTCTTCATTAAGAATCACTTTGCGCATCCTGATTACCTTAGGCGTTACTTCTATACATTCATCCTGTTGGATGTACTCCATACATTCTTCGAGGCTCATTTGAGTTTTTGGAGCAATGCGCGATGCATCATCACTTCCACTGGCGCGGTGATTGGTTAATTTTTTTGGCTCGGTTGCATTTACAACAAGATCTCCCGGCTTGATGTGCTCGGCGATTATTTGTCCCACATATACTTCTTCTCCCGGATCAACAAAAAATCTACCTCTATCCTGTAATTTATCAATTGAATATCCGGTAGTTTTTTCCTGGTTTTTTGAAATTAAAACGCCATTGCTTCTTCCGGGAATATATCCCTTCCATGGCTTGTATTCGATGAAACGGTGAGCCATAACTGCTTCGCCGGCTGTATTGGTGAGCATGTTAGAACGCAATCCTATCAAGCCTCTTGAAGGAATTTCAAATTCCAAATGCTGCATTTCGCCTTTACTTTCCATGATCAGCAATTCACCTTTTCTTTGCGTAACCAAATCAATCACCCGTCCACTATATTCAGCGGGAACATCAACAACCAGGTTTTCAAAAGGTTCATGTTTTCTGCCATCTATTTCCTTTGTGATTACCTGCGGCTGCCCAACAGTAATTTCATATCCTTCGCGTCGCATGGTTTCTACAAGAATACTTAAATGCAGAATTCCGCGTCCATAAACCATAAAACTTTCAGCAGTGTCAGTTGGGCTTACACGTAAAGCCAGATTTTTTTCCAATTCTTTTTCTAACCTGTCTTTTAGATGGCGTGATGTTACAAACTTTCCATCACGGCCATAAAAAGGAGAATTATTAATACTAAACTGCATATTCATGGTAGGCTCATCTACACTAATAACCGGAAGCGCTTCAGGATTATCATAATCCGCGAGCGTTTCACCGATATTAAACCCTTCCACACCTACAACTGCGCATATATCTCCGGCCTTAACTTCTGTTACTTTCTTTTTTCCGAGTCCTTCAAAAACATATAATTCTTTTACCCGTGTTTTTTGAACTGAGCCATCCAACTTCATGAGCGATAAAGCCTGGTTATCTTTTATCAAACCTCTCGCCACTTTTCCCACAGCTATCCTTCCAAGAAATGAAGAATAATCTAACGAGGTAATTTGCATTTGCAAAGTTCCTTCCCCAGTGGATGGAGGTGGAACTTTTTCAAGAATGGTGTCTAGTAAAGGAAAAATATTGTCAGTAGGTTCTAAAGTTGTATTCATCCAGCCTTGCTTGCTTGAACCGTAAATAGTTGCGAAATCAAGTTGTTCTTCTGTAGCGTCAAGGTTAAAAAATAATTCAAAAACTGCGTCATGCACTTCGTCGGGCCGGCAATTTGATTTATCTACTTTATTGATTACCACGATGGGGCGAAGGCCTAATTTCAAAGCCTTTTGCAGCACAAAGCGGGTTTGTGGCATGGGACCTTCAAACGCATCTACCAATAAAACCACACCGTCGGCCATTTTCAATACTCTTTCTACTTCTCCGCCAAAGTCACTATGGCCTGGAGTATCAATTACATTGATTTTTACTCCTTTGTAAGTAACTGAGATATTTTTGCTGAAAATAGTAATTCCACGTTCTCTTTCGAGATCGTTATTGTCCATAATCAGTTCTCCGGATTCCTGGTTGTCACGAAAAATATTAGTACTGTGTAAAATTTTATCAACCAAAGTAGTTTTACCATGATCAACGTGGGCAATAATTGCGATGTTTCTGATATCCATAAATTGTTTTAACCTGTCGGGATTTTTATATGCCCTATTTTTTTTAAGGGTGCAAAGGTACATTAAAACAGGATTCTGGCAAGAATAAAACAATAGCTTATTAGTGTAAGTTTCGAAATAATTTGATAAAAATAAATTTCTATCCAAAATGAAAAACTTAAAAGCTGATTTCTACATTTTAACTTATATGAATTAGGTATTCTTTCTTCTAAATATCCCTAAGCTTTTTACGCTTTATCATTTTTTCTTTTTCAAACATTTACCGGGATTGCGATTAGCATTTCATTTTCTTATGTAAATTCGTAGTCAATGGAAAGCACGATCGATATCCCAAAGTATACAATGAATGAAGAAGAAGAACGAAAAGAAATTCTTCGAAAATATCGTGCATTGCTACGCGCTTTGAAACCTAAATTAAAACCCGGTGACAAGGAACAGATAAGAGTAGCTTTTGAAATGGCGGTAGAAGCACATAAAAATATGCGCCGCAAAAGTGGCGAGCCTTATATTTTGCATCCGATAGCCGTAGCGATGATCTGTGTAGAAGAAATAGGGCTTGGCGTGCGCAGTACCATTTGCGCTTTGCTTCACGATACCGTGGAAGATACGGATATCACGCTTCAGGGAGTGGAAAGAGAATTCGGAACTGAGATAGCGAAGATCGTAGATGGGCTCACGAAAATTTCCAATGTGCTAGATGCCAATTCTTCTCAACAGGCAGAAAATTTTAAAAAAATATTACTTACTCTGACAGATGATCCAAGAGTAATATTAATAAAGCTTGCCGATCGGCTTCATAACATGCGCACGCTCGACAGCATGAAGCGCGAGAAACAATTGAAAATCGCTTCTGAAACGGTTTACGTTTATGCGCCGCTTGCCCACCGGATGGGGCTTTACAATATAAAAACAGAATTGGAAGATCTATCCATGAAATACATGGAACCTGACAGTTACAGATACATCGCGCAAAAATTAGACAATACAAAAAGAGAGCGCACCCGGTACATCAATGATTTTATCAGGCCAGTGAAAGAAAAATTATTACTGGGAAAATTTGATTTTGAAATATATGGGCGGCCAAAAAGTATTCATTCCATCTGGAATAAAATGAAAAAGAAAGGAGTTTCATTTGATGAAGTGTATGATCTTTTCGCCATCAGGATTATTTTAAACTCACCTCCGGAAATGGAAAAAGAAGATTGCTGGAAAGTGTATAGCCTGGTTTCAAACGAATATAATCCGTCACCAGAGCGGCTTCGCGATTGGCTGAGCAATCCTAAAAGCAACGGCTATGAAGCATTGCACACAACAGTGATGGGACCACAGGGAAAATGGGTTGAAGTGCAGATACGCACCAAACGAATGAACGATATTGCTGAAAAGGGATTGGCGGCGCATTGGAAATATAAAGAAGGAACTTCTGAAGAAAACCGTTTTGATAAATGGTTTCAGCAAATACGCGATATGCTCGCCAGCCAGGATACCAATTCTATTGATTTCCTGCAGGATTTCAAAGTATCTTTTTTGGCCGAGGAAATATATGTTTATACTCCAAAAGGAGATGTGAAAATGCTGCCAATAGGCGCGTCTGCATTGGATTTCGCATTTGCCGTGCACACTGCTGTTGGCGAGAAATGCATAGGCGCTAAAGTAAATCATAAGCTAGTGCCTATCGGGCATATTCTACGCAGTGGCGACCAGGTAGAGATCATTGCTTCAACCAAACAAAAACCAAAAAGTGAATGGCTGAAATTCGTGGTTACTACCAAAGCGAGAGCTAAAATAAAAGATTCACTTAAAGAAGAAAAAAGAACAATTGCTGAGGAAGGAAAAATTATTCTGCAACGGAAATTAGATGCATTAGGTGTTCCTATGAATCATGCAAACCTGGAAGAAATTGCCCTGTATTACAAGCTTAATTCTCCTCTTGACCTGACGTATGATATTGCCATAAAAAAAATAGATCTTAAGGAATTAAAGGAATTCCAGGTATTGGGTGATAGAATTTCCTCACCAAAAATTATCAAGGTTAATGTTGAGGAAAAAAACGAAGTCAATCAAAAAAATCTAAATAAAAAAGATACAGAGCTTATTATTTTTGGCGAAAGCAGCGACAGGATCATGTATACTTTGGCCAACTGTTGCAAACCTATTCCGGGAGATGATGTATTCGGATTTATTACACAAGGAGAAGGTTTAAAAATTCACAGAACCAATTGCCCGAATGCCGCGCGGCTTCTGGCTAATTACGGCCACCGTGTTGTAAAAACCAAATGGGTAAAGAATAAGGAAATTTCTTTTTTAACCGGGATAAAAATTATCGGCCTTGATGATGTAGGCGTTATTAATAAGATTACCAATCTCATAAGCGGCACTTTGAAAATAAATATCAACGCGTTAACCATTGAAGCAAAAGAAGGGTTGTTTGAAGGAAATGTAAAAGTGTATGTACATGATAAAGATGAGTTGGAAGAACTGGTAAATAATCTGAATGCTCTGCCGGGAATTGAAAGTGTAGAAAGATACGACACTGAATAAATTCAAACAAAAAAATAGCAATTTCTACTTTTTGAGTTATCACAACATCGTACACTCATAAATAAAAAATATCCAGCCCTTATCTTCGCAGGCATAATGTATCAGTTACTTCGTAAAATTTTATTTTGGTTTGATGCAGAAGATGTACATTATTTTTCCATGAACATGCTGGCTTTCTTTTGTAGATTTTCTTTTATAAAAAAGATTATAAAAACAAAATTTACGCCGGTTGATAAAAATCTTTCCAGGAACATTTTTGGGCTTACTTTTTCAAATCCTGTTGGGCTTGCTGCCGGTTTTGACAAAAACGCAAAGTATTTAAATGAACTCGAAATTTTAGGTTTTGGTTTTGTAGAAATAGGAACAGTTACTCCTTTGGCGCAGCAAGGAAATCCAAAACCAAGATTATTCCGTTTGCCAAAAGATAAGGCTTTGATCAACAGAATGGGATTCAATAACGATGGTGTAAACGCAGTTGCAAAAAGAATCAGAAAATTTAAAAATTTCAATGCTCAACATTCAACACAGAATACACAACACTCAACATTAATTATCGGAGGCAATATTGGAAAAAATAAAATTACGCTCAACGAAAATGCCTGGAAAGACTACGAAATTTGTTTCAATGAATTGCATGACACAGTTGATTATTTTGTAGTGAATGTAAGTTCGCCCAACACACCAGGATTGAGAGATCTTCAACAAAAAGATTCTCTTAAAA
>JALYVO010000026.1 GCA_030853195.1 Bacteroidota bacterium | reverse complement strand
CAAAAGCATTTTCAACAGAAGTGATTCCGCCTCCAACTGTAAAAGGAATATTAATATTAGCGGCTATTCTTTTCACGAGATCAGCAAGTGTCTTTCTTTTTTCTATCGTAGCCGTAATATCAAGAAACACCAATTCATCAGCGCCCTGACTGGAATAATACATCGCCAGTTCAACAGGATCGCCGGCATCGCGGATGTTTTCAAAATTGATTCCTTTTACGGTTCTTCCGTCTTTTATATCAAGGCAGGGAATAATTCTTTTGGCAAGCATTAATTATTTTTTATAAATTCCTCAATTTGTTTCATAGAAATTTTTTCTTCATAAATCGCTTTGCCAACAATGGCGCCTTTGCAGCCCGCTTCTTTCAAAACAGTAAGATCATCAAAACATGAAATACCGCCGCTGGCAATAAGATGCAGGTGAGGGAAAATTTTTAAAATCTCTTTGTACAATTCAATTGCCGTGCCCTGCATCATTCCATCTTTGGAAATATCCGTACAAAAAATTTGGCTGATCCCTTTTGAAATCAATCCTTCGATAAAATTTAAAACGTCAATTCCTGTTTCTTTTTTCCATCCATGAATTTTAATTATTTTATGAAGCACGTCCGCGCCCGGTAAAAATTTTTCTGCTCCAAACTCTACAATCCATTCATCAAATAAATCCGGATTTTCTACAATTACACTTCCCACGCTAACCATTGCTGCGCCCGCATTAAAAACCGCTTTTATACTTTCTGTTTTTTTTAAGCCCCCGCCAAAATCAATAATCAGTGAAGTATTGTTTGAAATATTTTCTAGCGTTTTCAGATTTTTTAAGGGCTCCCAATTGGCGCCATCCAAATCCACAATGTGCAAGCGACTTACACCTGCAGTTTCAAATTTTTTTGCCATTTCCAATGGATCGTCACAGTAAATCACCTTGCTTTCAAAATCGCCTTTTGTTAATCTTACACATTTTCCTTCAATAATATCGATAGCGGGAATTATTTTCATCATATAACATTTAAAAAATTTGAAAGAATTTGCTCACCAGTTTTAGCAGATTTTTCTGTGTGAAATTGAACGCCATAAAAATTATTTTTTTTTAATGCTGCGCTGAACGGATTAATATAATCAGTAGTAGCAACCGTTTGAGGCGACAGTTCTGCATAATAACTGTGCACATAATACATAAAAGAATTTTCATTTACTCCATTCATCAATGATGAGGAAAGATCAAAAATTGTATTCCAGCCCATGTGTGGTATTTTCATTGGAACTAAATTTTTATCTTGAAAGGAAGGTTCATTAAATTTTTTCACTTCAGCGTCGAAAATTCCCAGGCATTTAGTATTTCCTTCTTCGCTGAAATTACAAAGCAACTGAAGCCCAAGGCAAATTCCCAAAACCGGTTGTTTCAAGGAAACAATTAATTTATCCAAACCATTTGTTTTTAAATATTGCATGGCCGAAGCAGCATTACCCACCCCCGGAAATATAACTTTATCAGCCGCAATAATCTCATCATATTTACCGGTTACAATTGCGTCTATGCCTAACCGTTGTAAGGCATACAGTACGCTTTGCACATTGCCCGCATTGTATTTTATAATTGCAACATTCATTTATTCATTTTATTTTTCTCTGATCAAAGAATATTGATTTTCTACTTTTTCACTTATCAGGCCTCACCCCAACCGCTCTCCCAAGGAAGAGGGGTTCAAAACCTTCTTTCATATCAAACCTTTTGTTGTTGGCAGCGAATCATTTAACGGGTCCTTTTTGATAGACATTTTGATTGATTTGGCAAATGCTTTGAATATCGCTTCAATTTTATGATGCTCATTAATTCCTTCTGCTTTGATATTGAGATTGCATTTCGCGGCATCGCTAAATGATTT
Organism: Bacteroidota bacterium; assembly: GCA_030853195.1. GTDB lineage: Bacteria > Bacteroidota > Bacteroidia > Chitinophagales > Chitinophagaceae > Ginsengibacter. The sequence continues at coordinate 60,889 of JALYVO010000026.1, read as the reverse complement.
GAAAAAGTGATAAAACATTTCCGTTGGCATCTCTCCTATTTTTTCCCGCTTAAAATTTACATCCCAAACTAACCAGCTTCTTCCGCCAAAATCAATGGCAGCTTGCGCCAGGCAATCATCCATAGGCAATAGAAAACCATATCTTTCAATCCCTTTTTTATTTCCTAATGTCACTAAAATGGCTTCGCCGAAAGCCAAAGCAACATCTTCAATGGTATGATGCTCATCGATATGAAGATCTCCATTGCAATGAATTTTAAGATCCATGCCGGAATGCCTCGCAACCTGATCGAGCATGTGGTCAAAAAAACCCAGACCGGTTTTGATATCTGCTTTGCCATCGCCATCCAAATTGATCTCCACTTCAATTTTTGTTTCATTGGTATTGCGCGAATGTGAAACTTTTCTTGGCGGCTGTTTTAAAAAATGATAAATGTCTTCCCAATTTTGTGTTTCAAGAGCTATAATATCTTTTAAGTCATTTGCAGTAGCTGAAAGTTCATGATTGCCCAATCCATCATAATTATTTATCCAGAAAGCCTTGCAGCCAAGGTTCTTAGCCAACATTACATCGGTTAATCTATCTCCGATCACGAAAGAATTTTTTAAATCATATTTATTTTCATCAAAATAATCTTTAAGCATTTCTGTGCCTGGTTTGCGCGTTAGTTTATTTTCATGAGCAAAAGTGCGGTCGATAAATATTTCTGAAAAAACGATTCCCTCGTTTTGAAAAGTGCTCAGAACAAAATGTTGAATTGGCCAGAAAGAATCTTCGGGAAAAACTTCCGTGCCTAATCCATCCTGATTAGTAACCATCACTAACTCGTAATCAAACTCTTTCACAATTTTTGTAAGATATTCAAAAACGTGTGGATAGAATTCCAGTTTTGAAAAAGCATCAAGTTGGTTGGTTATGGGCGGTTCTTTTATGATCGTACCATCGCGATCAATAAATAATACTCTTAGCACCCTGCTCCCCGAAGGGGTGTCAAGGTCCGCGCTTGTTTCAGGTGTATATTTTCTATTCATACTTCTTTAAAGTGTTTATTAGGATTTCATTTTCATTTGATGTTCCAATTGTGACGCGCAAACAATTTTCGCACAAAGCTTCTTTGCTTCTATTGCGAACAATAATTTTATTTGACAACAAATACTGATACAATTTATTTGCATCGCTAACTTTTATTAAAATAAAGTTTGAATCAGAGGGAAATATTTTTTCAATAAAATCAAATTGCTCTAATTGTTGTTGAAGGAGCATTCTTTGTTCTACTATTTTTTTGATGTTCTCGTTCACCATTTCAATTTGCAATAATGCTTCAATTCCCAATTGCTGTGATGATTGATTAATATTATATGGCGGTTTCACTTTATTAAAAAGATCAATGATTTTTTCTGAAGCGAAACCCAATCCCAGTCTCAACCCTGCAAGTCCCCATGCTTTTGAAAGAGTTTGCATCACGATCAGATTTTCATATTCAACTAATTCCTGTAAAAATGTTTTTTGCCTGGAAAAATTAATGTAGGCTTCATCAATAATAATAATACCTGGAAAATTATTCAGCAATATCTCTATATCCATCCGTTCCATATTATTTCCCGAAGGATTGTTGGGTGAACAAATGAAAAGCAATCTGGTATTGACATCTGTTGCTGATAAAATTCCTTTAACATCCAATTGAAATTTTTCGTTCAACTCAATTTCCCGTATCTCGACATTATTAATATTGGCGCAAACTTTATACATTCCATAAGTAGGCGGGCAAATAATCACATTATCAATTTTGGGTTCACAAAAAATTCTGAAAGCAATATCAATCACCTCATCACTGCCATTGCCAATAAAAATGTTTTGTGGCAGAACGCCTTTTATTTTTGAAAGCTCTTGTTTCAATTGCCATTGCAAAGGATCAGGATATCGGTTAAGCCTCACCCCCGCCCCCTCTCCTCCAGGAGAAGGGAGAAGAACCGGTGATCCATAACTGTTTTCATTCGCATCCAAAAAAAGGGAAGCGTCGCCGGTAAACTCATTTCTTGCCGAAGAATAAGGTTTCAGATTTTTTATATTTTCCCTTATAAGATTCTCTATCTTAAAATTGTTCATTTTTTAATTTTTTGCAAACGAATACTTATTGCATTTTTGTGGGCATCCAATTTTTCTGCGGCAGCCATTTTTTCCACACATGGCCCGATATTTTTTATCCCTTTTCTACTGATCTTTTGAAAAGTAATCTTCTTTACAAAACTATCTACTGAAACTCCGCTATATGTTTTCGAAGTTCCATTCGTCGGCAATGAATGATTCGTGCCTGAGGCATAATCACCGGCGCTTTCCGGAGAGAGGTTGCCCAAAAAAACACTTCCTGCATTTTTTACAAGTTCAGAAAACTTTTCTGCATTTTTTGAAGCGATAATTAAATGTTCGGGCGCATATTCATTTAAAAGATCAAATGCATCTTTTGTTTGTTCTATTACCAAGAATCTCCTGTTCAAAAAACTTCGCTCAATAATTTTTTTGCGTGAAAGCAAAGGCAACTGCATATGAATTTCATTAATTACTTTCTCAATAATACTTTCATCAGCAGCGACAAGCAGAACCTGGCTATCCGCGCCATGTTCGGCCTGACTCAAAAGATCGGCGGCAACAAATGTAGGGATGCAGGTATCATCTGCATAAACAGCGAGTTCGCTTGGACCTGCCAGCATATCAATCGCCACTCCATTCATGTTTACTAATTTTTTCGCACAGGTAACAAACTGATTGCCCGGGCCAAAAATCTTGTCAACTTTTTTTACCGTTTGTGTGCCATATGCCATCGCAGCAATGGCTTGCGCGCCTCCGCCTTTATAAATATTTTTGATTCCAAGAATATGGGCAATAAATAAAACCGTAGAATCTACATTTCCGCTTTTATCAGCAGGGGTTGTCACTAAAATATTTTTGCATCCTGCAATCTTTGCAGGAATGGCAAGCATCAATAACGTAGAAAATAGCGGAGCACTGCCCCCAGGAATATATAAACCAACTTTTTGTACAGGTACATTTTTGCGCCAGCAAATTACTCCAGCGGAAGTTTCAACTTTTTTTACTTTCTCGATTTGTTGCCGGTGAAATTTCTCAATATTTTTTTTAGCAAGAAGAATTGCTTTCTTCAATTCTTTATCAATTGCTTTCGCCGCATTGTTGATTTCGTCTAAAGAAACCCATAAATTATCTGGGGAAAATCCATGAAATTTTAAAGAATAATCTTTTACTGCCTGGTCTCCACTTTGTTTTACTGTATTGATAATTTCCAAAACTGTTTTTTCAAGATCATTTGATTCGATCTGTGGCCGCTGAATTATTTCAGGCCATTGCTCTCTGTGTGGATTTATAATAATCGAATTCATGTTTTTATAAAATCATTTTTTCAATTGGTACAATTAGTATTCCTTCAGCTTCGAACGATTTCAATTTTTCAATTACCTGCCAAAAATCATTTTCATTTACAACGCTCTGTACGCTACTCCAGCCACTTTCAGCCAATGGAACTATCGTAGGGCTTTTCATGCCGGGTAATAAAGAACAAATATTTTTCAATTGACTGTTAGGCGCATTCATTAAAATGTATTTACTATTCTTTGCCGTTTTTACCGCATTTATTCTCAGCAATAAATTGTCTAATATTTTTCTTTTTTCTTCACTGAGATTTTTGTTGGAAACTAATACCGATTCAGAATTTAATATCACTTCCACTTCCTTCAAACCGTTGGTGAAAAGTGTGCTCCCGCTGCTTACCAAATCACAAATTGCATCAGCAAGGCCAATACCAGGCGCAATTTCAACAGATCCGCTTATCTCATGAATTTCCGCTTTTACGTTATTTTCATCCAAAAAATTTTGTAACAAACCAGTATAAGAAGTAGCAATTTTCAATCCTGCTAAATCTTTTAATTCTTTATAATCTAAACTTTTAGGTACTGCAATGCTTAAACGACAACGCCCAAAACCGAGCTTGTTTACGATTTGGATATCTTTATTTTTTTCAAAAAATACATTTTCACCAACGATGCCGATATCGGCTACATTATCAAAAACATATTGAGGAATATCATCGTCGCGAAGGAAATATACTTCGAGAGGGAAATCAAGTGCAAAGGCCTTCAGTTGACGGTTTCCATTGTTAAGTTCAATACCACATTCTTTTAAAAGTTGCAATGAATGATCATACAATCTTCCAGATTTCTGAATTGCTATTTTTAGCATTGTAGCTTTTAATTTATTTTTTTAAAATGAAAAAGGCTCACTTTTCAGTAAGCCTTTTTTTGAAATATATTTTGTTTAAATACAAATCAACACAGCTTACCGTTTGGTAGAAAATGATGATGATGTATGTGAATTGTTTGTTTCATTGAAGCGCAAAGTAAAGGATGAAAGTTTATTTGAACAAAAAAAGTTTAAGAAGCCATAACCCATTCCATTTTCCAACTTGCACAAATGTTTCTGTGAAACGCATCAATCCGTTATGCATACTCATAAATAAAAAGGCAAAATTCATTTATCGACTATGTGCCCGAACCCTTACTTATGAGGCGTAGCTTTTGGTTTGAGTTTGTTTTTGTCAAGATAAGCTTGCAATTGTTCAAAGTCCATATCCTTGATATCGTTAGAAACCTTACTCTTGATTTCTCTGAAAGTTTTAACTGTGTCAAAATCTTTTAGAATTTTATTCTTCGTTTTCATTGTTCACAATTTCTTTTGGTGAATGAATTTCTAATGTTCCATATCCTAACCGTAAATTTATGGAATTATAGCCACGAATTCTATATACATTTACGATGTGTTTAAAGTTCCAACTTACCAACATGTCAACCTTATTTAAAGTCGCAGTTGCAATATGAAGGCAGTCATTCAAACTTGTTTCACCTATCACTTTTTCGCCTACATATATTTGAGCAAGTTTTAATGCTTCAGGAGTTACCAAAACTTTTTCTTTCGAATCATCTTTTAGGTTCTGGAAAAAATTTCTAACTTTTTCCGGCGCGTTAGTTAATTCTGTTTCCGTCAGGTTTGAATAAACACACTTGATTTGTTTTAACGAAACCCTTTCAAAAAGCAAAGTCGTTTCCTCTTCAAATTCAGCGTCAAAGAGCCCGCCGAAAACCGATGTGTCAAAATAAAAACGTTGTTCCATAATTAAAGTTAACGATTTCAATTTTTTCTCAACCTTCACAAGTCTATCGAAGTTCGAACTTCGTATGCATAAATAAAAGAAGCTAAAATTTGTTTGCCTCCTGAAAAAAAAATAATTTACTTGTATAAAAATCAAAACGCTTCAACTCTAACTCCCAATCCATTTCCTTTTGCATAAATAATTTTTCCATAATCAAATTGCACACCTTCCGCAACATCAGCGGCAAGCAGCAGCGGGCCATCCATGTCAACGTAATCCAGCAATGGCAATAGTTGCGCAATGGCGCCGGTACCGATAGAACTTTCGTTCATACACCCAACCATTACTTTCATTTGCAGTTCCTGCGCTTTATCAATCATGCGCAATGCCGGCGTAATACCGCTGCATTTGGTAAGCTTAATATTGATTCCATGGAAATGATTGAAACATTTTTCAACATCATGTTCTGACACGCAGCTTTCATCCGCAATAAGCGGCAACGGAGAGTTTTCATACAAAAATTTCATGCCTTCCCAGTCATCTTTTGCCAAAGGCTGCTCAATAAATTCAACATTGAGCTCCTTAAAAATTTTTATTTTTTCTAATGCTTCATCCGCTTTCCATGCGGCGTTGGCATCAATCCTGAAAAGCGATTTTGTATGTTTTCGCAATTCTTTCGTGATCCGGATATCATCATCTGTGCCTAATTTTATTTTATAAATAGGCCAGGGCGTTTCCTTGATTTTAGATACCATATTTTCTATCGTATCAATGCCGATTGTGATATCAGTCAAAGGGTTTTTTGAGATATCCAGATCCCATAATTCATGAAGCTGTTTCCGTTTCATTTTTCCATAAATATCCCAGCCGGCCATATCCAATGCGCAAACTAAAAAAGGATTTTGTGGAAAGAGATGATGCAAATAATGCCAGTATCTGTCAGGCGTTGTAAATGAAAATTTTTCTATGAACTGTTTTTTGGATTCAATATCCTCAATCATTTTCTCAACAGAAATATTGTAATAAGCGATTGCCGGAGCTTCGCCGTAACCCTTGATTCCAAAGAAATCCAATTCCACTAATAATGCAGGCTGATGAGTTTTGGTTCCTATCGAAATAGTAAAAGGATGCCTGAAATTTAAATCACTTTTTTTATAGCGAAGAATCATATGCCCAACCTCCCAGTTTCCTGCACATACTTTTTTATCCCTTCATTGAATTCATTTTCTTTGAGCAAATTTTCAAGATTGAGGTGCATGCGGTAATTCCAATAATTATCAGGATCCGAAGGTATATTGATTCTTTCCTCATGAGGATTTTTGCGTCGGACTTTTTCATCCATTCCCAGGAGATCCGATAATTGAAAGATGCTCCACATCGCAGGTGAGTACAAATGTTGTAAAATAATCTCCTTATCGATCCATGGCTCACAGAAATATGGAGCTTCGCCATAATGGCCGAGAATGTAATTATAAAACTGTTGTGTTTTGCCGCGATCCTCTTCCCACCAACCTCTTATAGTGCTCATGTCATGCGTGGAAGGCGTAACTACCGATAAATAAGGGGCATCTTTAGGATGAAAAAATGGTGAGTTGGAATTCTTTGGCATTCGTTCCACCTCAAGCCCCAAAATTCCCAGGTCACTCATCACTTGCGGAACGCAGGCAGGCACCATCCCAAGGTCTTCACCGCAGATCAACATATTGGTGGTGCGTTTCAATTCAGGTAATTTTTTCATTGCTTCCTGTTTCCAGAAATCATCTTGCCTTCTGTAGAAATAATTTATATAAAGTTCTTTTAATTGCAGTTGTGTATTATATTCAAGATAAGAAAAAGAAGAAGTTTTTTCCATTGAAATTCTAAAATGGAATTTTTGGCCATTTGAATTTTCTTCTTCAAGCAAAATAACATTACTGATCAAATCGAATAAACCTTTTTTAATTTTTTCATCGTCATTCTTTTCAAAAAACTTTTCTACTTTGGCCTGGGTATTTACAAACTCTTTTAAACTGTATTGACCTATCGAAATTTCATCTAAAAATTCATCTTTTATCATTTTGGCGGCGCCATTGAAAATTTGTTTGATAGTTTCATCTGTAATAAAAGGTTTGCAATAACGATCATGATCAAACCAGATATTGTTGGAATGAAATTCAGAAATATCAACAGGAATGGCGGGAACAAATCTTCCTAAAATTCCTTCGACAGCATCCATTGGTATACTCCATATTCTAAAAAAGCCAAGAATATGATCTATGCGAAAAGCATCGAAATAAATGCTCATCTGGTCAAATCTTTTACGCCACCATTTAAAATTATCCTCTTTCATTCTTTCCCAGTTGTATGTCGGAAAGCCCCAGTTCTGGCCTTTTACAGCGAAATCATCAGGCGGCGCGCCTGCCTGTTCATCCATATTATACAAAGATGGATTCTCCCATGCATCACAACCATTACGATAAATTCCGATAGGAATATCTCCTTTCAAAACTATCTTTTGGCGATGGGCATAATCCGATACTTCTTTCATCTGCAGATGCAAATGATATTGAACAAAATAGAAAAATGCGATTTCGTCATAATGCGGTTGAGAAGGCGATGCGAGTTTCTGAACGGCGGATTCTTCGTAAATTTTATGATTTTTCCATTGGGTGAAATCGGATGTTTTGTTTTTATCACGAAGGAAAGAAAATGCCGCGTAAGGCACTAGCCAATGGCGGTTCAGATCAAAAAATTCAAAATAATTTAGGTCGTTTTTAAATTCTTTTTTACCGGCGTCAAACAATTCTTTTAAAACAGAAAGCTTAAACTTCATTACTTGTTCGTAATCAAAATTTGCGAGATCATTTAATTGTTTTTGTTTTTTCCTGAGCGGTTTTACAATTGAAGAGAATTGTTTACCGGCAACTTTTTCAAGATTGATATATAACGGATGCAATGCAAATGCAGAAATAGCTGCATAAGGATAGGAGTCGCGCCAGTTGTGCTGTGCAATCGTATCATTGATTGGCAAAAGCTGGATCAATTTTAATCCTGTTTGTTTAGCCCAGTCAATCAATAATTTTATATCTGAGAATTCCCCAACTCCAAAACTTTTTTGTGAACGCAAGCCAAAAACCGGTATTGAAACACCGGCGCCTTTCCAAAGCCGAACAGGATAATTTACAAACCCATCATTTAAAATTGTAAGGCCGTTTTCTATTTCAATCTTTTGCAAAAACCTATTTTCTCCGTCCTCAAAACGTATAAATTCTTTTTTGTCAAGATTATAAATTCCATATTTATAAGTTGCGGGCCATTCATTCTCTTCCAGAAGAATGCGGGTTGCCAGCCAATTATTTTTTGGGGTTAACAGAATAGGCTCTTTCGTATTCCAGTTTCTTAAATTCTGCGTAGAGCCGCACATACACACAGTTTCGCCGGGCAGCAGCAAAGGCGCTTTTACCCTGAACTCATGTGAATATTTTTCAGGTGAATGAGTTTTTATCCTGGCAACAGGAGGTAATAATATTTTACTGAATGCTCTGGTAAAAAAAATGTTTCCAATATTCCCCGCAGAATTCCATATGTCAAATATGGAATATGAAGCAGATTTTTTAATTGAAAAATCTACAAAACGGCTTTCCTCGCCATCAAATATTTCAACGCCGTTCTTTTCTCTCAAAATATATTTATAAGTGAGAACATCGTCGAAATCTTCCGGCAACTGCATGGAAAGGTGCCAAAAGTCTATATTAAAATAAGAAAGTTGAATCGCCTTTGAAGAATCATTGTCGCCAAAATATTGATTGTTTCCGGAAATAAAAATCGTTTGCCCAAAATCAGTATGATACCGCAGGTAAAAATTGATTGTCATTTTATAAGAGGTTGTAGAAGCAGCAATTTAAACCGTTTGGGTTAAAATGTAAAACATACACATTGAATAAATTTATCTCAGGAAAATTGGGAATTCATTCAATATTAAAAGACAAAAAAGTATCCTACCCAAATTATGAATACGATACATCCTAATGCCGCTGATGTTCTTTTATTTTTGGGTTGTTTGCTGGTGAATGAAAATAATATTCCCAGCGGCCCTAAAATGCAGCCGACCACAAACCATAATGGATCCATTTTGAATTTGCTCTTTTTCTGATCATAGTATCCGGTTATCAAAACATCAGGATTCTTTTTTAGTTCGCGCGTTAGTTTTCTTTGTACAGATTTAAAATATATTTTTTCAAGAAAATTGAGTTTTGTCCCGGTTAAAGTAGAAAACTCTTTTGAAGATAATTTCACAAAAATTGATGCCTTTAAATAATCGGTTTTATTGATGGCATTATTTGCAGGAGTTTCAGAATTTGGATTAATGAAAAAAGCTGCCTTAGAATTCTGGCAAAAAAATAAAAAACCAAAACAAATAATAATAAATGATTTCAAGGTTATCGGGTACATAATTTTTTTTAAGATTGCATACGGCATTTTGCCGCATAAGTGCAAATGTATTTTTTTTGAATTAAATGATGATCGAAAAATAAAAAATCAATTTTATCACGCCTCCTCCTCATGAAAAAAGAGGCTGAATTTCTTCAACCTCTTTATCATCTAATTATATCTAACTATTTATTTCACTTCTTCAAACTCAGCGTCAGTAACATTATCATTCGCATTCGCTTCTGCACCTTGCTGGTGCGGCTCTTGAGCGTTAGCATGGCCATCGCCTTGTTGGGCTCCCTGCTCCTGGGTTGCTTTATACATTTCTTCACTGGCTGTTGTCCAGGCAGCATTCAATGCTGTAACAGCAGGATCAATAGCGCTTACATCCTGAGTTTTGTGCGCCTCCTTCAGTTTTTCCAGGGCAGCTTCGATCGGCGCTTTTTTATCAGCAGAGATTTTATCTCCATATTCTTTCAATTGTTTTTCTGTCTGAAAGATCAGGCTGTCTGCCTGGTTTACTTTATCCACTTTTTCTCTTGCGGCTTTATCAGTTGTTTCATTGGCTTTAGCTTCATTTTTCATTTTCTCAATCTCTTCTTTGCTTAAACCGCTTCCTGCTTCGATGCGAATGTTGTGGGTTTTTCCGGTTCCCTTATCTTTTGCCGAAACATTCAAAATACCATTAGCATCTATATCAAAAGTAACTTCTACCTGTGGGACACCGCGTGGTGCAGGTGGAATACCATCAAGATTAAAAGTACCTAAACTTTTATTTTGCGAAGCCATTGGGCGCTCACCTTGAAGCACATGAATTTGCACGCCCGGCTGGTTATCGCTGGCAGTTGAAAATACTTCATTTTTCTTTGTAGGAATGGTTGTGTTACTTTCAATAAGCCTTGTCATAACGCCGCCCATAGTTTCTATGCCGAGAGAAAGCGGGGTAACATCGAGCAACAATACATCTTTAATTTCTCCTGTTAATACACCACCCTGGATGGCTGCACCAATTGCTACCACTTCATCAGGATTCACGCCTTTGTGTGGTTTTTTATTGAAGAAAGTTTCTACTAATTCCTGCACTTTTGGTATACGTGTAGAGCCCCCGACAAGAATCACTTCGTTGATATCATTTTTTGACAAACCTGCATCTTTTATTGCAGCTTCACATGGCTTTAAACAGCGTGAAAAAAGCTCGTCAGCAAGTTTTTCAAAATGAGCGCGGGTTAGTTTTTTCACCAGATGTTTAGGAACTCCATCTACCGCAGTTATATAGGGCAGATTGATTTCAGTTTCTGTAGAAGATGATAACTCGATCTTCGCTTTTTCTGAAGCTTCTTTCAAGCGCTGCCAACTCATTGGATCTTTATGGAGATCAATACCCTCATCTTTTTTAAATTCCGCAGCAAGCCAGTCCATGATCACTTTATCAAAATCATCACCACCAAGATGTGTATCGCCATTGGTTGATTTTACTTCAAAAACGCCATCTCCTAACTCAAGAATAGAAATATCAAAAGTACCACCACCCAAATCAAATACTGCGATCTTCTGATCAACATTTTTTTTATCCAACCCATACGCCAAAGCCGCGGCTGTAGGCTCATTGATGATACGTCGCACTTTCAAACCCGCAATTTCACCAGCTTCTTTCGTCGCCTGTCTTTGAGAATCATTAAAGTAAGCAGGAACCGTAATCACTGCTTCAGTAACTTCCTGCCCGAGATAATCTTCAGCGGTTTTTTTCATCTTCTGTAAAATCATTGCAGAGATTTCCTGGGGGGTATATTGCCTTCCATCTATATCAATCCGGATTGTATCGTTATCACCTTTTACTAATTTATAACTTTGGTGACTCGCTTCTGTGGTTACTTCGTCCCATTTATGACCCATGAAACGTTTTACACTCATAATCGTATTTGTAGGATTGGTAATTGCCTGCCTTTTTGCTGGATCACCTACTTTACGCTCTCCATTTTTTAAAAATGCCACTACTGAAGGTGTGGTACGGCGGCCTTCATCGTTTGCGATAACAACTGGTTCATTACCTTCCATAACTGCCACGCAACTATTTGTTGTTCCGAGATCAATACCTATAATTTTTGCCATATTAATTTTTTTTAGATCAAACTCTAATGACAAGGTTTGTGCCAATGGGAAGAAAGTGAAAAAATGGCAGGTTTTGAATAGCTGAATTACTTGCTTAGCTAATTACGAAACGTAAAATGCTTCTGAGATAAATAGCTAAAAGTAACAATGATTACGGTGGCGATAACTTTTGAAAATGTGGGGAAAAAATGCAGGTATTGAACCAGTAAATTCAGAATAAGATAATTTAAAAAAAGATTGGCCACAACGATTAAAATATATCTGAATAATTGCACATGGCCCCGTAAATAAGACTCGTTAAAAACAATGTATTTATTCAATAAAAAGCCCAGTGGAAAAGTGATACAAAATGCCATAACTAATGCGGCATTATAAGGTTTAAAAGAAATGAAACCAATATCCAATATTTTCTTTTGCAAGATAAAATTAAAGCTGATATAAAAGAGAAAAATATCGAGTAACGTATTACTGCCGCCGCAAACTGCATATCGGAAAGTTTGCAATGGCATTAATTTTTTAAAGGGAAGATAAAAAAAATCAATAAAGTCAATTAGCTTTTTTCGCATTACAGCAATAGATATTTTTACTTTGACGTTTTAAACTAAAATTCCCGGCTATACCGGGAACTTATTTTATAGATTTTTCTTATTTAATTACATAACGCAACCCAATCCCTAATGCCAGGTTTGATCCTGTGGCCGGAGTAATATCGAAAAATGGATCAAGCCCTAAACTGATATTAATGGGGGCATCTGCGAATTTGTAATCAATGCCTCCAGTGAGGCGCAAAGCAAATAAAACCCCACTTCCTTTTTGTGTTCCAGCACCAAGCAGGCCACCACCTCCAACAAAGTATTGCAAACCTTCAACACCCGTGATCGGTCCCTGGTATTCATATAATCCCTCAACTCCCAGGCCTCCGCTGAAAAATAATAATGAACCTTCCAAAGCGGTATGCTCAGCAGTAGTATGGCGAATGTTGATTCCACCCACAGAGCCACTGCCAGCGTAAAATTTAGCGCCGAATGCTGTTTGATACGTTTGTGCATTTGTGTTTGTTGCAGCCAGAGAAAGAAATGCGAAAAATAATACTACTACCCTTTTCATAAAGTTGATTGATTTAGCTATTGATTAAAAAAAAATTACGCCGCAAAAGTATTTTTTATTTAATCAAATGCTGCATGAGTTTTTAATTTAGTTTTTGATTAAGATAAGCTATTGTTAAACCAAGTATAAATACATAATCACTAATGATAAGTGTATTTATTTGTATCCACTAAAAATTAATTAATTATGAGAACAAAAATTCTATTATCAATCTCAATTTTCTTTTGCGGAGTAATTACGACAAATGCACAAATCAATGAAGGGAGGTATTTATTGGGAGGGAGTAAGCAATGGTACTAGATGTATTTCTAATGGCTCTACTATATCTTTCATTCCGGGTATCTCCTATTCAGTATGTAAAAGAATGCAGATAAATTATCAATGCCAAATATTGTTTCGCTTTCTTATGCGGGTGTGAAAACAGAAAGCATAAGCACAGATGTAACCTCCATATCAACCGTAAAAGGCCATAATTTTTCAGCTAATGGAATTTGAACAATAGCCTGTTAAATAGTTTTGGAATTGGGTCCAAATTTCTTTTAGGTAAATAAAAAACTAGAATATTCCTATAAATCATCCATACATCTCTTCCTGCAAAATCTTTATCCTTTCATCTGCTAAGTATTCATCGTAAGTGCAAAGCCGGTCTATAATTCCTTTGGGAGTAATTTCAATGATCCTGTTAGCCACTGTATCCATAAACTGGTGATCATGCGTAGTCATTAGAACGATGCCGGGGAAAGTGATCATGCCATCATTGAATGCAGTGATGCTTTCCAGATCAAGATGGTTGGTAGGCTCATCAAGAACAACCACATTCGGATTTTGAAGCATCATCCTGCTGATCATGCATCTCACTTTTTCACCACCGCTGAGTACATTGGTTTTCTTTTTTATTTCATCACCGCTGAAAAGCATTTTTCCTAAAAAGCCTCTTAAAAAATCTTCATCCACATCGGTGTAATGATCAGGAACATATTGCCTGAGCCAATCCATTAATGAAAGCTGGCCGGTAAAAAATTCAGAATTATCATTTGGCAAATAAGCGCTTGTAATGGTTGTACCCCATTCAAACTGGCCGCTGTCAGGCTTCATTCTTTTATTTATGATCTCAAAAAAAGAAGTGAGCGCAACAGGATCTTTACTGAGAAAAGCTATCTTTTGGCCTTTCACAACATCAAAATTTACATTGCTGAAAAACGTTCTTCCGTCTATGCTTTTTGTTAATTTCTTGATATTCAAAATTTGATTACCAACCTCCCTCTCAGGTTTAAAAATAATGCCGGGATATTTTCTGTTGCTTGGCGTGATGTCTTCAAACACCAGTTTATCCAATGCTTTTTTACGCGAAGTAGCCTGCTTGCTTTTTGAAGCATTAGCGCTGAACCGTGCAATAAATTCCAGGAGATCTTTCTTCTTCTCATCCTGCTTTTTATTTTTATCAGTTGCTTGTTTTGCAGCCAACTGGCTGCTTTCGTACCAAAAAGTATAATTGCCGGTGTAGATTTTTATTTTTTGTTTGTCTACGTCTGCAACATGAGTACAGACTGCATCTAAGAAGTGACGATCATGACTCACTACCAAAACTATATTTTGATAATCGGCCAGGAAATTTTCCAGCCATGAGATCGTATTTACGTCAAGATTATTTGTTGGCTCATCCAATAATAAAATATCAGGATTGCCAAAAAGTGCCTGTGCAAGTAAAATTCGGACCTTCATGTTCGCCGCAATATCTTTCATCAACATTTGGTGCTGATCATCAGGAACACCTAATTCATTCAGCAAAGTAGCTGCATCACTTTCAGCAGTATAACCACCCATTTCACCAAATTCCGCTTCTAAATGGCCAGCCTTCATTCCATCTTCTTCAGAGAAATCTTCTTTCATATAAATGGCATCTTTCTCCAACATAGTATCCCACATTTTTTTATGTCCCATCATCACAGTTTGCAATGCACTAACTTCATCAAACTCAAACTGGTCTTGCCTTAGCACTGCCATTCGTTCGCCGGGGGTAATGCTCACCGAACCTTTATTGGGTTCTATTTCACCACTAATTATTTTTAAAATAGTAGATTTTCCGGCGCCATTGGCGCCTATAATTCCATAACAATTTCCTTTTACAAAATTGAGATTTACTTCATCAAACAAAACTCTTTTGCCGTAGGCCAGCGTTACATTATTTACACTTATCATGCTGCTTCTTTTTTAAAGTTTTTTCTTCATGTTCAATCTATTTTTTGAACGGGCGGCAAAAGTAAGAATTTAATTTTTCAGTATAAAAGAATGACGGTTTTGGCAATTTTAAAAAAATCAGAAAAACTACTTTCAAGCTTTTCTCTTTATTTCCACGATTTTAACCCAGAAATTTATTGAGCAGCAGGGCTTAATTTTGTCAATCATTTTATATTATGCCTTTTATTACAACCATACAATCTGCTACCATTAAAAGCCTGGAAGAATTATACGGTCATGAATTTTCTGCAAAAGATTTTCAGATCAACGAAACCAAGCCTGAATTTGAAGGTGATTATACCATTGTTCTTTTTGCATTGGTGAAAACCTTAAAAAAAAATCCCGAAAATCTGGGAAATGATTTAGGAGAACATTTAATGAAAAATCATCCTGGCTTTTTCTCCGGATATAATTTGATTAAAGGGTTTCTGAATCTTGAAATCGCCGGTAAACAATTACATCATTTTTTGAATGAAAATTTTGAAGATAAAAATGTTGGGCAAAAACCTTTCAATCATAAAAAAATAATGGTTGAATACTCATCGCCGAATACCAACAAACCCTTGCACCTCGGGCATTTGAGAAATAATTTTTTAGGATGGAGCGTGGCCGAAATTTTAAAAGCGAATGGATATGATGTAATCAAATCTTCTATTGTAAACGACCGCGGAATTCATATTTGCAAAAGCATGATCGCATGGATAATGTTTGCCAATGGCGCTTCGCCGGAATCTGCTCATGAAAAAGGCGATCATTTCGTAGGTGATTATTATGTAAAATTTAATGATCAATTTAAAAAAGAAGTGAATGAATTGATTGGGTCCGGAAAAACAAAAGAGCAAGCGGAAAAAGAAGCACCGGTCATGAAGAAAACACAGCAAATGCTTTTGGATTGGGAACAAGGAAAACCAGATGTCAGAGAATTATGGAAAACGATGAATGGCTGGGTTTATAAAGGTTTTGATGAAACTTATAAACGCATCGGAAGTGATTTTGAACAGACATTTTATGAAAGCAATACTTATCTTTTAGGGAAAGATTTTGTGCAGGAAGGTTTGCAAAAAAATATTTTATTCAGAAAGGAAGATGGCAGTGTGTGGATTGATCTTGTTGACAAAAACCTCGATGAGAAATTAGTATTGAGAGGCGATGGCACTTCAGTTTATATCACGCAGGATATCGGATTGGCAAAACAAAAATTTGAAGAATATCATTTGGATAAAAGTATTTATGTAATTGGCGATGAGCAATTATATCACATGAAAGTGCTAAAAGAAATCATCAGAAAACTGGGGATGCCTTTTGCTGATGATATGATTCATTTAAGCTATGGCATGGTGGAATTGACAACAGGCAAAATGAAAAGCCGCGAGGGCACTGTAGTTGACGCCGATGACCTGGTTGATGAAATGGTTGCTACGGCTGCAAAACATACAGAAGAACTGGGCAAAGTAAAAGATTTTACTAAGGAGGAACTGGAAGAATTATATGAAAAGCTTGGCCTTGGGGCGATGAAGTTTTATTTATTGAGAGTTGATCCTAAAAAGCGAATGGTCTTTAATCCTGAGGAAAGTATCGATTTTCATGGATTCACCGGGCCTTTTGTTCAATATACATATGCGAGAATTCAGTCCATTTTGAGGAAAGTTGGAAGTGGTGAATGGGCAGTAAATGGACAATCTGAAGAAGAACTTTTTCCGCTTGAAAGACAATTGATTATTTCTCTTGAGAAATATAGTAATGCCGTTTCAGAGGCAGCTGATGAAATGAATCCATCGATTATTGCTAATTATGTTTTTAATCTCGCCAAACTATTTAATTCTTTCTATGTTGAGCATTCTGTTGCCAATGCGGAAAATGAAAAAAAGAAAAAACTACGTTTACGCTTGTCTGTTATGACAGCTAATATTCTCAGGAATGGATTGCACTTATTAGGGATCAAAGTACCGGAAAGAATGTAGAGGAAAACGCATTTATCAATAAACTTACAAAATTATAGTGGCATCATTATAGTGGCATCTTTTTCCTGCGAAGGGTTTTATTTTTCATAGTATCCCACACTGGTAATACATCCGGCGAAAGGTCAAAATAAATGATGACACCTCCATACAATGCAGTAAAGACAGTAGTTTTGAGAACTATGGCGAAAAAGCCGTGCAGTGAAATAAAGGTATAATAACAAAAAATATAGCAAACGAAAGCAAGCACTACAGAATAAATAGTTTTATAGCTGAATGGATGCATATTAAATTTTTGTTTCAAAAAAATTATTCTGATAACATTGTAAACAGACATTGAAATTAAATTGGAATAGCCTGCGCCTATTATTCCAAATTCTTTTACTAAAAAATAATTTAGTGGCACTGCTAAGGTCAGTAAGATCATTCCACTAACGAATTCAAATCTCCAATACGTTGAGGTTCCGATGATGGTAGAATTTACACCGGTTCCAAGGTCAACTACGTGTGCCAATCCAAGAAAGAAAAATATCCATTGTGATTGAATGTATGCGGGTTTCAATCTAAAAGTGTTAACCGCATCCGAATAGTTGAGCCACACTATTAAAAAAATACCAAGAGAAGCGATAAGTAAATTGATACCGGAACGCTGATAAATTAAGTTTATCTTATCGTAGTCCTTATCTTTCCATGCCTTTGACAAAACAGGTATAGATGCAGCCACAGCACCCCTTTGCGGGGCCTGCACTAATCCTGCCACTACGCTTCCCAAAGCAAAAATACCAGCCGCGGCAGTTCCTAAAAGCGACATGATAATAATGGTATCAATAAATGTAGCGATCATAAAAATAGTGCCGCCGAAATAAATCAGTGTAGCCATTGAAACCATTTTTTTATAAAACTTTTTCGTAACGCGACTAATGATAAACGTTATATAAAATTCTTTTTTCCATAATAAATAAACCAAAAGAAAAAGCGCAGTGACTCCATAAGTAAACGAATATATTTTTATAAATGTATCAAAGCTGTTGATGAATTTAAAGCTCAGCAAAAAAATTAAAAAAAGCGTAAGTAATTTGAATAAGACCTCTCTTAAAAAAGTGGTGAAAATAGATTTACGAATATTCCACGCAAAAACTTCGAGCATTGAAAAGATTAAAATTGAAAATCCGAAAGGAAATATCCAAAAATAATATTGCAAAAATTGTGGCGAATGTTCACCAAATTTCCGTATCACAAAATCTTTGAAGACCAATCCAGCCAGAATTACAAAACAAAATCCGACTATACTTATCAGAAAGGCCCAGGTTAAAAGGTCATTTTTCTTTTTAGGAAGATTGTCGTTATAATAAGGATAAAATTTATATACAACCGATACCATTCCCAAGTTGGCAAAGGCAAACATTAGATTGCCGACAGCAATAAAAATTCCCGTCATTCCATATTCTGAAGTTGTAAATGAAGAACCTTGCCTTGTAAAAAGATATGTATTGATAAACCCGATAAAAAATCCTGCATAGACGAAAACTGTTGAAATAATACTCTGCTTTCTGACTTGCGACATAGATGAATTATGACTCTGAAATAGGAATGGGATTCATTGAAAGAAACGGGTTAAAATAAATTTGGCATGGCTCCAAAGTGTATTGTTTTAGATTGATTTTAAAACTGAAGATATGTAAATAAATTTTAGGCATTTTAACTGAAATGTAATCATCAATTTCTGATCATATTATTTCACATAGAAAGGAATGTTAGCAGTGGCTACTTTATTATGACCGTCACTTAAATAGAGAAATAAACGGTAAGCACCTGCTTTACCAGGTGTTTTCAAAAGTGCGGTATTTAAATTTTTTGCCTTTATTGAACCAGGAATAGCTACAGGACGGGATTCCCGGTCTCCGCCATTTTTCAAATCAGTGCTTTCAGAAAGTAATTCCCATCTTGCAATTAATTTCAAATTAGCCGGATCATTTGCAAAAACCTTTATTGGGTACACTTTTTCAGGCTCTAAATAAATGATGTCGGAAGCTTTTTTATTATTCAATAATAATGAATCAATGTGAGGTGCCCTGATCTTTGGCCAATGGCCTGTCCATAAATATTGCATCACATCTACTACTTCTGATTCTTCTCCCTTATCAGTAAATAAACCATACCACGTTGGTGTTCTTTCCTGCTTTTGCCCCCATAAAAAAACATATGAGCCAACACAATGTTCATCCTGCTTTATGGAAGCCTCGTAACGATTTTTATAGACAATTGCCTTTTGGCTGCTGGTTTCTTCAATAGCCGCCTTCCATGGTGTTTGCAAAGATTCCCAATGTCCTGTCGGCCCCCATTCTGTCACCATGTATGGGCCATCCCATCCTGAGTTTCTCAATTGCTCCGGCACTTTTGCGAGCCCTCCGTATACTTGTACAGATAATAGGTCCAGATCCGGGCAGCGTGATTTTATATATTCGATTTCTCTTTTATTTACTCCGGCGAGCATAGTAGTTACAAGGTGATTACTATCTTCTTTATGAATCATTTTGGCTATATCATTTACAGCATCCCAAACTTTTGGATTTTTATATTCCAAATTCAGTTCATTGCCTATTCCCCAGATTATTAAAGCAGAATAATTTTTGTATTTACGAACTTCATTTCGAATTTGTTCAAGCTGTTGCCTTACAGCAGTTGTGTCATCATAATTAAACCCGTGCCGTTCACGCGCCACATCTAATCCCATGGTTACTGTCAGGTCAAGCTCTTTAGCCTTTGCTAATAAAACTTCTGCATTTTTAGTATCCCAGGTTCGTATAGAATTTCCACCATACTTTGCTAAACGATCCATATAATTGGTACCACCTGCACCTTTGATAAAATAAGGCTTACCTCCTCTCAATAAACTAAATCCAGTGTTGGTCTTTTCAATTTTTGTTTTTATGGGAATATCCGATTGCTGACCATAAATGGTATTACAACAACAAATAAACAAAGACAGGATTAATTTGAAACGTTCATTCATATTCTTAAATTTATTTCTACAGAAAATTGGGAAAAATATAATTGTTTTTACAAGTAATCTTCAAAAGCCAGAATACAATTTCACGGAGTGCAATAAATATTTTATAAATCACTTCCATGATTCGGTATAACAACAATAAATCTTGTGCCTGCATCGATTACCGATTCTAATTTGATTGTACCACCTAATTTTTCTACGGCTTCCTTTACAATATAAAGCCCAAGACCAGAGCTGGCGGAGGTTTTATTAGCCCTGTAAAACATTGTAAAAATATGTGGCAAATGTTTTTCCTCAATACCCTGGCCGTTATCTATAACCTGAATTTCTGCGTGTTTATTTGTAGCATTTACAGTGATCTTTAGATAAGGATTAGCCTGCTCTTTATTATGATACCTTAGAGCGTTTGATATTAAGTTAGTAATTATCATATTAAGTCTTGCTTTATCAGTCACAAATGTTCCTTGCTGATCTACTTCAACGATCCTTTTTATATCCGATGAATTATCAGAAAAGATATGATCCTCCATTGCACTGTGTACGAATTCATTGAAATTAACCGGCTCATAATTCAATTCGGATCTTTTATTTTTTGAGAAATCAAGTATGTCACTTATTATAGTGGTTAATCTCTCCAGCGCTTTTCTTTGAAGCTCTAAATATTGATTTCTCTTGGCTTCATTTTTTTCCTCCTTGATAATATGGACCAAAGCAACAATAGAGGTGACAGGAGATCTCAGATCATGTGTAGCTCTGAATACTAATATATCCAACTCTGCATTGAGCTGTGTTAATTGATCATTTGATTCATTAATGATATTGTTCTTTTGGCTTAGTTCGATATTCAGGTTTTCCAATTTTTCATTTACTTCCTCAAGGCGTGTGAATGTCCAGAAGAACTGACGCGAAAGAGCAACTGCTTGTAAAATGACAAAAATAAAAATGCCTTCATATATAAGATGCAGGCTTTCGATAATAAGGCTTGCATAAAGCAAATCATTTACAAGAGTTAGAAAAAATATTATAAAACCGACCAAAAAGTAACCGCTTCCAGGCCTCTTCTTTTTTACTGCCTTTGTGTATACAAACAATCCATAGCAGGCTGTTAGCAGCATAAACACCTGGAAAGGCCGCAAGCCATAACGAAAGATAAATGGAGATGTGAACATTGCCGCCAAAAGAAAAGGCGCACTGATTATCAAAATGTAACGAAGAACTTTTTTTGAAAATTCTTTAGGAAACAATTCAAAAGAGATAAGTGAAAGTACGGGAACGGTTAAATAAAATGAAATAAATTCAACACGCTTTATAAAATGCCAGCTCCAGTTAGTAATATAATTAATGGGCAATTCACCTGTTACCAAAGGGCGCACAGCGAGTAGTATACAAAATATGCTAAAATATAAAGACACTTTTCTTCTTCTGAAAAAAAAGTAAACAACAAAATAAAATATACCCATGAAAAAAAAGCTACCGCAAATAAAGAAATCCAATGACACATTTCTTATCCAGAAGCTATGTACCTGTTCCTGCGTTCCTAACTTTATAAAATCCCACAATCCACCAGTATTGTAATTAAAATTAGAAACCTGGATTATAATGTTCAACTCATTATTTTCAGGAATTACCGGCACTATCACTGGATTGTAAGCAGGCACTACAGAATCCTTGCTCGTGCCAACTACTCCTACTTCTAATAATTGCTTTCCATTTACAAATAATTTGTATGCTGAAGCAACAGTCAAAAATTTAAGATTCAGCTTTTCATTTGATGCAGGGCATAATATTTTCAATCTGTAGGTAGCGTATCCGAAAGCAGGATCAAATACTCCCAAACCCGGAACCAGGCTGTTCCAGAAGTCAGGGACATTGCTATATATTGAAGGCTTAATATCTACAGAATCGAACGATGAAGGCTTATATAAAGATTTCCAATAAAATTCCCATTCACCGTTTAGATCAGTTATACCATCAGTTTTCCAATTCCAATTTCGCAGATCAAGTACTCCTTTTTTTGCTTGTATTTCTGATTGGCAAAAAGAAACATTATATCCACCAATCAATAAAAGAAGGCAAGCAATTTTTTTTATACTTATGATCCTGAGTGCTTGCACTGATTCTCTGCGGAGTTCCGCAAATTTTTCCATTGAAGTATCAATACACACTGAATACATATGTTGAAAAGTAAAGAAATCTTATAAAAGAATATTAATGTGCCAGCCTTGAAAAAAATTTCAAAGCGTTAGGAAAAAAACCTGAGTAATTTTTGCTATCATCAATTAAACCTTGTAAACTTAGAAATTTTTTATTCCAATAGCAAATTTCTTCCTGTCTCTTAGATGAAAACGTGATAAGCCAGAATATAGATTTTTATTTTTTTCAAAGAAATAATTTTTTCTTCTGCATTCAAATATGATTTGAAATTGCAAACCTGCAAGTGTTTTAATCTTTATCCCTTTATAAAAGATAGAGCGTGTTTCATAATTTTGAGATTGATGTTGTTGTTAGTTTACTTTAATTATATAAAACTATAAATAGGCCGATCCATATAGTTTAAATTTTGTGCATTGAATATCACTATAAAACAAACGGCACAAATTATTATAGAGACAGCGGTGAATTTTTATTCTGTCTTTTTAAAAGATTTTGTGAATCAAGGAGTTTCTAAATCAATGCTGAAGTTTATCCGGAACTTTGCATCATCCCCCTGTTTTTACTCCGAACAAATAACCGACAAAGGCTGTAATACCCATTGCTATTGTTCCCCAAAAACAAATCCTGATTATTCCTTTTACAATACTTGAACCACCTGCTTTGGCAGCAATTACACCTGATAATGCAAGGAATAAAATTGCAAATAAATATTGGTAAATAACCATATGATTAATTGGTGCAAACAAAGAAACAAAAAGTGGTAACAAACCGCCTGATACAAAAGATGCGCCTGAGGCTAAAGCTGCCTGCAATGGTTTTGGCTGAGTGATTTCATTAATCCCTAATTCTTCCTTGGCGTGAGCTTCTAAGGCATTGTGCTTTGTAAGTTGCACAGCTACTTCCATTGCCAATATACTGTCTAACCCGCGTGATTGATAGATCTTTGCCAGTTCTTTCAACTCGATGTCGGGTATTGTATTAAGTTCTATTTGTTCTCTGTTCAAGTCAGCGGCCTCAATATCAGACTGAGAACTAACTGAAACATATTCACCTGCTGCCATCGATAAAGCTCCGGCAACTAAGCCAGCCAACGCTGCCAAAATAATCGGACTTCTTGAATCACTTGCAGCAGCTACACCAATAACTAAACTTGTAGTAGAAAGAATACCATCATTTGCGCCTAATACAGCGGCTCTCAGCCATCCGCTTCGATTTGTGTAATGTTTCTCAAGTTCCATTCTGTAGTGATTTATCTTTTTAGATGGGCAATATTCATTTGCATTGTTATTTGTCCTGCCCAAACAGATGCGATTAAAATAAAAGTACAGCTTAACAACTAAATATCCGACAGAATTAATGATTAATTGTTTGTCTGTTAGCAGTAATACAAAGATGAATAAGATAGTATCTTTAAGTATTAAGTTTTTAGGATTATGTATTTATTTTGCAAAATCAATAATAGCAATAGTGTGAGTTATTTACATAATTAGGTGGGGAATCATAGTCAGCGCTACAAAAGCGCCGTAGGCGTTACCTTTTTGTAGAAAAAAATTGATCGTGATTATAGCGCCTTAGGCGCTACCTATAAGAAGGATGAGGGTAGCCACTAGGTGGCAAAAATGTTTTCTGGATTTTTTCTACAAACAGAAAACCCCGATGGGGTTTAGCTTAATGTCCCTTCAGAACAAGGTTTGCGAACTAAATCCATAATCCCATGAATTTTTATAAAAACTTATAAAAAGCCTCAACTTCGATTCTCGTGTTTTTAAAAGACCTTAGTGTCCGGTTCAAAATATTATTGTTATGAATAAACTTCTTCTCAGAGAACAAGGAAAATTCGAAGCGGTTTTTCAAAATGCTTCATTAGGTATTCTTGTAATTGACAAATCCGGAACTATAACTCTTGCTAATAATTTTTTAATTACTCTTTTTGGTTATTCAAATTCAGATGAGCTCATTGGCAAAAAATTGGAAATGCTAATTCCAAAACGTTACCATCATCGGCACGTTTCAGACAGGGATCATTTTATCAAACATCCTACAACCAGGCCAATGGGAATGGGGAGGGATCTTTTTGGCATAACTCAAGACGGAACCGAACTTCCATTGGAAATAAGCCTGAGCAGCTACACAAATGATGAAGAAATTTTTTCCATTGCGTTTATCAGCGACATCAGGGCAAGAATAGAAGTGCAGAATGCATTAAATTCACAAAGAATTGAACTCGCTGCAATCAATAAAAAAATGGAATTGCTTAATGAAGAACTGGAGAAAAAAGTAGAAAGACGCACGGCTAAATTGCAAGAAACCATGCAGGAATTAGAAGCATCAAAAGATGTTCTTTCAAAAGCATTAAACACGGAAAAAGATCTTGGCGATTTGAAAAGCGCCTTTGTTTCTATGGCTTCTCATGAATTCAGGACACCATTGAGTACCATACTTTCCTCCGTTTCTTTGTTGGCAAAATACAGGCTAACAGAGGAGCAAACCAAAAGGGATAAACATGTACAACGAATTAAATCGTCTGTAATTAATCTGAATAATATCCTGGATGAATTTCTTTCACTTGGTAAAATTGAAGATAAAAAAATAACAGCCCATAAAACGGTTTTTGATATAAAAAAATTCATTCTGCAACAAATTAATGAAATGAATGAAATATTGAAACCAGGCCAGAAAGTATATTACTCGCATACAGGTAGCCCATATATATCACTTGACGAAGTTTTATTTAAAAATATTATGATCAACCTGCTTTCTAACGCATCAAAATTTTCAAATGAAAATAATGCCATTAATATTGTAACTAAAGCCGATGAAAAGGAATTATTATTCACTATCAAAGATGAAGGAATTGGGATTTCAGAAAAGGATCAGGAGCATTTGTGTGAAATATTTTTCAGAGCTGCAAATGCGGAAAACATTCCCGGAACCGGGCTTGGGCTGCACATTGTATGCAAATATGTGGAGATGATGAAGGGTAAGATTGAGATAAAAAGTAAACTTGAAAAAGGAACCGAAATAAACTTAATCTTTGCACAATGACAAAAATATTATTGGTAGAAGATAACAAAGAAATAAGAGAGAATTCCGCCGAAATTCTTGAATTAGCTGATTATAAAGTAACTACTGCAGTAAATGGCAAAGAAGGTTATGAAAAAGCATTACAACAAATTCCGGATCTTATCATTTGCGATATCATGATGCCAGTTCTTGATGGCTATGGGCTTTTGCATTTCATTAATAAAAATGAAAATCTGAAAAGTATTCCCTTTATTTTTCTGACCGCTAAAACAGAACGTAGCGATTTCAGAAAAGGAATGGAAATGGGCGCGGATGATTATATCACCAAACCTTTCACCGATATTGAATTGCTGAATGCCGTAGAAAGCAGGCTGCAAAAAATTAGTTATCACCAGCAACGTGCTAATGCAGCACAAGGCCTTAATGATTTTCTCAATGAAATAAAACATGAAAATGCGCTTGAAAAATTGACAACTTCGGATGTAATCAACCGTCACAAGAAAAAGCAACGGATCTATTCTGAAGGAAATCATCCGCACAGCCTTTATTATTTAAATTCCGGCAAAATAAGGACTTACAAAATGAATGACAATGGAAAAGAACTCACGATAAGTTTATATAATGCCGGAGATTTTTTTGGATATAACGCACTTTTGGAAAATTCTGTTTATAAAGAAACTGCTGAAACTTTAGAAGAATCGGAAATAAGTAGCATTGGCCGTGAAGATTTTGAAATTCTCATCAACAATAATAAAAAAGTAGCTCATAAATTTATAAAGCTTCTTGCTCAAAATATTTCTGAAAAAGAAGAGCAGCTTATTAATCTCGCATACAATTCACTTCGCAAAAGAGTGGCGGATGCCATCATTACATTATTAAAAAAATTTAAAAATGAAAAGCAGCCAGACTTTTTGATTCATATTTCAAGAGAAGACCTCGCGCATATCGCAGGTACTACAACCGAATCTTTAATAAGAACGCTCAGCGATTTCAAAAATGAAAAATTGATTGAAGCAGAAGCCGGTTATGTAAAAGTTTTGAATGAAAAAAAACTCATAACGATGTTGAATTAATTGACTAAATATTATCTAACATCTGCTCATTAAATTCTTTGGATAATTGTAAAAATCCTTTTTCAAATTGCAATATTTTATCCCGGAATCTATCATGATCCATAATGATTTTTAACGACGCTCCTTTTTCATTTTGCATTTCACTGATTGTCTCAGAATGCGCCTTGAGATCATTAGTAAGAGTTTTTAGCATTTCATCTTTTAACAATAATTCGTTTTGAAAATGCTCAGCCAACTGAAAAGTTGTTTTGCTCATTATTATCAACCATATCGCTGAGCCTGTATTTTAACAGAGCGTTTTCCTGCATAAAAAATTCAACGCTTCTTAGCCAGGCTTTATGTTCATGTTCGTATTGATTACGTATAAATTTCATCGTATGTTTTCATATTACCAATCACCATTATATAGCTACCTGCTCTTATGAAAAGAAATGAGATGTTGCGGTAAAGTTGTGTAAATAAAATACCAATAAAAATGATATGTAGCATTTGACAAGATGATTCAAATCATAAACAATTGGCAAAATAATAAATCGAAATAAACTTGGTTTGCAAAGTGAATAAGCCTGTAAAGCTTATCCTCTGAAAAAATATAATTATGAAAAGAGCAGAAAATAAAATAGTTATCGTAACAGGCGGGGCTTTGGGAATTGGAAAAGCAACCTGCATTTTATTAGCAAAAGAAGGCGCCAAAGTAGCCATTACTGACGCTCTTGATAAGGAAGGGAAAAAGCTGGCAGCGGAAATTACAAAATCCGGCGGCATTGCAAAATTCTGGCATCTTAATGTTGCGGACGAAAAAGACGTTAAAAAAGTTTATTCAGCAGTGGCCAAAGAATTTGGCAAACTTGACGCATCTGTAAATAACGCAGGCATCGCGGGAACAGATAAACTTACACATGAACTCACCGAAGAAGATTGGGACGCTGTGATGAATGTTAATGTAAAAGGTGTTTTCTTTTGTACGAAATATGCGGTGCAACAAATGCTGAAAAATGGCGGTGGAAGCATTATTAACCTTTCATCAATTTATGGATTGATAGGAGCCGGAGATATACCTCCTTACCATGCATCCAAAGGCGCGGTAAGATTAATGGCAAAAAACGATGCTATCGCTTATGCCAAAAATAACATCAGGGTAAATTCTATTCATCCCGGATTTATATTGACACCTTTAGTGGAAGATCTGGGAAAAGATACTCCCGGTTTTTTAGAACATCTTGCCAGCCTGCATCCGCTAGGCCATATTGGCGAGCCAATAGATATCGCTTATGGAATTCTTTATCTTGTTTCAGATGAATCCAAATTTATAACCGGAAGCGAGCTGGTGATTGATGGTGGCTATACAAGCAAATAGAATAATTATAGAAAATAGATTCTTTATTTTCAAAATTATTTTTGAACCTGATTAGCCAGAAGAATGAAAAAGGCAAAGTATTTTTCTGTATTTGGCAGTTCCATATTTTATTCTTTTTTTCTATAAAATCGCTTTCGGGAGAAGGGTTTTTGCAGTTGTCAATTTCAAATGGTTGTCATTGGAAAACCGATCTACTATAAACATAATGCCGGTGATACCAATAATAGTAATTGCAGCAATTTCATGGCAATAAAATATCAGGAAGCTTTGTAAATCATCCTCTCTCATGATCTTCATCATACTGTAAATCTTATCTACCCTCTAACTTGCTTTAAATTTTCAAAACCAATTTGTTATTATGAAAAAGAAAAAAAATTTATCTGCATTTTTAAAAATCACTTTAATTTCCTTATTGTTATTATTAGGCTACAATTCCATCCAGTCTCAGTCCAGGCAATGGGTTGCACCGAAAGACGCATCAAATGTAAAAAATCCATTGGCCGGCGATGCGGCTTCTATCAACATTGGAAAAACACTTTATAAAACCCAATGTTCTCCTTGTCATGGTGATAAAGGAAAAGGAGATGGCCCCGCAGCTGCAGCTCTTAATCCTAAACCAGCCGATCATACCTCAAAGGCTTTACAAGCAGAATCAGATGGATCATTGTTTTATAAGATTTCAGAAGGACATAAACCAATGCCTGGCTTTAAAAGTACATTAAAAGATAACCAGCGATGGGCACTGATAAATTACATCAGAACACTTTCTAAAAAATAAAACATCAAATTATTTACCATCAATACAGGATATGAAATCAATAATTAAACTGATCCGCCCGTTATCTGTAATTTGTTTTCTCATGTTTTTTTCAATGGCTACGAAAGCTCAGCAACCAGCCACTGTTGTTGATTCTGCCCTTCTTGACCGAATCAATACTTTAGAAAAGCAATCAAGCTATACTAAGCCGGGAGAAGACCATTTTATGGTAGTTGGGCTTACTACATTCGGCTTTGTAAGAAACAAAACCACTACTACGTTTGCTGGTTCCAGCCAGGTTTCAAAGACTAATAGCCTGGCAGATGTTGACCACTATGAATTTAGTCCAATGTTTCTATGGAGACATGGAAATAAATTTCTTCTTGAATTTGAGCCTTCCTTTAGTGGAGATCAACTGGGTGTCAACTGGGGAGCCATTTCCTATTTTGCGTTACCTGGATTGATTATTCGCGGCGGATATTTGGTATTGCCTTTTGGCGCTTATAATAAAAGACTGGCAGCAGGATGGATCAATAAATTTGCTTCGGATCCCGAAGGAGTAACCGGCGCCACTGATTATGCAGTGGAAGTGGAAGGTGGCCTTCAGGCAGGCAGTATGAAATGGAGTTATGATGTAGCCATTTCAAACGGGATGAAGCTTAATCCTGATGGTACTACTCAAAATGCGGGGATTACAGATAATAATAAAAATAAGACAATCACCGCAAGAATAGGATGGCTGCCATTATCAAATTCTTCTCTTGAATTGGGGGCTTCTGTGATGACCGGGAAAGTAGGTGATGCCGGCACAACCACTGAAAATGCCAAAGCAAACTTATACGCGTTGGATTTGAACTTTGTAGAAAACATTAAGCCATTTCAGCTAAATATAAAAGGCCAATATAGTATAACTGATATTGATCACGCTAATTATATTAATCCTGTTGATTCCACAACTTATAGCTTTAATAACCATACTACCACCGGATATATAATGGCTTCATTGAGGCCTGTCTTTTCAAATAATTTTACTAAAAACTTTGAAGTCGCTGGCCGGTATGGTAATTACACAACCCCGACCCACTCTCTGTTTGGCACAAAAGATAACTCTCTTGCACTGGGCTTGAATTATTGGTTGAACTGGCGGACAGTTGTAAGATACACTTATGAAGCGATCAAAGGAACCAATCGCTTTACCACAGATCTTGGAGGTAATCCGGGTACTGTTACTAAATCTAATTCTATGTACCTGCAATTTTCTATTCAACTATAAAACGATAAAAAATGAAAATCTTATATAACAAGAAACTAAGCATTTTAATTATCGTGTTTATCCTCATAGGATCAATGATCGCATTATTGAATAGCTGCGCTGTAAGTCAAAAAGTACAAGCAAAATCAGGAGCACAATTATGGGCAGAAAATTGTCAGCGTTGCCATAATACGCCTTCGCCATCTACCTTTTCGCCTGAAAAATGGGAAACGATTGGAATGCATATGCAAAGCCGTGCCTTGCTTACAGAAAAAGAAAAAGAAAAAATTGTAGAGTTTTTAAAGCAATAGTGTTTTACAAATCAAATCTTATAAATCAGTATCCTTGCTGTGTAAACAGCGTTTCAAGGAATTACCAATAAGGCAAGGATGACTGAATTGCTTTTCCTTTTATGCCCATTACCATTAGATCCGCATTTTTTCCTTTGCCATTTCTTGTATAATACCTGCAATTAAACGTGCTTAAATCTTTCAAAAGCTTCTCTTTCCAGGATTTCTCTATGATTTGGATGAGCAATTTTAATTAATGCTTTCGCTCTTTCCCTCATATTCTTCCCATACAAAAATGCAGTGCCGTATTCAGTAACAATGTAATGAGCATGAGCACGGGTTGTTACTACTCCGGCGCCGGATTTTAAGAAGGAAACTATTTTTGAACCCCCTTTGGAAGTTGTTGAACTAAGAGCAATGATTGGTTTGCCTCTTTCTGATAATGCTGCTCCTCTTATAAAATCGATCTGCCCGCCAACACCGGAATAATGATATGTTCCGATGGAATCTGAGCAAACCTGGCCGGTAATATCTACTTCAATCGCACTATTGATTGCTGTAACTTTTGGATTGGTACGAATTACAGCAGTATCATTTACATAGTCAATATTCATCACAAGTACTTCCGGATTATCATCTACATAATCATATAATTTTCTGCTGCCCAATATAAAGCCGGTTACAATTTTACCCCGGCATCTTTTCTTATGTTGATTGGTAATTATTCCTTTTTCCATTAACGGAAGGATACCATCTGAAAACATCTCAGTATGTAATCCCAATTCTTTATGATTCATAAGGCTTGCCAGCACTGCATCTGGGATAGAGCCAATACCAGTTTGAATGGTGGCGCCGTCCTCAATAAGCTCAGCGCAATTCATACCGATCTTTGCATTTACATTAGATAATATACCATTAGAAACCACTTCGGGTAATTCATGTTCTGCATGAACCACAGCATTAAAATCATTGATGTTTACCATACCATCACCGAAAGTTCTGGGCATATTGGAATTAACCTGGGCTATCACATATTTCGCTGTTTTTATAGCCGTGGAAGCCACATCAACCGAAACGCCTAAAGAACAAAACCCATGTTTATCGGGAAGAGATATGTGCACAAGCGCAACATCCAACGGTATAATTCCTCTTCGGAATAAATTAGGAATTTCACTCAAAAAAACAGGAATATAATCTCCTCTTCCTTCATTTACAGCCTTCCTCACATTACCAGATACAAATAAAGAATTGATGTGAAAATTGTCTTTATATTTTTCTTCAGCATAGAGCGCAGCCCCCTGGCTGCTGATACTTATCAATTCAACATCTTCTAATTCATCTGCGCGCTCAACCATTTTTTCTAATAAAAAATGCGGGGTAGCCGCACCACCATGTACAAAAACTTTATCGCCTGATGTAATAATTTTTACTGCTTCTTCTCCGGAAATATAATTGGCCAATTTTATAAATTTATTGGTGAGAATAATTGTTGGCTTAAACAACTCCAAAAGTAGTTTTTTGAAATAATATAGAAAATGATATGCATCAGATGAGTAGATGTTTGTGAATGAGCGGTTGACCAATGAAAGGAAAATAATAGCCATAGCCAATGTGCTAAAAAACCATGCTTCTTGTCAACTCTTCATTGGGTAATTTTCTGATCAAAATGCAGTTATAAATAATGCTAAATGAATTGAAAAATTGATACTCACTATGCCAATTCAATTTTTGAAAGTCTCTTTTTATATATTACTCATGCAGCACCAACAAAGGAATCTTTGTTTGATGAGTCATTGTTTTGGTATGTGATACTCCCAAAACTTTTTCAATAAAATTATGTTTTCGCGCTACCATTACCAAAATATCTGAAGGGTGTTCTTTGAGAAATATATTAATGCCTTCTTCAATATCATTCTTCTCAATTATATTAAAGGAGTGATTGTATTTATCCCATGTCAAATCAATTCTCATTTTAGCTGCAATTGCTTCGGCTGTTAGTTTCGAATCTATTTTTTGCACATTTAATATTTGAATAAAAGAATCAAATTTCGCAATAAGCTGTTCAAGGAGCATAAAATGGCTAAGAAGTTTTTCATCATAAAAATCAGAAGCCAGTGTAATTGTTTCAATATTTTGATAACCGGCATTTTGAGGAATTATCAATAAAGGGATTGAGGTTTTATCAATCATAGAAGTAGCAGTGCTCCCAAAGATCGAATTACTTTCTCCTTTACCTTTCATGCCCATTACAATAATTTCTGAATGATTTTTTTGAGCAACTTCCCCAATAATATCTACCGGGCTGCCTTTCATTACAAGTCCTTTGATTTTAACTGTAAACTTTCTTGCAATTCCATCGATCTGTGTTTTCAAAAGTTTTTTATTTGCTGCTTCCAATTTATCAGAGGAATCATAAGCTTTTGCACCGGGATTTTCGTCAATGCCGGAAGTGTTGGAATAAGCATGAACCAATAATAAACCGGTATTAAAAACATTCGCCAGGAAAGCTGCGTAACTAACAGCATTAAAGGAAGCATTGGAAAAATCAATGGGGACTAATATATTTTTCATGATTTTTTATAAAAATAAAAAATATTGGATGGCAAAAATATGATAGCCCTCGTAAACTAAAATGATTCATATCATCTGGAGTTGCAGTTGCAACAAACAAAATCACAGCCTTTACCAAATATAAAATGAAGGATTATGACGCGCTAAAAAAGATAAAATGTAGATTGTTTTCAAAGATCAATCTGCCACAAACACGCCCGTAGCGCCCATTTCAGCATCAGCAAACGAATGATCCACAAATGAATATCTCCCTTTTTCCGGCAACACAAATTCTACGATAGCACTTGTTGCCGGCCCTAAATTAATTACATCTATTCCTTCTAATTCATTTTTTGGATTTCCTGTTATCCATACTTTGTCGAAAATAGTTCCTATCACATGAAAGCTGCTAGCGTTATTAGGCCCTGCATTTAAAATATATAGCCTGATCCTTTCACCCGCTTTTACATGGATCGGGTGAACCACATATTGACCGGGCTTTCCATTGAACGAAACAAAAGTAGGTTGTTTCTTCATGACCATTGTTGTATCGGGCGTATAAATGGAACCGTTTGGTTTTAAATAATATTCGTTTTGCACTAATGCAAATTCATGATCAACCTTACCCGGAAAGCCATCTTTCGGATCAACAATCACCATTCCTATCATGCCACTGATCATGTGCAACAAAACCATCGGAGTGCCGCAGTGATACATAAACACACCCGGATAATTCGCCGTCCAGGTAAAACTGATGGTTTCTCCCGGGTTAATACTTCTCCATTTATCTGCAGGATTAACCATTCCCGCATGAAAATCTATAGAATGTGGCATTGGCTGCATCGCCATGTCCGCTGGCATTGCTTCATTTGACCTGTCAGTCATTGAAAATTTTACGGTCTGGCCTACACGAATATGTAAAACAGGGCCCGGCAACGAATCACCAAACAACCATCCTACAAAAGCAATATCACTTTTTACATGAAATAATTTATGGGTTACGTCAAATTTTACTTCAACGGTATCGCCCTCTTGTAATTTTGGAACATTAGGCGCATAAGACAGAGGACCTTTAATTTGCCTCTCATTATTGGGTGTTGTGCTAACAACAGCAGCCGGAGCACCTAATACAAGTTTATTATTACCTCCGGAATTATTTTCATTTGAATTGCCGTTTTTACAAGAACACCACAACAAAGACATTAATAAAAAAACTGGTAATTGTTTCATAAGTGTGTATTTAAATGATTGATTTTTCATAAAGCAGCTTGACATTTCTGATATAAATCGCGAATATCATAACAACTCAAAATATAGTTTTTAAACTTTTTTATGTTTTTGATAAATCTAAACTCTTTACACTGCTCATCCTTACTATAATCCAAATTAATCCTATTGCTATAAGAATTGCTGTATAAAATAAAATGATGTTGGCATAAGGCAATGGCTCTACATTAATGGCTTCAAGGCCCTGTGACATCAAAATAATTTCCTGGATTAATACGCCTGCCGCGAAAATCAAAACACCTGGTTTTGAAACGCTGCTGAAAGTTTCATTCAAAGCCTGGTTGATGTAACCCAGGATAAAAAAAGTAATAATTCCCAAAAAAGATAAGTGCAAATATCCGATAACGATAGGCCTGAAGCCAAATGCAAGATGGCTTAGCCAGGGAACGATTGAAAGCATTTGCAGAATGATCTTTATTATAAAAGCAATAGAAGCCATTATCCACAAATATTTTGTGGTTTTTGTGAAACGCAATGAAATATTTTTTTTGAAGAAAAGAAATAAACGAACAAAATAAAACATAACCAATAATTGCAGAATGCCCGCTACATCGGCAGTTGCACGCAGTATCCACGGCAGCTTCAACCAAAGAACAGAAAGAAAATAACTGGGCACCACTGTAATCGCCATAATGATAAATAATTTTTTGCCTGTGGCGACACCGGGTAAAAAACCTTTGCTGTATAAATAAGAGAAAAGCAGGCCAAAGCAAACAAATAAAAACCAGCCATTATATTGAAAGTGAAGAAAAAAGTAAAGCGCTCCAAAATAATAATCCTGCGTAGTATTATGACTGGCCATCAAATAAGCCAGCATGAATGCACCTAAAGAGGAGAACGCCCAAAGCATCAGTGCGGCTTTGAACCATTTGGAAGCATAAGAATCGTCATTCACTTTTCTTAAATCAAGCCACAAAAAATAAATAAAAAAATAAGAAATAAAGATCGAAAGTGTAGTACAGAGAATAGAAAAAAAAGCATACCCTTCAATAATAAAAGAAATTAATATGCCATAAGCTACCACGCAGTGCGCCACCAATATCCAATGATATTTTTTATAATTGGTGATCACATTAATCTGCTGCAAATAATTTACCATCAGCACCATTAGCACCAAAGAAACCCAACCTGTAAATGCAAAATTTGAATGACCCTCCAACAAATATTTTTGATTAACCAAAGGCAGTGGAAAATTTATTTTGTACCGGAGTGTAACGCCTGCCAATGCTACTACACAGAAATTAAAAAGAGATACCTGAATCCACTGTTTTGTTTTGAATATATATTCCTTCATACTTAAAGATTCAAATGAAAGCTATTACCTAGTGAGCATTGAAATATAAAACTGATTCAATAATTATTTATCTTAGAATAATGCAAAAAAAATCAATTTTTTTTACCAAAGAATATGATTTATATCATCGAAATATTTTATGATATATGACGGAACTCATAAAAAATTGTATTTTGAGATGGTAATATTGCAAAATAAAAAATAAAATTACCATAATTATGAAAAAATTATTCGTGGCTTGTTGTCTATCCATATTTTTTGCCGCCTGCGGCGGTTCCGGTGAAAAAGACAATGCTTCAACTACAGCACCGGCTTCTGCTGACACAACTTCAACTTCAAGTACTTCCGCTACAGCAAATGGAAACCCTTCCTACGATCCTAATCGTGGTGAAGGTAAATTTCATGATGTAAAAATTAGTGATAAGTTAGATCCCGTTTTGGCCAGTAAAGGTGAAAAAACCTACGATCTGAAATGCGGATCATGTCATAAAACCACGGATGAAAAACTGGTAGGCCCGGGCTGGAAGGGAGTTACCACACGCCATAAACCTGAATGGATCATGAACTTCATTACCAATACGGATGCAATGATTGATAAAGACCCCAAAGCGCAGGCTATGCTTGAAATATGTATGGTGCGTATGCCTAATCAAAGTTTAAGTGATGACGACGCGCGTAACTTATTTGAGTTTATGAGGAAAAATGATGGCGTAAAATAGTTTCATCGTTTCGATTTTGAACGGGCATAATTTGTTGTGCCGGTCTCTTTC
This sequence comes from Bacteroidota bacterium, assembly GCA_030853195.1. Classification (GTDB taxonomy): domain Bacteria; phylum Bacteroidota; class Bacteroidia; order Chitinophagales; family Chitinophagaceae; genus Ginsengibacter. The sequence goes on along the minus strand of JALYVO010000026.1, from coordinate 25,093 downwards.
CTAAAACAATTCTTAAAAATAGCATTGCTGATGAAATTGATTTTCATCAGGACACTAAATCTTTGCTCTTTGCTTTTTAAAACTATCTCTTATCTCTTCAATTAATATAACATTTAATGAAAAAGAATTTATTTCCAATTTTATCACTTTTGGTAGCAATAAACTAATTGCTTTGTTAGATTGTTAAGTGTTGCCGGGACATATTTGATCCAACACCATAACCAATTCATATTTTAATGAAAAAATGATGTTCATGCACTGAATCAGTTTCCAGCTTATTCAAAATATTTTTTTTATAAATTCGGAAACAAGAATTTAATTTTATTTTAATGATGTGATCCACCATGTGTTTCCAAATGGATCTGTAACGCCACCACTTCTCCCATAATCCTGATCAGCGACTTGTGATATAATAGTTGCTCCGGCTTCTAACGCTTTTTTATGTATCTCATCGGCATTGCTAACATAAACAAATAATCCCACCGGTCTTGTGTTATAGTCTTCGGTCGCGTCGGCAAACATAATGGTGCTTTCGCCAATCATAATTTCACCGTGCATAATGACACTTTCATTTCTCATTGCTTTTTGGGTAAGTGTTGCGCCAAAAACTTTTTCCGTAAATTCAATAAACTTCACAGCATCTTTAATTATCAGGTAAGGCATTACGGTTTGATAGTTCTGTGGAATTTTAGGATTTTTAGTCATAACAAATTTTGTTGAATTCATTTAAAATTAGGCTACGATCTAAAAAATGAATCTGAGAAAAAGAGAAAATTGACATAAACTACTTTTTAAGCTTTATAGCTGGATTTATTTTTTTGCGATTGCAATCTTTCTAACGTTAATATCGTTCTTGAACCGGCGGATTACTTTATTTTTTTTTGAATGAATTTATCAATTGTATAATAAATCATATTCAATTTCGTATTCATAAAATTTTTGATCCATTCATTGAAAAACTTTTTTAAAGATATTTGCTCGTTTTTTATAGAAAAAAATATCTTAAAAAATTAATGAAAGTAATAACAAACATAGCCTTATTATCAAAAATTTGTTGCATAAATAATTTCATAAATTAATAAAAAAAAAGAGTATGTCTCCTTTAAAATGAAAAAGTTTACTTAAAAGCCATATATATAAAAATGTATGTTTTACCGAAATTTAATTATCGTTTTGTTTTTCTTTGCCAAAGTTCACGCTTATCAAAGTTGCACTCCGCATAAAAATAAAATCACTTTACCATCCAAAGAATACGATCTCAACAAGCCTTCCATTGTAAAATTGAATGACGCCCTGGTAGAAATTTCTGGAATTTCTTTCTATCCGAAAGACAGCAGTGTGTTCGCTATTTCTGATGAAAACGGTTACTTATATAAAATTCATTTGAATAAAAATATTTTAACAGAGAGATGGAAATTTGATAAGAAACTTGATTTTGAAGATGTGTATTTATATGATAGCACTTTTTATGTTTTAGCAAGTAACGGAAACATTCATGAACTAAAATTTTCGCCCGCAGGAGATACAATATTTTCGAGAAAAAATATTTTTCCCGGGGCTGATAAACAAAAAAACGAGTTTGAATCTCTATGCTATGATGATGAACGAAAAAAAATAATCATGATCTGCAAAGATTGTGAAACTGATAAAAAAAAATCAGTTACAGCATGGGGGTTTGATCCGGAAACAGGAAAATATACATTTTCGCTTTTCAGGATTGATGTAGCGCCAATAGCAAAAAAATTAGGTGAGGATAAAATAAAATTCAAGCCATCCGCGGCCACCATAAATCCAGTCACTCATGATATATGGATATTATCTTCAATTAATCAATTGCTCGTGGTTACAGACAGGGACGGCGTCTACAAAGATGTGTATACATTGAATCCCGGAATTTTTACACAACCCGAAGGAATCACTTTTACTCCATGGGGAGATCTTATTATTTCCAACGAAGCGGGAGACAAATACAACGCGGGAACTTTACTTATTTTCAAACCAAAAAAGACGGGTTAATGCAGAAATTTTTTTTATTCATTTTGTTATTATTTATTTATAAGATTGGATTTTCGCAGGAAGATTCAATCCAGGCGAGAATAATTCTTATTGGCGATGGCGGCCAGCTAAATTATGGCAGGCAACCGGTGGTAGACGCAGCGCGGAATTTAATTCCGCTTGATAAAAAAACTACGGTTTTATTTCTTGGTGATAATCTTTACAAAACAGGCTTGCCGGAAGATTTTATGCCTGGTTATAAAGCGGCCAAAAGTGTTTTGGATTCACAGGTAAATATCGCCAAGGGCACAAAAGCAAAAGTTATCTTCATCCCTGGCAATCACGACTGGACAGATGGTGGAATTAACGGCTTCGATAATGTAAAACGGCAGCAGGCTTACATCAATAATTTAGGAGATAAAAATGTGCAATTCCTTCCTTCAGATGGATGCCCGGGGCCAGTGGAGTATGATATCAATGATGATGTGGTTTTAATTTTATACGACAGCCAGTGGTTTATTCAAAAAGGTGAAAAGCCAGGCGTGGAGTCGGATTGCGCATTCAAAACTCCTGAAGAATTTTATAGCGAGCTGGATGACTTATTAAGCAAGAATACAAAGAAACTGGTAATTCTCGCCGGCCATCATACTTTAAAAAGCTATGGAATTCATGGTGGCTATTTTACCATTAAACAACATATTTTTCCATTCACTGATTATAATCCGAACCTCTGGATCCCTTTGCCGGTAATTGGTAGTATTTATCCTATTGCCAGGGGCGTTTTTGGCACGCCGGAGGATTTACGTTTTCCTGCTTATGCCAATATGATCAGCGCAATCCAAAAAACTGTAAGAAAATATAATAATGTAATTTTTGTAGGTGGCCACGAGCACACACTTCAATTGATAAAAGACAGCAGTTATTATTTTATCGTGAGTGGCGCTGGTTCTAAAAGCACAAGAGTTTCCAACAATAAGAAAGTATTGTATAGTGAGTCATCACTTGGTTTCGCGACACTTGAAATCTCTGACCATAAAAATGTGCATGTAGATTTTTACACAGTAAATAAAGATTCTGTTTTACACTCTTACTCTCACAATCTTTTCAATTTCACTTCAATTGAAACTAAAAAAGATACTACCACAATTCCTCAAACTCTGCCTATGATGCACTTTGAGGATAGTGTAACCGTGGCTGTCAATGCTAGCTATAGTAAAGTTTCGGGAATTCATAAAATTATCTCCGGAAAAAACTACCGGAGAGAATGGGCACAGCCTGTGCATTTGAAAGTATTCAGGATCGACAGGGAAATGGGCGGCTTCAAAATAAAAAACCTTGGTGGTGGAAGGCAAACCAAATCCTTGAAAATTATTGATAAGGATAAAAAAGAATGGACTTTACGGACAGTGGACAAAGACCCTGAAGGCGCAGTACCAGAGGCTTTAAAGGGAAGTATTGCGCAGTCAATTGTTCAGGATATGATATCGGCGCAGTCACCTTATGGGGCACTTGTAATTCCTACTCTTGCCGGAGCAGCAGACGTAGTGCACGCCACTCCGAAGTATTATTTTGTACCTGATGATCCCGCATTTGGAATATACAGGCAAATTTTTGCCAATAAGATTTGTTTACTTGAACAGGTAAATCCTGCAGAAGAAGATACCAAGACAAAAAGCACTCAAAAAGTGATTGATAAATTAATCACAGACAGCAAAAATCATGTTGATCAGGAATCTGTCCTGCGCGCGCGGCTGCTTGATATGACGATAGGTGATTGGGACAGGCATTTTGACCAATGGAAATTTGGAACAAATGATACCGGCACTGGTAAGTTATATTACCCGATACCTAAGGACAGGGACCAGGCATTTTTCAACTCCTATGGCCTTTTGGCAAGAGCAGTCAGCATTGCAGCGCTCCCTTATTTGCAAGGTTTTAAAAAACATTATCCGAATATAAAATGGTTCAATTGGGAAGAAAGGGATTTTGACAGGATATTTATGAATAACCTGGATCGTGAAAAATGGAAAAGGATAATCAACCAGTTTCAACAGGATATAAATGATTCTGTAATTAACAATGCGGTTAAAGGATTGCCGCCGGAAATTTATGCTTTGGATGGAAAGACTATTTCCGAAAAATTGAGAAGAAGAAGAGATCTTTTGACCAAAAAAGGAATGGTTTACTATCGCTTTCTATCGAGAGAAGTGAATATTGTTGGCAGCAATAAAGATGAATATTTTAAAGTATACAATGCCGGGAAAAATTTGGAAGTGAAAGTATATAAATATAAAAACGGAAATGATTCTTCTACGGTCATGTATGACAGGATATTTGATCCTAAGGTAACCAAATTCATTAACCTGTATGGGCTGAACGGCGACGATATCTTTACGGTTGATTCAAATGCAACTTCTAAAATAAAACTAAGAATAATCGGAGGTATAGGAAACGATACGTTTAATATGAACGGCAATGTCCGCAACAGGATTTTTGACTATTCAAGAGAAAAGAATTTCATTCAAAATGGTAACCGTACAAAAAATGAAATGTCCACTTCGCCCTATGTGAACCGTTATGCTATTACTAATTTCAAATACAATATTTATCGTCTCCCTATGATAAATTTAGGCTACAACGTAGAAGATAAGTTGCTACTTGGCCTTGGCTTTTCATTAAAAACATATGGTTTCAGAAAGGAACCTTATTCTACATACCAAAAATTTTCCACTCTTTATAGTTTCAAATCAAAAGCCTATCAATTGAAATACCAGGGAGAATTCAATCAGTTGATCCATAATAACGACCTGGTAGTAAACGCCGAGTTTTTGAATCCTGTATTAAATAATTTCTTTGGTTATGGAAATACTTCGGTATATGACCAAAGTAAGCCATTATCATTTAATTATGTGAGATATAAATATGTTCAGGGCGAGGTGTTGCTACGAAAAAAATATTTCAATAATTTATTGCAGTTTTATCTTGGCCCATCTTATTATCACTATTGGAATAAGTACAGGGATAACGAAGGGAAAATTCTTAGCAATCCTTCAGTTGTGGGTTTGGATTCTGCAAGTATTTATAAAGGAAAATCCTATGCAGGCGGCAAATTCGCAATTGTAATAAACAATCTTAACAGTGAATTGTTGCCTACAAGAGGGGTTATTTGGAACACCGAATTATCTTCCATGCTCGGGACTAATTCCAACAGCCATCCGATCAATAAACTCACGTCAGACCTTGCAGTGTACGCAAGCCTGAGAGATCCTGCTAAAGTGGTTGCGGTACTTCGCGTTGGTGGTGGCCATATCTTCAATAATAACTATGAGTATTTCCAGACATTAGACCTGGGCGCTGATAATTTCTTAAGAGGCTTTAGAAAGAATCGTTTTTCAGGCCAATCAGTTTTCTACCAAACTACCGAGCTTCGTGTAAAGCTTTTTGAATCCAAATCTTACATTATTCCCGGAGCCGTAGGCTTGATCGGCTTCAACGAAGTAGGAAGAGTTTGGGTAAAAGGTGAGATCTCTCACAAATGGCACGACGATTTTGGTGGAGGATTTTATTACTCTCCTTATAATTTTGCTCTTGTTTCTGCTTCCATCGCTCATTCTCCGGAAAACAATTTATTTAATTTTTCAATAGGCACTAAATTCAATATAAATTTTTAATATGGACTATAATAAAATTGAAAAACGTGTAGAGGATCATGTAAAAGGATTATATGAACAGATGCAAACTTCCGCGCTGGCGTTTCATAACCTGCAACACACCAAAGATGTGGTAACACATGCCGACGAGATTGCAGCGCATTATAATCTTTCAGAAAAAGAGCTTTTGATTTTGAGAACTGCTGCATGGTTCCATGACACAGGACAGCTTTTTACCGATCCGTCGAAGCATGAAGAAATGAGCATTGACATCATGAAAAGATTCATGAAAGATTTTGGCGAAGATGAGCAAATGATCTCAGACATCGAAGGATGCATCATGGCCACTAAATTCCCAAGAAACCCAAAGAATTTATTGCAACAGATAATCTGCGATGCAGATACGTATAATCTTGGCACAAAAGAATTTAAAGAAACCAATAAAAAGGCTTTCGAGGAGCGGAAATTAAGAAACGGGGACGCGGATCCGCTGAAATTTAACCAGGAAACGGTGGAATTGTTGCAGACACACACTTACTATACCTCATATTGCACTGAGCTTTTGAATGTGAGAAAAAGTAAAAATCTTAAGAAAGTAGCAATGAAAGCAGAGCAGGAAGAAAGGGAAGAAAAACAAACCCAGACCGGCACATTATCAAATATTGAAAAGGATAAAAGTGGGCTCATGGGAAAAGGCATCCAAACCATGCTCCGCCTTACTTCTGCAAATCATTTGAAGCTTAGTGAAATGGCTGATCACAAAGCCAACATCCTTATTTCCGTAAATTCAATTATTATCTCTGTTATATTGAGCGTATTGCTTCGCAAGCTACAGGAAGAAACTTACTTGATAATTCCTACCATTATATTTTTATTGGTTGCGGTGGCAACTATTGTTGTATCGATCCTGGCAACCAGGCCTAAAATAAGTGGGGGTTCATTTACTATGAACGAGGTTAAAGAGAAAAAAACGAACCTGCTCTTTTTTGGAAATTTCTACAATGCGACTTATGAGCAATATAATGAAGCCATGCGGAATATGATGCTCGACACTGATTATTTATATGGATCACTCATCAAAGATATTTATTATCTCGGCGCTGTGCTCGGAAGAAAATACAGGTTAATCCGCCTTGCTTATAACATTTTTATGATCGGGATCATTATTTCTGTGATAGCGTTCGCGATCGCTGCTTTCTTTAATGGCGATTCTTCTACAACCACTCTCGTTAACGGATCAGGTTCTCCTTTGTGAAGACACCAATCCTAAAAATTTAAAATGGCTGCTGCTTTCAAGATATTCAGAATTACCAAAGTCAATCGAATGCGGATAAAAACGGTGATTTTCATCGCCGGGTTCTGGACAGCTATTGATTTTGTAATTGCGCAGATGCGTGAAGAAACCCAGGTGCACACGAATTCAATTTGGTTCAGGGAAGCTTTGATGTTTAGTGTCAGCGTTATAATGGGTTATCTTTTTGTTTACCGCCTCAAGAAAATGCTAAGGCGTTACCCATTGTGGGCCAGTTTTTTACTTAAAAGCGCTATCCTTTTAGGATCAGCTTTCTTACTGACTTTTATTATCCAGTTTTTCAATTCAGTTGTCATATCAGGAGATACGCCTGCGAAGGCTTATCATTCTATCCAGGATTATGCGCTCCATAGAAATTGGCTTTTTCAAAAAATAATTTATTGGTTGACTATCTTTTTTGTGACACAATTAATTTTGATCATCAATGAAAAATATTCTCCCGGCGTTTTTCTTGATATTCTGAGCGGTAAATATGTAGAACCTAAAGTCGAAAACCGGATCGTAATGTTTATTGATCTTAAAGATTCCACACCAATGGCTGAGAAATTAGGTCACAGGCTTTATTTTGAGTTTATCAGAGAGTTTATATACCGCGTTTCCCTTGCAATTATAGAGTTTGAGGGAACAATTTATCAATATGTGGGCGACGAGATTGTGTGCTCATGGAAAAACTCTGAAAAGAATTCACGCAAGTGCCTAGATGCGGTGCTACAATCAAGAAAAAATATTCAAAAGAAAAGCACGCATTTCAGAAGAAAATATGGAGCAGTTCCTGAGTTTAGAGTGGGCATTAATGTTGGGGAAGTCACAGTGGGAGAAATCGGTGTGATCAAAAAAGATATCGCCATGAGCGGTGACACAATGAATACTACAGCCCGCATCAGGAGCGCCTGTAATGAACTTAACCATCATTTTATCGTATCAAAAGGATTTGTTGAAGCCGTCGCCCTGAAAGGATGGCAAACCGAAAGCCTGGGCATTGTCGATTTGAAAGGGAAAGAACATGGAATTGAATTATTTTCGCTTAAGATATAATTTCATTACTCACAGTATCATTGGGCAGGATATTTTAGCCGAGCTGTTATTACTTCTTTACTTACAAATCATCAACTCGTGAATGGCTGCCGCCATGAGAAAACCAACGAGTAAAAACGTAAATACTTTAACTCATTTCACCTTACGTTTTATTTGCAAATGTGCGTTACTGTTGGAGAAGTTTAATTTCTTCAGAAGAATGTATAATACATTTCAATTGACACCCATTATCAAATATTTACCAAACTTTTTTAGGAATATAAACTTGTTTATTTATAAAATCAAATATGACATAATCGAATCTTCTGAAAAAATCTAAACCTATTAATCGTTCCTTCGCCCTTTCATTAGAGGAAACAGGTGTAAAGAACCAGTTATGATTTATGCTGACAGTATCTAAAATTGATACATCATTTACAATGTTCTCACCGGCCGGTGTATCAAACCTGCCAAGCCTCATAAGAGCTTTAGTTGATGAGCGGATATTATTAAATTCCTTAAGTGGCATAAGCATATAGCCATTATAACCCAAATCAATATCCATTGTTTTTACATTGTTGTTTCCAAAATCAACACTAACTGAAATTGATTGTTCATTAAAGGTTGCAGGAAAGGCTTCAACCTGGCTTATTTCTTTGAATGAATCAATGCTTGAGGCAAAGGTTAACTCGCTTTTTTTGAAATCAATTTTCCATATGCCTTTTGACATTACATCACTCCCAAAAATGCCGTCGTCGTTTTTATTATCTTTAGGATGATCGGGCATAACATAGAAAGGAATATTTCTAAATAAAATGGTTTCAAAAGACAGGCTGTCACAAATACCGACATCACCTTGTATTGGCGAGCCATCTGCAGTAAAGGTTTTGAAACTAAGGCTACCGGATTTCACGAATGGGTGATCGTATTGAATGACAGAACTTTTTATCCATGACGGAGAATGATTATCGAGGCATAGAACATGATGCTTTTTTTTATTTCCCCAATATGTATTTATAATAATTCCTCGTCCGCTTAACATAAAAGGTATCTGAACTTTAAAATGTTTCGGCGAAACATCTATAGACAGACTCTTATGATTGGTACATTTGAATGCAACCGAGAGTAATACAATAAGTGTAATTCTGCTAATATTACTATGTAAATAAGTATCCAATAAAAACATGAACGAATAAGATTTTCTGTATAGATTTTATTTTAAAAAAAACATGTTGAGAATTTAGTCTAGCACATACAACGTTCGGCATTTAGTTTTGTATTGAAAAATATTCAATCAATCCAATGCATGTGTTTTTCATCAGCAAACGAATTTAGTAAAAGATATTGGAGAAAACACCAGCACTGATGGACGTTCAATTTATCTAATGTAAGTTTAATAATCGCTTATTTGCTAAAGCTACTTTTCTGCAAACATGAAGCATTTTTTATCTAAGAAAATTACTCATCTTATCTTTGATAAAAATAAAAACGAATTCTATGCAGGACAATAAAAATTTAGAAACGGCTACATTCGCCAACGGTTGCTTCTGGTGCACCGAAGCTGTTTTTCAGCAATTGAAAGGTGTGGAAACAGTGGCCAGCGGCTACACCGGCGGCCATGTCAAAGATCCAACTTATGAACAGGTATGCAGTAAAAATACAGGCCATGCGGAATGCCTGCAAATTGAATACGATCCGTCTAAAATATCTTTTGATGAATTACTCGAAGTTTTCTGGGCTACCCACGACCCTACAACATTGAACAGGCAGGGAAACGACATCGGGCCCCAATACCGCAGCGCTATTTTTTATCATAATGAAGAGCAGAAAGAAAAAGCTGAAACGTACAAAGAAAAGCTTGATAAAAGTGGCGCTTTCGATGCTCCTATCGTCACTACCATTGAGGCTTTTACCGTTTTTTATCCCGCAGAAAATTATCATTCAAATTATTATTTGAATCATACGTCGCAATCTTATTGTTATTATGTGATCAAACCAAAAATGGATAAATTGAAGAAAATATTTTCTCACAAATTAAAAGAGGAAAAACTATAAAATGGCTTGTCTTGATTGAAAATGGAAATGAATATTATAATTGAAAAAGCCATTAACGCAATGCACGGCTAACCCTTTGCTAAAAGAGGTTTTAAACGTATAACACGAATAAAATGCAAGCCTTTCATAATTTGGTAAGTGAAATCAAATTCGAACCATTTTTTAGCAAAGTTTGGATCTAATTTAGCAAAGTGATGATTGTTTTGAAATAGCTCGCCCATCATAATAAATCCGAATGGACTTGTGTTTTTTGAATGATCGCCGTTTTTATAATTCCTGTATCCAAGCTTGTGGCCAAACCAGTTTACTACAGCGCCTTGAATCGGGCCCATTAAAAAATGAACAGGCAACAATAAAAACCACCAATAACTGGGAGCAAAAATAATGTAGAAAGAAACATAGAAAGCCCCAAAGGCCAATCTTGACAAGGTATGATTTCCTATTTTATCCAGCTTATCCCACACCGGAATATATTCTTTAGTGAATTGCGGATCAGGTAAATTTTTACCTGTGACAAATGAACGAAATATTTTTGCCGTGTGCATCGTCATGTGATAAATATCTTTGAAGAAGTGGGGTGAATGAGGATCCTGCTCCGTGTCGCTGTAAGTATGATGCATGCGATGCAATACAGCATAAGCGCGAGGTATGAGGAAAGATGAGCCCTGGAAAAACCAGGTTAAAAGATAGAATGTTTTTTCCCAAAGTTTGCTCGTAGTATACATTTGGTGTGATGCAAAACGGTGCAGAAAAAATGAGTGGAAAAACAAAGAAAAAAACCAATGGCAACAAAAGAATATTAAAATAGCAAGCATTAAGTTGAATTGAAAAATTTATAATTATGTAAGTTACGTTTAATGGATTATAACGGTTCAGCTTTACGAAGTTTTAACTTTTGGATAGAGTGTTCTTAACCAAATTTCCTCAAAAGCTATTTTATAGTTTTTACCATTAAACTATAAACGGAAATTTTATTTGAATATTATGGATAAGGATTCATCTGCGAAATCTATTTACTGCAAGATCAAAGTTGATAATGAAATTCATTAATTAAAAATGTAGTCAATAAATATCAATCGCACAATTTCGAAAAAATAGTCATTTACTTCTCGATCTTCACCTTTCTCAATTCTAATAAATTCAAACTATTTGGTGTGAAATTCTTTACATAAGGCTGCACCAAATGAATGACCATATCATACCACAAAGGCACAACCGGCGCATCTTTTATCATCAACTGATCAGCTTGCTGATAAATTTTGAATCTTGCGGAATCATTTTTTTGTGAAAGCGCTTCTTCGTATAATTGATCAAATTTAGAATTTTTGTATCTCGGATAGTTCGGCGGCGCAGGATTCTTGCCATAAAAAACACTTAAAAAATTTTCAGCATCCGGGTAATCCGCGATCCAGCTTCCGCGAAAAAATAATGCTTCTGATTTTGCGGTTTGCTCAAGCAACAAGCTTTTTTGTACCACTTCGACATTAATTTTGATTCCTATTTGTAATAATTCATTGGCAATATAGCTTGCGATATCTGCGTAAACGGGAACGGTCAATAATTTTATCGGCTCCATTCCAACGCCGTTTGGATATCCGGCCTCTTTCAACAATTGCAAAGCCTTCGCAGGATCATAATGATAGCCATGAACAGAGGTTGAATCAAATGAAGTAAATCCTGCCGGTACGAATCCGCTCTCAGCAGGTGTGCCTATTGAATTACGCAGATATAACATCATCTTTCTCCTGTTGAATCCATAATTGATGGCCTCCCTGACTTTTAATAAGCGAAGCGGGGATTTTTTTACCACACTTAGCATTGTGTCGCAAAGAAATCCCAAATATTCTGTGGTAAGAAACGGATGTTTTTGCATCACTATTTTATCTTTCCATTCTTTGCGCAGATCGCCGCTTTTAGTAACCACTTCATCTTTGAAAGAGACATCAATATCATTAATAAATTCCAGGCGCTTTTGTTGAAATTCTAAAAATTCTGTGGCCTTATTTTCTAAAAAAGAAATTTTAATTCCATTCAGATAAGGCAGCCTTTCACCAACACTATCCTTTTCAAAATACAAAGGATTTTTTTTAAGGATCAATGCCTGGCCTTCTTCCCACGCTACAAATTGGAAAGGCCCTGTGCCACAGGGATGCCCGCGAAAATCTTTTCCATATTTATCAACAACTTCTTTGGGGACGATAGAGCAATATTGCATACTAAGCACACCAAGAATCGGGTGGAAAGGGGATGATAGTTTTAATTGAAAGGTAGTGTCATCAATTGCTTTGAAAGGCTGAACAGTATCAACTCTTCCATTAAAAATCCATGCGCCGCTGCTGGCTGTATTTTTATCGAGAATGCGCTCAAAACTATAAACCACATCCTGCGCAATCATTTTTCTTCCCTTGCCATTTGCGAAAGCATCATTGTCATGAAAGAAAACATCATCACGAAGATGAAAAGTGAAGGTCAGGTTATCATCAGAGACATCCCAGCTTTTTGCCAGTGAGGCAACGATATCAAGATGGTCATTCGTTTGTACAAGTGTGTTATAGATCTGGTGCACGGCCCACATTATTGATTGACTTTTCGCGAATGCCGGATCAAGTGTAGCAATGCCTGATTGCTCGTTATAATGAAAAATATTTTTTACCTTTTGATGATTGCTGCATGAAGAAATTAAAAACACTATCAAAGAAAAAATTAAGAAAAAAATTTTTTTTGAAAATTTTATAACAGGTAGAGGCAAATGATTTTTTAACTTCATGTTTATTTGAAAAAAAATAAATTTAGTAAATGAAAAAGATATTCCTTGTTTTAAGTTTATTGCTGATAATTTTTAATTTTTCTTCAGGGCAAAACTTCACACATGCTGACACGCTTCGCGGGAGCAATGGCCCCGGCAGGGCTTGGTGGAATGCTACAAAATATGACCTGCATGTAAATTTTCATATTTCCGATAGCAGCATATCCGGATATAATGCGATTAGCTACAAGGTAACAGACAAACATCATCCGGAATTTTTTCAGATAGATTTGCAAGAGCCTTTAGCGATTGATTCTGTACTTCTTGAAACGGGATCAATAAATTTTGAGCTGAACAAAGAAAAACTTGATTACACTCGTCAAGGAAATGCCTGGTTCATTTATTTAAATAAAACCCAAAATGAAATCTCCAAACCAGATCCACTAATCATCAGGAAAGCAAAAAATTTAGTTAGTGTTGATTCTAAAAAACAAAATTTAACGCCCGAAATTTCAAAACTCATTGTTTATTATCATGGCAGGCCACGAATTGCAAAAAAAGCGCCCTGGGACGGAGGTCTTGTCTGGACAAAAGATAAGGCGGGAAATCCATGGGTGGCCGTTGCCTGCCAAGGTTTGGGAGCAAGCGTTTGGTACCCGTGCAAAGATTACCAGGGCGATGAACCGGATAGTGCGGAAATGCATTTTACTGCTCCATCCGATTTAGTAATTATAAGCAATGGCCGGTTAAGAGATAAGAAAGATAATGGCAATGGTAAAAGCGTTTACACATGGGCGGTAGTAAACCCAATTAATAATTACGACATCTCTCCATACATCGGAAAATATGTTCATTGGGGAGAAATATATAAAGGTGAAAAAGGCAACCTGACGATGGATTACTGGGTGATAGATTCTAATCTTACGAAAGCCAAAGAGCAATTTAAAGAAGCGCCCCGGATGATGAAAGCATTTGAATATTGGTTTGGGCCTTATCCTTTTTATGAAGATGGTTATAAATTAGTGGAGGCGCCATATTTGGGAATGGAGCACCAGAGTGCAGTTGCTTATGGAAATGGGTTTAAAAACGGATATCGGGGTAGCGATCTTTCAGGCAGCGGATGGGGTCTGAAATGGGATTTTATTATTGTGCATGAAAGTGGGCATGAATGGTTTGGCAATAATATTACTTCAAAGGAAATCGCTGATATGTGGATCCACGAAGGGTTTACCAATTACAGTGAAACACTTTTTACAGAATATTATTTTGGAAAAAAAGCCGCAACTGATTACATAGTTGGGATAAGAAAAAATATAAGGAACGATAAACCAATCATTGGGTATTATGGAGTAAATAATGAGGGAAGCGGTGATATGTATTACAAGGCGGCCAACATGATTCATACAATAAGACAGATAATTAATAATGATGAAAAATTCAGGCAAATATTAAGAGGATTGAATAAAACCTTTTATCATCAAACGGTCACTTCAAAACAAATTGAAGATTACATAAATAAACAGTCAGGGATTGATTTCTCTAAAGTTTTCGATCAATATTTAAGAACAACAAAAATACCGGAACTGGAATATAAAAGCACAAATGGCAAACTTTTTTACCGTTGGAATAATTGTGTGAGCTCTTTTAAGATGCCTGTTAAAATTTACAATGATAATAAAAAGCTCATTTTTATTTATCCTACGTCAGAATTCAAGCTGGCACCCAGCGGAATTAAGAAAATGAAAATTGATGAGAACTTTTATGTGTACCTAAAAGAAATCAAAGATTAAGAACTATTACTGATCCTGTTTTATTATATTTTTCTGAGCCTTATTAATTCTTTTCATCTTTCTTTCCTTTTTTCTTTCTTGTTTATCAATTCTTTTTTGCTGCTTCTCCATATGTTTTTGTTTCTTCTCAACGCGTTTTTGCTTTTTATCGATTTTCCCTTGTATTTTATTTACATCCTTCTGGTTATTTTTTATTTGCTGCTGCGACTTCATGATAGAGGAACTATCTACAGTTTGTGCTTGAATCTGCGTAGTAAGAAAAAAACCTGCGATCAGGAGTAATAGAAAATGTTTTCTCATAAAAATAATTTTTAGTAAATATAGCACATTGAAAGTTGTAACAAAATTTATAATTTTTTGGAGATTGATTGGTAAAGAATTTTATCAATAATGAAAACTATTTTGATTGTTTTTTTTCTCATAATTTATATACTTAAAACTTTTTACATAAATTTACTTTATAACAAAAAAAATTTTATGAAAAAATATTTAGTGATTATAGCAGGGACTTTTGTGCTTTCCAGTTGTGTTGCCAAAAGATATTTGACCCAGTCGCAGCGCGAAACAGCTGTTTTACGTTCTGACAGCACCGATCTTGCTAACAGGATTTCAGCTTTACAAAATAATATCTCTGATCTGAATCAGAAGGTAGGAAATCTCAATAATCAAAATAGCCAACTTGGCCAGCTTTCTGCAGATCAGCAAAGCAAATTGACTCAAACCCAAAAAGATTTGCTGAAGCAGCAACAAAATCTTCAACAATTGCAATCTTTGTTGCAACAGCAAAAACAGCAATCGGAAGATTTGAAAAACAAAATGGCAGATGCTCTAAAAGGCTTTAATTCTAATGATCTTTCTGTGTATCAAAAAAATGGAAAAGTTTATGTTAGATTGTCAGAAAATTTATTATTTCCATCAGCAAGCGCGGTGGTTAATCCCAAAGGTGTAGACGCATTGTCTAAGCTTGCCGCTGTTCTTAATTTGAATTCTGATGTGGCTGTAAATATCGAAGGGCACACCGACAGCATCCCGATCCGGGGAAAGTATACGGATAATTGGGAATTAAGCACTGCGCGTGCAAATGCGATAGTAAGAATTCTTGTAAATAATTACAAGGTAGATCCAGTAAGGGTTATAGCTTCCGGCCACAGCTATTTTGATCCTATTGCTTCAAACACAACACCTGATGGAAGAGCGCAAAACAGGCGTACAGAAATTATACTTTCACCCAAACTGGATGAAATGTATAAGTTGCTTGAAACTCAATAAATTCTTTAGAAAGTATAAAAACTTCATCCTTATCCTATGAAGTTTTTTTTTGCAGTACATTATGGCGTTAATACTTTTATCAATGCAGTCAAGCCTATAAAAGTGCCGTGATAATATCTATTCCTTTGATAATCCGGGATAAAGTATTTTTTCAAGAGTTGCATTTTTCTTACGTCATCCATTATAATTTCTATACCTGCATCCGTACTCATTTCTATTTGTTTATAGCCGCTGCAAATGCAAATAACAATGCCATTCTTTTTAGCGCGTTTTCCAATGCCCCAGATTTTTAAAAGACGGTCTGCAAATCCAGCCATTTTTTCTTTAGCTACCATGTTGGAATCTATCGTTACAATCATAATTTCAATAGTTGTTTCCTTTTCGAAATGCTCAATTAAACTTTCAAGTGTGTCTGTCTGGGAAAGTTTGAACAGACCTCCAAAATCATTGACCCACCCCACAGCGCCTGGCAAGCTATCCCAAATTGATTGCCTGTATTGCTCCAGTTCGTGATCACTCATTGCATGATTCGGGTTGAATTCGGGAACGCTCTGGCAAAAAGAAATTTTGCAAAGTGTGGAAAGCAAAAATGTAGAAAAAAGAGTAAAAAATATTTTCATATTTTAAATTGTCTCGGCTAAGTAAAATTAAAACAATTCCTCAAAGCATTTGAACAGATTCATTATTAAATGTAAAAACTATAAAATCGGTTATGTATTCTTTCTAAACGATGAATTAAAAATGGCCCCTTTTTAAAAGTTGCCTTGTCACCTTAGTTTAAATCTGAATTGTATCTTCATATTCCTTTCCCGTTTATTAAATTTTAGAATTACATGAAAAAAAATATTTTGCTTCCGATCAGTTTCCAATTTATTGTATTCTATTGTTTAGCGCAGACAAATGTAAAAAACCTGCTCGTGGAAAATCTTTCCAATCCTATTGGCATCGATATTAAGCAACCACAATTTAGCTGGCAACTAGCTTCCAATAACAGGAATACGATGCAAACAGCCTACGAGGTTCGTGTCGGAAATACTTTTTCATTTTCAAAACAAAAGGAAACGGTTTGGAACAGCGGTAAAATTTTATCAGATCAATCTGTGCATGTAAAGTATGCAGGGGCGCAGCTTCAATCAGGTAAAAAATATTTTTGGCAGGTGAGAGTTTGGGATAATATGAACACATCTTCCTCATGGAGTGAAATTTCTTTTTGGCAGATGGGTTTGTTAGATCCATCAGACTGGAAAGCAAAATGGATAGAGCCTGGTTATGCGGAAGATTCTGTAATGCGCCCCAGTCCTATGTTCCGTAAACAATTTATATCTAACAAAAAAATAAAATCAGCAACCGCATTTATTACTTCACATGGTTTGTATGAAGCATTTCTTAATGGAAAGAGGATAGGCGATGCTTATTTGACCCCCGGCTGGACGAGCTACAACAAGCGCTTGCAATACCAGGTATATGATGTAACATCTCTTTTGCAAAATGGCAAGAATGCTGTTGGCGCAAAATTAGGCGATGGCTGGTACAGAGGGCCAATAGCCTGGGGTAATAACATCAATCGTTATGGAAAAAAATTAGGTTTGTTGTTTCAATTAAATATTATTTATACAGACGGATCTAACGAAATAATTGTTTCAGATGAAAGCTGGAAATCATCAACGGGCGCTATTCGTAGCTCAGAGATTTATAACGGTGAATTTTATGATGCGCGTGAAGAAAAAGAAGACTGGGCAAATGCATCATACAAAGATCAATCATGGGCCGGTGTAAATGTAAAAAGCTTTGATAATTCAAACCTTATTGCAACATATAATGAGCCTGTAAAAAAACATGAAACATTTAAGCCGATAAAAATTTTAAAAACACCTGCAGGTGAACAGGTAATTGACTTTGGACAAAATTTAGTTGGCTGGGTTCAGTTAAAAGTAAAAGGAAATCCCGGAGATACTATCATACTATCTCATGCTGAAGTATTGGATAAAAAAGGAAATTTTTACACTGAAAATTTGCGTGGAGCGAAAGAACAAGATACTTATATTCTGAAAGGTGGGCAGTCAGAGACCTTTGAGCCCCATTTTACTTTCCAGGGATTCAGATATGTAAAAGTGGAAGGGTTTCCGGGAGAATTAAAACCCGAAAATTTTACGGCGATTGCATTATATTCTGACATGAGGCCTACCGGAGATTTCTCAACATCTAATCCGATGATCAATCAATTACAGCATAATATTCAATGGGGACAAAAAAGTAATTTCCTGGATATACCAACAGATTGTCCACAGAGAGATGAACGTCTCGGATGGACAGGAGATGCCCAGGCATTCTCACGCACAGCGGCATTTAATATGCAGGTGAATAATTTTTTCTCGAAATGGCTCAAAGATCTTGCTGCAGATCAATTATCCAGTGGCAGCGTGCCTTTCGTAATCCCCAATGTGCTTGGAGATAATTCTGCCGGCTCTACCGGATGGGCAGATGCGGCAACAATTATTCCCTGGAATATGTACCTGGCTTTTGGCGATAAAGAATTATTAGCCCAACAATATTCAAGCATGAAAGCGTGGGTGGGCTTTATGGAAAGTAAAAGTAAAAATGATTTGTGGAACACCGGTTTTCACTTTGGCGATTGGTTGTTTTACAGGCCCGATGATGATAATGATGGACGCTCGGCAATAACCGATAAATATTTGATCGCACAATGTTTTTATGCTCATTCAACGCAGTTGCTTATAAATGCGGCAAAAGCTCTTGATAAAAAAGAAGATGCGGATAGATACATAATATTGTTGCAAAGAATTAAAGACGCATTTTTAAAAGAGTATGTCACATCAAATGGACGCCTCGTTTCGGGGACTCAAACGGCTTATGTACTTGCGTTGAATTTTGACATGCTTCCGGATGCGTTGAGAGCACAAGCTGCTGAGCGCCTGGTAGAAAATATACACGATTATGATGATCATCTTACTACAGGTTTTTTGGGTACACCTTATTTGTGCCATGTGCTCACTCGATTTGGTTATCCGGATGTTGCCTATAAATTATTGTTACAGGAAACCTATCCGTCATGGTTATACCCGGTAAAAATGGGCGCCACCACAATCTGGGAAAGATGGGATGGAGAGAAGCCTGACAGCACATTTGAAAACCCCGGCATGAATTCTTTCAACCATTATGCATACGGCGCAATTGGCGACTGGATGTATAGGGAAATGGCAGGATTAGATACCTATGAAGATGGCCCCGGTTATAAGCACATAAAAATAAAACCGCATATTGGCGGCAACTTCACTTACGTAAATGCAGACTTGCAAACGTATTATGGAAAAGTAAGTTGTCATTGGAAAATCGAAAATGGAAAATTACAAATGGATGTGGAAATACCAGCAAATACTACAGCTGATATTTTTATTCCTGTAAAAAATTCTGATGATATTCTTGAAAGCGGCAAAGCATTATCGTTGGTTAAAGAAATAAAAATTTCGGGTTCTGATAATGGTTATGTTATTTTGAAATCAGGCTCGGGGACTTATCATTTTAGCAACATCTATCCGTAAAAATAATTTTGACTTATAATTCCGGAAAAGCTAAAATGTAGAAAATCCATGTTTTTGATTTTTGGAATTCGGCAATTAAATATTCAATTCATCAACCTCGTGCATTGATTGTTTCAAAGACTGGTAAAGATTTTCAAAAATAGAAAAATATTTCTCATGAACGGCATGATCATTTAAATCAGGTTCAATGATGATATTATTTAGCGGTTTCAAAGAGGAATAATCTTTTATAATATTAATAGCTTTCATATTTAGCAACGCAGCACCAATTGCAGATGCATCTTCAGTTTCAACTACACAAATTTTCTTTCCGGTAACATTTGCTAAAATCTGCATCCATGTTTTAGAATGAATAAATCCACCACTTACATTTAGCTGTGATATGCTTTGGGTTGATGATTCTACAATTTCTAAAATCTGATTCAGAGAATAGCAAATTCCTTCCAAAGCCGCTCTTAAAAAATATGCGTTAACATGATAAGATTTTATACCAAAGAAAAGTGCGCTTGATCTTTCGTCCCAAATTGGTGACCGTTCGCCATAGAGATAAGGCAAAAAGATCAATCCTTTGCTGCCAGCCGGAACTGCTTCAATGATTTTAAAAAGATCGGTATAATCTTTTTCTGATGGATTATCATTATTCATAAAAGTTTGAAACAGCCAGGGCATTACATTTCCTCCATTGTTCACGGGGCCGCCACAGATAAAAGTTTTTTCATCAAGCACATAATCAAAAGTCATCGCTTCAAAATTAAAAATTGGTTGATCGCTTGAAACTCTTACTGCGCCGCTCGTTCCGATAGTTAATGCGGCGGTTCCTGATTCAATCGCATAGCTTCCAACATTTGCCAAACAGCCATCGCTTGCACCAATACAAAAAAGCGTATCAGCATGAATATTTAATAAAGTGGCTATTGATGAATTTAGATTTTTTCGGATAAAATTTGTTGAAACAATTTCAGAAAGCTGCACGGCATTTATTTCTGCTAATTGCAATGAAATATGATTCCACACTGATGTTTGAATATCAAATAACCCTGTTGCAGAAGCAATGGATTGATCAATTTCATACACATTGAATAATTTGTACCAGATAAATTCTTTGATAGAAATGAATTTGAAAACAGATTTAAAAGTGAAGGGCTCATTTTCTTTCAGCCAGATTATTTTACATAACGGCGACATGGAATGAATCGGTGTTCCGGTCGATTGGTAAAGAGTTTCAGCTTCGGGCAGTGCCCTGATTCGCTCTGCAATTTTTTCACTTCTTGTATCAGCCCAGATGATTAAATCGGTAATTGGTTTATGATTGTTATCAACTGCCAGCAGGCTATGCATGGCGCTGCTGAGGCTTATTGAAATGGGAGGACGTTGTAAAATGCTGATAATTTTTTTAATGCAATTCGTAAATGCCATCCATATTATTTCCGGATCTTGCCCGGCATATCCTGAAGTATTATTTTTTGTAGGATAAAAAAATTGCGAATCAGCAATTATGGTACCGGCGCTGGTTATAGCTACCGCCTTAGAACTTCCGGTTCCAATGTCTAAACCAATAATGTATTCCTGAAAATCATTTTCAATCATGATTACCTATTTCATAAGCTCCGCAAAAAGCTTGTAAGAATAAAGCTTCGCCTGATGATCATAAATATTTGAGATTACCATCATCTCATCAATCCGTGTTTGGTTTAAGAATTCGTACATATTTTTTTTAATAGTTTCCGGCGAGCCAATGAATGAAAATGCGAGCATCTGGTTTACCATTTCTGCTTCATATTCACTCCAAATTCCGTCCATGCTTTCAACCGGCGGCTGCAGGCGTTTGCGTTTCCCGCTTACAATTCCGATAAACATCTGGTATAAGGAAGTTGCTAATGTATTAGCTTCATCATCGCTATCTGCAGCAATCATATTTACACAAGCCATTACATAAGGAGTTTGTAAATGAACCGAAGGTTTGAAAGTTTGCCTGTACAAATTAATCGCAGCAAGAAATTGGGCGGGTGCAAAGTGGCTAGCGAATGCATAAGGAAGCCCCAGCAATCCCGCCAAATGAGCGCTATCAGTGCTTGATCCGAGAATCCATATTGGAATATCCAATCCTTCACCGGGAATAGCGCGCACTTTGGACGAACTATTTTCTAATGAAAAGTAAGCTTGTAGTTTCAATATATTTTGAGGAAAGTCGTCTGCGGTATTTAAGCGGTCGCCTCTTAACGCTATTGCGGTAAGCTGGTCTGTGCCCGGGGCGCGGCCTAATCCAAGATCAATTCTTCCGGGATATAAAGATTCCAATGTGCCAAACTGTTCGGCTATCGCCAATGGCGAATGATTCGGAAGCATAATACCACCGGAACCTACACGAAGAGATGTAGTACCGCCGGCAATATATCCTACCAACACAGAAGTAGCGGCACTGGCTACGCTGATCATATTATGATGTTCGGAAAGCCAATAGCGCTTGTAACCTAAATCTTCCACATGTTTGGCAAGCTCCAGGCTCTTTACAAAAGTATAAGATGGGGTTGTTCCTTCTATGACCGTAGCAAGATCCAATACAGAATAAGGGATTTTTGACAAACCTATTTTATCATTATTTCTTTCACTCACAAAAAAGCTTTTATCAGATTTATAAAATTAATACATTCAAAAATAATGCGTTTATGCATGATTGTTATACCCGAATAATCGAATTGAAAATAGCCAATTACTATAAAATGACTTCTCACAAAAATCTTAAAAAAATTGAAATAGCGCTCTCTGTATTTGGACAAAAATAAGAACCTGTTTAATGAAGATATATTCTTTGAATCAATCAAACAGCCTTGCAAAATGATTTTCTAAATGGTGGCGCATGGCATTTCTGAATAATTCAGGCGTTCCATTTTCTAAAATTTCGACAAGGCCTTTATGGGAAACGAATTTTTTTAGCATCGTGGGTTTTCCAAGCAAACCGCTATTGTGCACGTAATCAAAAACGGGAAGTAGCATTTTTTGAAATTTCTTCAAAGTTTCATTGCCGGTTATTTCATATAATTTTCCATGAAACGCGACTTCATGTTCTATATTAAATAAATGCTGGTCTGTGATAGGAGGCTCCTTACTTACAATATGATTCAATTCATCAATGTCTTCTTTTTTAATGTGCTGAAAAAGGAAGTCTGCCATTCCGATTTCGAGTACTAAACGTATTTCAAAAATCTCCTTTAAAGTTTCCTGGTCAAGAATGTGAGGATTCATGCTTCTACTCATAATACCAAATAAATCAGGGTTGGTAATTACAGAGCCTTTCTTTTTTTTTGATTCTATAAGCCCCATCAATCTCAATCTTAATAGAGCTTCTCTGATAACCGTTCTGCTAACGCCTAACGCTTGCGCCAGTTCGAGTTCTTTCGGTATTGAATCACCGACCTGCAACTTTTGCTCAAGAAGTAATTCTACCAAACTTTCTTCTACCTTATCAACGAGAGAAGAGGTGTCTATTTTAATATTTTTTTTTAAAGTACTCAAATTCATTTAAAGTATATTTGCAACTTATTGAAATTCAATAATCAATAAAGATATTAAGATGTTTGTTCTTTCTTGTGGAAAAATAATTCATTAAAAATAATAATTTTTTTTGGCAGAATGCAAAAGTAAGTTAATTTTATTATGTCATACATAATAATTACGCAACTTAAATCGTTTATCATGATATCTGCTTATTTAAAATTTTTGCTTTTGATAGCATTTTTTTTTATCGCCGCTTCGGGATGGGCGCAGGTTAAAAGAGTTTCCGGAACCATTGTTTCCGATGTTGATGGAAAACCTTTATCAGGAGTTACCATCGAATTGAAAGGAAAAAAATCGGGAACCCAAACCAATGAAAACGGAGAATTCAGCATTGATGCTTCTCCGAATGATGTGATAGTGGTTTCCTACACTGGTTATTCCAATCAGGATGTAAAAGTGGGAAGTGCTTCTACTTTTAATCTTGTTTTGAAATACGATGTGGGGAAATTAAATGAAGTAGTGGTGGTGGGCTATGGAACGCAATCCCGAAAAAACGTAACCACATCTATCGCAAAACTCGATAAAGATGTTTTGGCAACCGCACCCCGGGCTAATATCGGGTCTGCTTTGCAAGGAACCATTTCCGGTTTGCAGGTCGTGAATGCAACCGGGCAACCGGGTGCCAATCCTGTCATTATTTTACGCGGTGGAGCATCTATTAATAATCCAGGAGCTCCCCTTGTGGTAATAGATGGAGTTATAAGATCCTACAGTGATATCGCTTCTGAAGATGTTGAATCTATTGAAATATTAAAAGATGCAGCTTCTACAGCTATTTATGGCGCAAGAGCCAATAATGGCGTAATACTTATTACTACCAAACATGGTAAATCGGGAAAGGCGCAGGTTTCCTACAAATTTACCGAAGGATTTAATACGAGAAGGACGGGATATAGTTACCTGGATGCAAAAGACTATATTTATTATAACAGGTTAGGCAATTTAAACTCGGGAAGGTCTTTAACCGCGGTTAACCAATCACGCGGTTATGGGTTATTAACTGATTCAGCCAATCTATCTTCTTTTGATATACACGGTTATAGTCTCGCAAATGCTAATCTTTTGGGCCAGGGATGGGACACTGTAGGCGATCCTTACGGGGGCACTATTATTTTTAAAGACCATTCCAAAGAAGTTGAGAACCTTGTATTTAGAAATACTCAAACCAAGGATCATTATGTTAATGTAACCGGAGGAAATGATAAAGGAAGATATTTCAGCAGTTTTGATTTTTATAAAGAGCCGGGTGTTATTGTAGGTTCAGATTATAAACGTTTTTCTGGTGTAGTGAATGGCTCATATAAAGTAAAACCCAATGTGGAAATTAGTTCGGGCGTTACTATGTCCACGTCCTCGCAAATAGGAATTTTGAACGGAGCGGAAATTAATACACTTTATCGTAGCCTGGCTATTTGGCCTACATTTAACCCTTGGTTAGATGCCGCTAAAACTTTGCCCAATCCAGGTAATAGCGCTACAGATGGTAATCCACTTTACTGGTTAGGAAAAACGGATCGGAGTGATGAAAATAATAAAATAACCATAAACGGCGCTCTGAAATGGGATTTATTGCCGGAATTATATATTAAGGCAACTGCAAATGCTTATATGAATGAGGTGTTGGATCAATCGTTTACGAGAGCTACCCAAACGTATAGTAATATTTTTTCAGTTACGCCTTCTTTCAATACGACAAGGCCGGCAAATTCCACTTATTCAAGAGATTTTCAGCAGCAGTATAATGCTCTTATTAACTATACAAAATCATTTGGAGGCGTGCATAATTTAAGCGCCATGCTGGGTACAGAATATTTTGGTGTCAAATCTTTTGGAATGCAGGTTGCAGGAACTAAATCGCCGACTGATGATATTTCAACTGTGAATGCTTCTACCACATTTACTTCAAATACATCAACCGACATTAATAATCCAAATAATAATTATAGTATTGCTTCTCAATACCGCATTATTTCTACCTTCGGAAGGCTAACTTACGACTATGACCAGCGTTATTTATTCACGGCTGTTTTCAGGGAAGATGGTGTATCGAGCTTGCCTACAGCAAACCGTTTTGGTTTTTTCCCCGGAATGTCTGCCGGATGGAATATACATAAAGAAGCGTTTTTTCAAAAAAGCGGTATTTCCAA
>JALYVO010000066.1 GCA_030853195.1 Bacteroidota bacterium | reverse complement strand
TTTAAATCCAAGATATTGGCAAAGGTAGCTGGGCTCACAGTTTTACAGTTCTTAAACAAATTTATAAACCACAAACCGGTAGGAAGAGTTAAGCATACACTTGCTAATTAACTCCGCCAACGGGTTATAAGAAACATAGTTGTATGTATAAATCGTTTCATCATGCCGGTAAGAGATCGGCGCCGTTGCTCCGGGTTTAAGTATTCCGGAAACGTTTATAAACTGCAGCTTTCTTTCAAGTGTTGTTGCAGCAATCATCCACCGTCGGGCATCATGATAACGCTGTTCCTCAAATTCCATTTCTATTCTTCGTTCGTTTCTATATTCATCTCTCAACGCCATTCCTGATAAAGTAATCGCAGGCATTTCTGCACAGAACCTAATTTTATTCAGCAATGTTTTTGCAACGTCTTCCTATCCCATTTCAATTGATGCTTCCACATAGTTTAATACCGCTTCAGTATACACAAAAACGGAAAGGAATATACTGCCTTGTATTGTTATCAACCACATTTGGATCGGGATCAATAAACTTGCACAGATAATAACCTGACCACGAAGCATTCCAGTTTTGGAAAGTGCGTTGCTTAACTACACATTATTTTATGCCCATAACACCTTAATGCTATTGATATTAATGATTAATCGGGTAATCTTTGCTGTATGAATTATTTACGCTTACAGCTTTTGAAATGGCCTGTTTTTTGGTTAGGGTATTTATTAGAATAATTAAATCTAAACTACTACAGTGAAATGTTTGTGAAAGAATAACATCATTTGAATTCAAAATTTAAAATTAATTTATTCCTCAAAACATAAAAACAAAAATCATGAAAACAAAAATTATCTACCTGTTCCTGCATGCTTCTCATAAGCCTGCTGGTTACTTGTGCAACATTATTTGGCCAGAAAAATGAGAAAGAAGCCATTCTAAAAACAGTACAAAGTGAAACAGAAGCTTTTTACAAGAATAGGTTAAAAGAATGGCAATCTTATTGGATTAAAGATTCTGATGTAACATTAACGTATGCTACTAGGTATTCATATACCACTTTTAAGGGATGGGATTCTATTAATAAATACATAACCGGAATAAT
Organism: Bacteroidota bacterium; assembly: GCA_030853195.1. GTDB lineage: Bacteria > Bacteroidota > Bacteroidia > Chitinophagales > Chitinophagaceae > Ginsengibacter. The sequence goes on along the minus strand of JALYVO010000066.1, from coordinate 6,764 downwards.
AAATAATTCTAAACCATCACCTTACCATACTAAACAATTGAATTCCACTTTAAGAATTAATGGAAATCTTGCATGGTTAGAATTTGATCAGCTTTTAATTAAGCCAGCAACAGATACCATACATAATAATTTCCAGTTCCATGAGCAGAGAGTTCTTTTGAGAGAAAACGGCAAATGGAAAATATTATCTCGAATAACCAACACCCGTTACCGAACAGAAAAAACTGAACATACAACCTAAGTTTTTATCAACAGAAAATTTTGATGATGATTTAGAAGATGACATAACGATCTTTCAACTAATTTAAAGAATACGGGAACCGCTATTGGTACACATTTCTACAAGTTTAAAAAACATTATAAATCATTAAATGAATACAACACAATTCAGCAGTCAGCTCGCAATAAGTTTTAAACAAATGAAGCTCTCTCAACTTCATAACCTGGTCGTTTCATCGGTCAACGAAAATAAAAGGCGGGAAGAAATGTTGATTTTTTTAAATGCAGAAAAATTGGTCGGCTCTAATCATACTAACGAATATGATTATGTAATGGTGGATACACTTAAGTCACCTGCTGCTATTTACGATATTTATAATAAACATAATGATAAGTTGGTGATTTTTGACACTGATAAGTTGTTGCAAAAAAGTTACCTGGATATAGCGTTAGGTGGATTTTGTTCAAGCCCGGATTCGGGCGAAAAATGGCCGGTAAGATTTAATAGCAGAAAGGAGTTTTTATTTACCGGGCATGTCATAATCATGACATCATTATCTGCTGAGGATCTTAAAAAAAAGAAAGTAAAATTCAAAAATATTTTGAGAGATATGCAAATATTATGATCTATAAAAATTATAAACAAGTCGATTAAAAATATAAAACAAATGCAAACAGATTACACACACGTATCCATATTGCTTGACAGATCAGGCAGCATGGCAAATATTAAAAGTGACATCATTGGGGACGTCAATAATTTCATAGATCAACAAAAGAAAGTTCCCGGCAAGTACACAATTACGCTTGTCCAGTTTGACCATGATGAACAGGTATTTAAATATGATGTAGTATATAACATGGTGGATGTAACCGACGTGAAACCGTTGACTGACGAAAGCTTTCAGCCAAGAGTATGACGCCCCTCTTTGATGCTGCCGGAATGATAATTTATAAAACAGGGTATGCGCTTTCGGGGATGAATGAAAGCAACAGGCCAGCAAAAGTATTGATAGCTATCATCACTGATGGCCAGGAGAATGCATCCGAAGAATATAGCGGAAACAGGGTATGAGAAATGGTTAGCCACCAGGAAGAAAATTATAACTGGAAGTTTATTTACATCGGTGCAAACCAGGACGCTTTTAAAACAGGGCAGTCAATGGGAATGAACGGAACTAATTATAGGGCAAGCAAGATTGGAACACAAGCGGCCTTTCATGCTTTTAGTGCAACCAACATCAAATATAGGGCGGGTGGTCAGTCAGCAGATTTTACTTTAAATGATGAGGACATCCTAAGCGCAGAAGAAAAGTTGAAGAAAACTTAATGTTTGAAAAGGTTAAGTGAAAAATTAAAAATATGGCTCGATTAATTGGTATTGGATGTATTCTTTTATTATGTGTTTATTGCCCGGTGATTGTTGTTATCATCATTGCAATAAAATGGGATATACGTATCTTCAACTTTATCTTTAAATAATATTGTACCGGTGCCGAAAATATTTACTCCTCATAAATTATTTGCAGGTATTTTTTTTATGTTACGGTTGCTCATAAACTACAAGGTAACCGTTACGTGCTTTTTTCTTCAGCAATGATTTTTGTATGGCTTTATTCAAAACAGGGATGCCTACAAAACATGGTAAACACTAGTAAGCAAATTTTTAGCAATGAATTTAACTTAGAGATTACATGAAGGCACTGGAGAATATAATAAGCCGGATCATAAACATCCGTTATCATTATTCGGGTGACACAGCTATAAAAAGTGATCTTGATATTTTGAATAATGTATTAGGAGGCGGCTTCCGTAAAGGGCAATTGTATGTAGTAGCAGGTAAGGAATCCATTGGTAAAACATCATTCATCGTTTCTTTAGTTGCTGATATTGTTAGTAGCAATGCAAGTAATGCAGGAGTTATAGCAATGAATATTTCTGAGGAGAGCTGGATGGCAAGGTTATTTTCAAGTGTAAGTGAAGTGCACCTGGAAAATATTCTAAGTGGGCGCGTGATGTATGATGATCTTGAAATAATATAACGGGTAGCCAGCTTACCAGTGCTTGATAAATTGAAACTTTGGGCGAATGGAAATTTGACCATTGATGAATTGATCAGCACCTGCACTGGTTGGGTTTCGAACGGTGATGTTCAGATTATTTTTATAGACTACCTCCAGTTAATTTCCCTGCCAGGTATAAATGATCAGGAATTAAAAATATTTGAACTAAGCAAAGCCCTAAAAGGAATGGCTAAGGGCTTGGATGTGCCTGTTATAATTGAAGTTGAAGTAAAATTGAAAAAAGGAATTTCAAGCTTAAAGCACCTGAGAAAAGTAGGAGCCGTTGAAAACTTTGCAGATGTGATCATGTTTTTAAATAAGCGCCTTAAAAATTCCATTGAAGATACATGTAACGAAGAGGAGAGATTTATATCAATTGAAAAGAATAATCATGGCAACTTAGATAACCTTAAACTATGGTCTCTATTACACGTGCAAAAGTTTCTTGACATGAAATATTAGTGAGCTATATTGTAATTTGCAGTATCCATATTTTCTGGTACGCAAATATTTTCAAAACTTCATGTCTTATAAATCTTTTGCAGGTATTTTTTTTATGTTACCGTTGCTGTCAGAAACTACCAGGTAACCGTCACGGGCTTTTTCTTCCGCAATGATTTTTTGTATGGCTTTATCTAAAGCTATTTTTATTTTAGGGCTAAGATCTTCTCGCTTTTTTTGATTACTCATTCCCGCTGATTTTATTATATAATGCAAAGTTAGATACAATCTCTTTCCCTTCCATAAATTTTGCAACCAGTAAATATTCTGCGCCTGAATTATCATAAATGTACCAATGATCCGCTTCACATAAATATTTTCTAAGGTTTTTGATACCCTTTACATAGCGTCTTTCAACAACATCTTCAGGAATATTATGTCCTCCTTTTCTTACCCTCTCTGCTACTCTTTCTTTTGCCAGGTTAACATTATTAAGCCAAATAAAAAAGAGTGTGATATCATAACCTTCTGACTTTGCTAACTGAATAAAGTTTATGTAGGTTGAACCGGCTAATGTTGTTTCGAAAGCAAAGTTTTTTTTTCTACTAAGTAAATCTTTTAATCTTTCGAGCATAATTTTTCCTGCCTGAAATGCAACGCCTTCGGAATTAAACGGAGATAAGCCTCTTGCGATTTCATCAGCATTTACAAATTCAATGGCTTTAAAAACATCTGGCAATAGATTGTAAGCAGCCGTCGTTTTGCCTGCTCCGTTGCAACCTGCTATTATATAAAGTGAAGGCATAATTCAAAAATAAGACTTCTATTGAAAGAAAAATTTTGAAATGGTTTCTTTATCTATACGTGCTAATTTGAACTCATAGATAGCTAAAAAAAGGTGACTGACCTATCCGCACTAAACTTTCTTTGTAAATAGGTGGCAAAGACATCACCTACATTTACTATAATAAACCCGATAATAATAATTACCTTAAAACAATTACTTATGCATTCAGCAAACTCGCAAATGAACGCTTTACCAAAAGAACAACTGCAGGACCAATACGATCTTTTGAGAACAGAATACATCAAATTATTAAATGATAAAGATGTTTTGCTGCAATGGGGCAAGCCTCAGTTGGAAGCATTGTATAACATCCGCCTTGGTTATTTGCAGATAGAAAAATTGCAATTGCAGCTTCGCATAAAAGCATTAAAAAGAAAAATAGAATTGGTACGTGCGGCGATCAATCAAAAAAAACCAATTGATATTAACGAAATAGAATTGCAGGTAGCCGCAGAACTTGCAGAAGCGGAATTCAGGATAATGAATGAAGTGACAAAATTAGAAAATTCAAAGAACCTGTTGAGTCATTTAGAATCTCCCGAACACAGTGCTGAATTACGAAAATTATATAAACATTTGGCGAAGCAATTGATTTGAATAATCATTTAACAGAAGAACAGAAAAAATTATGGCACCTGGTAAAGGATGCATATGAAACCGGTGACCTGGAAAAATTAAAAGCAATGCAGGTGGTTTATGAGAAAGAATTAACTGCCGTCGGAAATAAAATTGCTGAATTATCTAATGAAGAAATCACTTTAAAAATTGAAGTTTTAAAAGAAGGTATTAAAATATTGAATGAACAAAATTTACAGATTAGAAGTGAATTTCCTTTTACTATTGAAGGACAAATAAAAGATGATGAGTGGGTAAGTGCTCAATCTGGAGAATTAAAAAAAGAGCTGGATAAATTACAGCAATATGAAGGTGAATTGACACTGCAGTACCAGCAAATTATAAGTGTATTATGAATGATGAACAAAGCCTGATAAAAGTTAACCCAAGACTACTTTCGGCGCTTAGCAAAGGCGCTTTTTCTATAGATGTTTTTGCCAGGGAGATATTGGTGTTAGAATGCCTGGCAGCAGGTACTTCTTTTAGAAAATTAGATGAAGTACAGGATGAGTTAAAAGAAACTGTTCAATTGGAAATGAAACGGGAAGGTGATAATGAGTTCGATCATTTTGCTATTGCTTTATGGTTTGAAAATACCAAGGTTGGCTATATACCAAAGGACAAAAATGAAGTGATTGCAAGATTAATGGATGCAGGCAAACAATTTTATGATACAATCCATGCGAAAGAAATGGAAGGCAATTGGTTAAAGCTTGAAATAAAGGTGATTCTGAAAGATTAAATAACAACCAACATTATGTACGACATTATCGGTGATATACATGGCCATGCATCTACGCTTAAAGAGCTTTTGCATAAAATGAATTACAAAGAAGTTAATAGTGTTTGGCAGCACCCGGGCCGTAAAATAATTTTTGTTGGAGACTATATAGACCGAGGGCCAGCAATAAGAGAAACATTGAATATTGTACGTACAATGACGGAAAAGAATATGGCAATTGCCTTAATGGGCAACCATGAATATAATGCCCTGGCGTATGCTTATCAATTGCCCAATAATACATCGTAGAACTTAATTCTGCTCACAAATTTAAAGACAGAGCGAAAGTTGTAAAGCAACTTTTAAGTGAAAACAAAATCGCAAAGGGAGATGCCAAAGATATTTTGGGTTATGTTATAAACTAGCTGATGATTACAGAGACAGAAACAATAATCTAAAAGCAGATTTTTTAATACTATTGAAATCTGAAATCCTTAAAAATATTCTCCCGAATATTAAAACAGCATTGATAAGTCAAAACTTTTTATTCATTACGACTAAAGAACTTGCAATTATCCCAAAAGGCGGACAAAAAGAGTAACTGGGTGTAAAAATGGGTGTAACATTCATAAGTTATTGATTATCAGTACTATTTGCGGAGACTAAGGGATTCGAACCCTTGATACAGTTTCCCGTATACACACTTTCCAGGCGTGCTCCTTCAACCACTCGGACAAGTCTCCATTTTTTGAATGTGCGCAAATCTACAACATCTGTGAAAATTATTAATTCAGCATCTTTTATCTTCCTTGAAAAAACATAATTGTTTAAATTGTGAATCCAAATATGAAAATTATCTATAGATGAGAAAAATCCTGATTTCCTGTTTTTTATTTTTTACAAGTTTTTTTGCTTTTTCTCAAATACCGACTTCAGCGGCAAATCATTGGACCGACAGTGTTTTTAATTCACTCAATGACGATCAGAGAATTGCGCAATTAATGATCTTGCGCGAAAGTAGTTTCACAAAAGCTGGCCCGGTGTATTATGATTCTGCCATTACGGTTGCCATTCAAAAATACAATATAGGCGGTATATGTTTATTCCAGGGAAGCCCTGTAAAGCAGGCGGATTTTTTAAATTATTTTCAAAGCATTGCGAAAACCCCATTGATGGTTTGCATTGATGCGGAGTGGGGACTGGGCATGCGTTTCGACAGCTTGATACCATTGAATCACCAGATGATGCTCGGCGCAGTTCAGAATCCTGCTATAGTTTATCAATATGGAAAATTAATTGGTGAGCAGTGCAAACGAATGGGCATACAAGTTAACTATGCACCGGTAGTTGACATCAATAATAATCCCAATAACCCGGTGATTAATGATCGTTCTTTTGGAGAAGATAAATATAAAGTGGCGCGCTTCGGAATTGCCTATATGCAGGGATTACAAAGTGAAGGTGTGCTTGCATGTGCGAAGCATTTTCCCGGGCATGGCGATGTCTCTGTTGATTCTCATCTTGATCTCCCGGTTATAAATAAATCTATGGCACAATTGGATTCGCTCGAATTGTATCCATTTAAACAAATGTTTAATGCCGGTGTGGGAAGCGTGATGATCGCGCATCTTTATATCCCTTCGATTGACAGTACTAAGAATACTGCCACATCAATATCCAAAAAAAATGTTACTGGTTTATTGCGAAACCAGCTTCATTTTGAAGGCCTCACTTTTACTGATGCGCTCGGTATGAAAGGCGTTTCAAAATTTTTTCCCGGGGGTGAAATTGCCGCGCAGTCACTGATTGCGGGAAACGACATGCTTTGCCTTCCGGAAGATGTTCCCGCTTCTATCGC
>JALYVO010000052.1 GCA_030853195.1 Bacteroidota bacterium | reverse complement strand
TCTGATGTCAGGTCTTTATCTACTTTTAAAAAATGCTCTTCATCAATTTCAGCGAGGTGGCTTTGTTGCACCCAACCTTCATAACCATCATATTTCAAAGAAATCTTCACCCAGTTACCAGCCGCAGATTCTTTTATGATAGATTTTTCTCCAAACAATTGCTGGGTTACCATTTCCGATCTGTGCGAAGATTCATTCCGTAAAGGACTCACGGGCACACAGCATACAGCATATCTCATAAGCTTATCAAATTTATACAAATGTAAATTATGGAAATAAATTAAGTTTACATCTTACTAAAAAACAAATCCTCTTTTGCCGTCCCGGAATTATAACGATATAGATGATCTTGAATTATTAAAAAATTTTTATGATGATGGTGATAATAAATGGCTGGGTATTTTATTGCCGCGTTATACTTTGCTGTTGCTTGGTGTGTGTATGAAATATTTAAGGAACGAAGAGGATGCTAAAGATTGTGTGCAACAGATTTTTTTAAAAGTGATCAACGAATTGCATAAATACAAAGTGGATTATTTCAAAAGCTGGATCTACATGATCGCTAAAAATCATTGCCTGATGCGGCTTCGCGGCAACAAAAATTTACCGGTAGAATTGAATGAACAAATAATAGCTGAGGATAATAATAATGACTACAAGAATAATTTTATTGAAAAAGACAGGCTTTTAACCAAAATGGAAGAAGCGATCAAACAACTAAATCCTGAACAGCAACAATGTGTAACTTTGTTTTATTTGCAAAATAAATCGTATTCAGAAGTGGCGCAGATTACAGGACGATCTATGCTGCAGGTGAAAAGCCATTTACAAAACGGAAAGCGAAATTTAAAATTGATGATGGGAAGTTGAATTAAAAATTACGAATTAGTATTGATAATTGAAAATGGAAAATGGATAATTGAAAATGAAAGAAGACGGGGGATTTTATATCTTTCATCAGGCATCCTATATCAGACATTATGAGTGATTTATTAAACATATTAATTAATAGCAATAAAGATATTGACAACCAAAAGTTGATGGATTATCTTAGTGATAAATTATCGGCCGGGGAAAAACATGATTTTGAAAAAGCGCTGATTGATTCTGACCTAATGAATGATGCAGTAGAAGGATTGCAGAAATTCAAAGATAAAAATGAACTTAACTTATTTGTAGAACAACTCAATAGCAAGCTTAAAAAGCAAATTGGGAAAAAGAAAACAACAAAACAAAAACGCAGGCTGAAAGACATGCCGTGGCTGTACTTTTCAATAATTATGATCATTATTATTATACTGATCAGTTTCTTTGTTATTTGGAAACATTTAAAAGGATGATCTTATGAATTGGAAAATTCTATATTATGACTTTACAGCTTTTATTCTAAGGAATCAACCGTTGCACTTTCAATTTCTCTCTTCACATATTGATGCCGAAGTAAAAGAGAAGTTAGTAAATTATCCGATTTTTCTTCAGAACCTATCAAATCATAAAGAGAAACCTTATCTAATAACTGATCAACAGAAAACTGGATTATTTGCCATAAAGAACGAACCGAACAATCAACTGAATTCGTACATAATTTCAGGCCACCAGAATAATCATTACAAAATTCTTTGCTGAATAACGCGCCGCCCAGTATTTTCAAAACCTGGTTGATATTTATTTCTTTTGCAGGTTTTGAAAGAATATATCCACCCACATTTCCCGGCGTGCTGTTAATAAATCGTGCCTGGCGAAGTATCCGCGTTAGTTTAGCAGCATAAGCCGATGACAAGCCTTCAGCAGCGCTTAAAGCCTGGATGCTCATGCTTTCCTCATCATTGCATTTTGCAATGCGTAGCAATATCCGCAAACCATATTCTTCCTGTGCAGTTATTTTCATGATGAATTAAATTTATTTTATCACAGTCGAATCTATTTCACGAAGTACATTAATTGAAATGTTTCGTTTGTACATCACTGTTATATAAGCTATCCGCCAACATAAATTTGAACAAGGAATACCTAACGCCTCATACCTTTACATAAATCCCAACTCAAGCATTGCCGCTTCGCTCATCATACTTCTGTCCCATGGTGGATCCCAAACCACAGAAACATTCACATCGTTTACGCCTTCTATCATTTTAACTTTCTGGTCAACTTCAATTGGTATTTCCTGTGCTGACGGGCAGCTTGGCGCTGTAAGTGTCATTACGATCTGAACATTATTGATTGGTAAAATCTCCACTTCATATACCAATCCCAATTCATAAATGCTCACCGGAATTTCCGGATCGTAGATTGTCTGCAAACAATTAATGACCTGTTCTTTTAATGCTTCTGGTTCCATCATTGTAAAATCTTTTCTTTGGCATTAACTGATTTAAATACTAATGCGTAATTTCTAATTTGCTTTACCATTGCTACCAATCCGTTAGAGCGCGTTTGTGCAAGATGTGACATCATTCCAATTTCTCTTATGAAATCTAATTTTGATACAAGTATTTCATCTGGAGTGTGGCCTGATAAAACTGAAATCAACATACTCACTAAACCTTTTACAATAATCGCGTCGCTATCAGCCTGGTAAAATACTTTATCATTTTTGAATTCTGCCACGAGCCAAACGGTGGATTGGCAACCTTTGATCACGTTGTCTTCCACTTTGTATTTTGCATCCAATTCAGGAAGTTTTTTTCCCAACTCGATGATGTATTCATATTTTTCCTCCCAACTTTCCAACCAGGAAAATGCTTCTATGATTTCCTCTTCAGTTTCTTTTATCGTTTTATTTTTGTCCATTATTTAGGAAAGCATTTTTATAGCTTTTTGCAATCCTGCAACTAGCCTGTCTATTTCTTCTTTTGTATTATACATAGCGAAAGAAGCACGCACGGTTCCGGGAATTCCAAAACGCTTCATCAAAGGCTGTGTGCAATGATGGCCGGTTCTTACAGCAATTCCCTGATTGTCTAATAAGACTCCGATATCCTGCGGATGAATATTTTTTATTACAAAAGAAACGAGGCTAACTTTTTCTTTTGCTTTGCCGATAATTCGCAATCCCGGAATTGATTCTAACTGTTCAGTTGCATATTTCAATAAATTATTTTCATGCTTTCCCGTAATATGTTTTCCTGTTTCAGTGATAAAATCCAACGCAACTTTAAGCGCAATCGTATCAGCAATATTTGGCGTGCCTGCTTCATATTTATAAGGCAAATTGTTGTAAGTGGTTTTTTCAAAAGTCACTTCTTTGATCATTTCACCGCCGCCCATAAACACCGGCATATTTTCCAGGATTTTCTTTTTCCCGTAAAGAACACCAACACCAGTCGGCCCATAAACTTTATGACCTGAAAAAGCAAAAAAATCACAATCCATTTTTTGAACGTCAATGTCTAAATGCACCGCAGACTGAGCGCCATCAACCATTACAACAGCACCTACTTTATGAGCCGCATCAATTATTTCTACAACAGGATTAATAGTTCCCAAGGCATTGGAAACATGAACTATGGAAACTAATTTTGTTTTTGATGAAAGCAATTTTTTAAATTCATCCATCAAAAGCTCACCATTGTCATCAACCGGAATTATTTTTAAGACTGCATTTTTTTCTTCGCAAAGTATTTGCCAGGGAACAATGTTAGAATGGTGTTCCATTTCTGAAATGATGATCTCATCTCCGGCATGAATATTTTTTCTTCCCCATGTATAAGCGACTAAATTGATTCCTTCAGTCGTTCCTTTTGTAAAGATTATTTCTTCCGGCAAAGCAGCATGAATAAATTTCTGAGCAGTAACCCGCGTTGCTTCATAAGCTGCTGTTGCTTCTTCTGCTAATGAATGAATGCCGCGATGAATATTGGCGTTATAATTCGTGTAATAATAAGTCAATGCGTCAATAACACTCTGAGGCTTTTGAGCAGTTGCTGCATTATCGAGATAAACCAACAAATTATTATTTACTTCCCTTTCAAGAATAGGAAAAGATTTCCTGATTTCATTCACATCAAAAGTTGGCATTATGGTAGCTACGTTTTGCATTTATTTCTTATTTTCCATTTTCCACGGATTGCATCCGTGGTTATTCACATTCAAGCCCATTGCGCGTTGTAGTGTTTATGTATTAATACAAATCATTTCATTTCAGACTTTCTTTAGTCCCCATTGCTGGAATTTAAAGGGCCGCGGTTAATCTTTCTGTTATTAATTCTTCAACATGATTTCTTAGTGGCTCCAATTTTATTTGTTCCACAATATCAGAGGCGAATGCCTGCAACAACATGGACTGTGCATGGTCTTTTGAAATACCTCTTGTTCTTAAATAATACAAAGCATCTTCATCCAATTGCCCGACAGTGCAGCCATGCGAGCATTTTACATCGTCTGCAAAAATTTCTAGCTGAGGTTTGGTATTTACTGTTGCATTATCAGACAACAAAATATTTTTATTGGATTGATAAGCATTTGTTTTTTGCGCATCAGGCCTTACAAATATTTTACCGCTAAATACGCCGGTCGCATAATCGTCGATCACGCCTTTATAAAATTCATTGCTGAAACAATTTGGTTTGGTATTATCTACTAACGTATGATTGTCAACATGAGTGCGGCCTTTCAACAAATATAAACCATACATGTGCGCTTCGTTTCCAGCCGCTTCCATGATGATATCCGTATTGTTTCTAATCATTCCACCATTTAATGAAACGGTAAAAGCGTGAACATAGCTTTTCCCGATTTGCCTGATATGTGTAGTTCCGACCTGGCTCGCCGTTACCAGATCATTTTGAATTTTATAATATTCTACGATTGCATTTGTATCAACAATCATTTCAATCACCTCATTAGTAAAACTGTCCATAGAACCAATAGTAGTGTACGTCTCAACCAATTGCAATTTTGAGTTTTTATCTACAAACACCAAACTGCGTGGTTGCGAGAGTGTATGGTTTTCTCTTGCATCAGAAATATGATAGAGATAAAGAGGATGTTCCAAAACCTGGTTTTTATTCACATAAATAAACACTCCGCCAAGAATAAAAGAAGTGTTGAGGGCATGAATTCCGTCATTAATAAATTTGCTGCTTTTATCAAGATGCGCCTCAACTAATTCTTTGTAAATTCCTTTCGCGGCTTCTTCCAAAGGCAATATGATTAATTGATTTCCAGATGAGCGAATGGTTGAAAGCTCAGGGACAAATTTTCCATTTACGAAAACCAATTCATTGGCATTTTCAAAACCAGGCAGTCGGACAGCATCTACATCTGTAACCGTGATTCCGGATTTTATTTCATCTTTTGATAAATGATATTCTTTTTTAAATAGATCGCTGATGTGGGTATATTTCCATTCTTCATTTTTAAAAGAAGGAAGCCCAGCCTTATTGAAAGTATTAAATCCTTCTTTTCGGATAGCGCTGATAATACCGTCCTGGCTGGAGGTTTGCAATTGATTAAATTTTTCTCCGAAATAGTTTATATTAATGGGATTCATTTCTTTTCTTTTGATAACAACTATAAAGCCGCGGTTAAACTAATTTCATCTTTTATAAAATCATATCCTTTTTCCTCAAGTTCTAATGCTAATTCCTTGGTTCCTGACTTCACAATCCTTCCATTCACTAAAACATGAACGAAATCCGGTTGAAGATAATCGAGCAACCTTTGATAATGCGTGATCACAATAATTCCTCTTTCCGCGTTGCGCAATTTATTAACTCCATTGGCTACAATGCGCAGTGCATCGATATCCAGGCCGGAATCTGTCTCATCCAAAATAGCTAATTTTGGCTCAAGCATCGCCATCTGAAAAATTTCATTTCTCTTTTTTTCACCACCCGAAAAACCTTCGTTAATAGAGCGGCTTAATAAAGATTTGTCAATCTCTACCAATTCGATTTTTTGTTTCATCATTTTCAAAAAGGAAACCGCATCCATTGGCGCTTCACCACGATATTTTCTTTTTTCATTTATGGCAGTTTTAATGAAGTTGGTAGTGCTTACTCCGGGAATTTCTACCGGATACTGGAATGCTAAAAACAAACCTTCACGCGCCCTATCTTCGGGCGATAATTCAAGCATATCTTTTCCATCGAATTCAACTGAACCTTGCGTTACTTCATATTCCTCTTTACCTGCCAATACTGACGCCAGAGTGCTTTTCCCAGAACCATTTGGCCCCATGATCGCATGAACTTCGCCTGGCTGAACATCCAGGTTAATTCCTCTTAATATTTCTTTTCCTTCTACTGATGCATGAATATTTTTAATTGATAATAACATGTTTCTTCTAATATAAATAATAAATGATTTGATGTTTAATTCTTATTCTCAATTCTTAATTCGTAATTCTTTCTTTACCCAACGCTTCCTTCCAGGCTAATAGCCAATAACTTTTGAGCTTCTACAGCAAATTCCATGGGCAACTGATTCATTACTTCTTTCGCAAAACCAGTAACAATCAATGCTACAGCAGTTTCTGCGTCTATCCCTCTCTGTTCACAATAAAATAATTGGTCTTCACCAATTTTTGAAGTAGTAGCTTCATGTTCAATTACGGCAGTTTTATTTTTAGATTCGATGTAAGGAAAAGTATGTGCACCGCATTTATCACCAAGTAGTAAAGAATCGCATTGAGAGTAATTTCTTGCATTCAAAGCGCCTTTAGCCGCTCGAACCAGGCCACGATAACTATTCTGGCTTTTACCTGCGGAAATTCCTTTTGATACAATCCTGCTTTTGGTATTTTTTCCCAGATGAATCATTTTTGTTCCGGTGTCTGCTTGCTGAAAATGATTGGTTAATGCAACTGAATAAAATTCACCAATTGAATTATCGCCTTTCAAAATTACGCTTGGATATTTCCATGTGATCGCAGAACCAGTTTCCACTTGTGTCCATGAAATTTTGGAATAATTGCCCTGGCAAATTCCACGCTTTGTAACGAAGTTATAAATTCCGCCCAAACCATTTTCATCACCAGGATACCAATTCTGTACCGTAGAATATTTTATTTCAGCCTTTTCCATTGCAATCAATTCTACCACTGCGGCGTGCAATTGATTTTCATCACGCATCGGAGCCGTGCAACCTTCAAGATAACTAACATAAGCGCCTTCTTCGGCAACAATCAATGTGCGCTCAAACTGGCCGGAATTTTCCGCATTTATCCGGAAATAAGTAGATAATTCCATTGGCGAGCGAACACCTTTTGGAATATAACAAAATGAACCATCTGTGAAAACGGCGGAATTTAAAGCAGCAAAATAATTATCAGTCATGGGAACTACTGAACCCATATATTTTTTTACAAGGTCAGGATGTTTCTGAATTGCCTCACTAATAGAACAAAAAATTATTCCAATTTCTGAAAGCTGCTCTTTGAAGGAAGTAGCTACTGAAACGCTATCCATAACCACATCAACCGCTACTCCACTCAGGCGTTTTTGCTCAGTGAGAGAAATGCCCAGTTTTTCAAAAGTTTTTAATAATTCAGGATCTGCCTCATCAAGGCTTCCTAATTTCGGTTTTTTCTTTGGCGCTGCATAATAAATTATGTTTTGGAAATCTATTTCGGGGTATTTTACATTTGCCCATTCGGGTTCTTCCATTTTGAGCCAATGGCGATAGGCTTTTAAACGCCATTCCAACATCCATCGAGGTTCATTTTTCTTAGTAGAAATAAGACGGATGACGTCTTCGCTAAGCCCTTTTGGTATTATATCTGTATCAATCTCAGTAACAAATCCATATTTATAATCACTTGCTACGGTTTCCTCCAACATTTTCAACTCTTCTTCCATTATCCCTTATTTTTTTGTAGAAATATCAATTTATTTTTAGAGATGCAAAGATAACGAGTTTTGCTGTTTGTACAAAAAAGTACAAATAGGTTTTGCAGTGTTTTATGAAATACGATTTTTCCTAAAATTGAATAAATATCTATTTAAGATGTTAGGATATAGTTTTTTAAAATTCGTGGTAACTAAGGTTGTTGATTGAAGAAATTATTCTAAAATTGATTCGTGTGATAAACGAAAACATAGCTTTTAAGAATTTTTGCGAGATAACTATTTAGCTTTTCAATAATTTTAAAATTGAGTTAATTTTTTTTACAGATAAACCCCTTACATAAAGACTTTATAGCTTATAATCTTACTAAGACTTAAGCAAAAAAAACCCCGGAATTCCGGGGCACCACTTTAAAAACTACATATCAATTATTTTTTCTGAGCATCTTTTGCTTTGTCTTTTGCTTTATCCATTTTATCAGCAGCTTTATCCATTTTATCTGTTGCTTTGTCCATCATTTTATTTGCAGAATCAGACATTTTATTTGCATCATTAGCCATTTTTGAAGCTGAATCACTTAAGTTAGTAGCCTTAACGCTATCAGAAGGAGCAGTTGTTGTAGTTGTTGTCGTCATTGTTGAATCACTTTTAGCAGCGTCGTTAGTCGATGCATTGTTACATGATGTCATGAAAGCAGTAACAGCTACAATTGTAAGAAATTTTTTCATTGTTTTTTTGTTTAAGATTTTTTAATTGGGCGCAAAGGTAAGGGAATTATGGAGTTATGCAAGCTTTTTAAAAAATATTTTAAAAACCTAAATTTAAAATTGAGAGCCGAAACTTTTGAACCTATTTTTTTCTAAAGAAAATCCGGATAGGCACGCCTGTTAATGGAAAATTTTCACGCATTTGATTTTCAAGATAATTTCTATAGGGCGTTTTAATATCATCAGGGAAATTACAAAAGAATGCAAATGATGGAACAACTGTAGGCAACTGCGTAACATATTTTATTTTGACCGCATGTCCCCTCACAACCGGCGCGTGGTATGATTCTACAGCTTTTAGCATTACATTGTTCAATTGAGAAGTTGGGATTTTTTGCTGACGATTTTCATAAACCTTTAGTGCCGTCTCCATTGCCTGGAAAATGCGCAATTTCTCTGTCGCCGAAATAAATAAGATGGGAACATCTGAAAATGGAGCAAGCTTTTGTTTTAACAATTTTTCATAATCTCGTGCCGTGTTGGTTTCTTTTTTTATCACGTCCCATTTATTTATCAGCACCACAATTCCTTTTCCTTTTTTTTCCGCCAAAGAAAAAATACTCAGATCTTGTGCAGTAATTCCTTTTTCTGCATCCAATAATAAAATACAAACGTCCGCTTCATCTACGGCGCTTATCGCTCTTATCACGGAATAAAATTCAAGGTCTTCATTCACCTTATTTTTACGGCGGATGCCGGCCGTGTCTATTAAAATAAATTCTTTATTAAATAAATTATAAGTCGTATGAACCGCGTCCCTCGTGGTTCCGGCAATATCGCTTACAATAGTTCGCTCCTTCCCAATTAAGGCATTTAGTAAAGATGATTTACCAACATTAGGCTGGCCGATGATCGCGAATTTTGGGATTGTTCCGTGCTCTTCTTGTTCTTCTTTTGGAATTAAAGCACAGATTTCATCAAGCAATTCGCCTGTTCCAGTGCCGCTTATAGAGGATAGAAAAAATATATTTTCAAAACCCATACTATAAAATTCAGCAGCTTCCAATTGACGGGCATGGTTATCAACTTTATTTACAACCAGGTAAACCGGCTTTGGAGAACGACGGAGTATATCAGCCATTTCTTCATCAAGGCTTGTGATGCCCGAAGTAACGTCAACCATAAAAATAATCGCATTCGCTTCTTCCATTGCTATATGCACTTGCTTTCGGATTTCTTTTTCGAAAACATCAGCGCTATTGGCAACAAAACCACCCGTGTCAATGACATTGAAAGTTTTGCCAATCCACTCTGCAACGCCATATTGCCTATCGCGCGTTACTCCACTAAAATCATCCACGATTGCTTTGCGCTGTTCCAACATCCTGTTAAAAAAAGTGCTTTTGCCTACATTTGGCCTGCCGGTAATTGCTACAGTATATGACATTATTGAATTAAGAGTTTAGCTTGAATGTTTAGATAATTTAAAAAGTTTACACAAAAGATTGAGAAAAGTTGAGGCTTAAAAAATTATCATTTACTATTTCCATTAACCATTCATTATACGCAAAGAACGTAAAAGTATTTTTGCAAAGATGACTTCTTAGTCAATTTGTAATGCCTCCTGCATTTTCTAAATCCTGACAATTCAACAATAATCTTATAAACCAAAAAGTAGAAAATCGACATTTAAACTCAACTAAACTTGGAACCCTTTTAGATCCTTAAAAAAATCCGGATAGGATTTATTCACCGCATCGGCACCATGGATGGTTGTATTTCCTTTTGCGCTTAATGCCGCAACCGCAGTAGCCATCGCTATCCTGTGATCATTATGAGAAGAAACACTTGCTCCAATTAGTTCTTTTCCTCCTTTTATAGTCATCAAATCTCCATCCAATTCTACATCCACATTCATCTTTTTAAATTCATCCTTCAAAGAAATGGCCCGGTTGCTTTCTTTAAAAAGAAGCCTGTTTACTCCCTTGACAGTGCTTGTTCCTTTGCAATAAGACGCAAGTGCCACAAGCGGTGGAAACAAATCAGGTGAATGCGTTGCGTCAAAATTAAAAGCGTCTAATTTATTTTTTCTAACGGTAATTTCTTTCTGATGAATTTTCACTTCTGCGCCACAATCATAAAGCGCTTGCATAATATTTTTATCGCCCTGGCTTGAATCTAAATCTGCGCCTGTTAAAGTGATTGTTCCCGCAATAGCTCCCGCAACTAATAAAAAAGCTGCATTGCTCCAATCGCCTTCCACCGTATATTTTATGCTATAAGTTGGTAATGGTTCGCGCGGATAAAGTGTGAACGTTTCATAGTTTTCATTGTCAATCTGGAAGCCGAAATGATTTAAAACAGAAATAGTCAAATCTATGTAAGGCTTGCTGGATAGGTCTTTCACACGTATACTAACGGGAGCCTTACACGCTTTTGCAAACGCGAAAAGAAGCCCCGTCAAAAATTGTGAACTCATAGAACCATCTACCGTAATATTTTTTGGATGAATCGGGCCGCGTAAAGTAATTGGAAGTTTTCCATCATTAGAATTTATATCAACATTGAGTTTTGGTAAAATTTCATCGAAGAAATTCATTGGCCTTTTCAAAATACTTCCTTCACCGCTAAAAGTAATATCATAATTAAAGAGTGCTGCAATGGGCGCAAACATTCTCATTGATAATCCACTTTCACCGCAGTTAACAATAATATTTTTCCCTGGAAATGGAGAATGAAAAATATGATCATTAGAAGTAATGGTCATCTTATTACTCACAGTATTAATGGTAGCGCCAAGCTTTGTAATAATTTCTATGGCAGCTTTTTCATCATTACTCTTACCAAAATTATCGATAATTGTTATGCCAGGCGTTATGAGTGCAGCCGCACATGCCCGCTGCATCGAGCTTTTGGAAGGTGGCACTTTTATTTTTCCATAAATGGAACAAGGTGAAATAGTTTCGATCACAAATTATAAGTTATTAAAAATTTGATGTAATTCATTTAATGGAATTTTTTTTATAGCACCTTTTCCTATTCCATCGAGCACCACGAAATTCATATCAGTGCCTGATTTTTTCTTATCATGCTGAAGAATATTCCATGTTTTTTCTTTATCAAAATCAATAGCAACAGGCAATCCATATTTTGAAAGAAGCGAGACAACTCTTTTTGTAGATTTTTCAGATAATCCATTTACTTTTTCAGAAATAATACAGGCGGCTACCATGCCGATGCTTATCGCATTTCCATGAGAAAGTTTATTCACATTTTCAATTGCATGGCCGATAGTATGGCCAAAATTCAATAATTTTCTTTCCCCGGTTTCATGCTCATCATTTGCAACAACATTGTATTTAATGTCAACATTTTTTTCAATTAATTTCCCGCTTAAACCATAAGATGACTGAAATTTAGCGATAGAATTTTCTTCAAGAAAGCTAAACATTTCTTCATCAATAATACAGGCGTGCTTTATTATTTCTGCAAAGCCATTTACCCACTCCTCATCGGGCAGTGTTTCAAAAAAAGAATAATCGTACAATAAAAATTCAGGATGATTGACCATTCCTACAAGATTTTTATAAACTCCAACATCTACTCCATTTTTACCGCCAATGCTTGCGTCAACCATGGCGAGAATACTTGTGGGAGCAAAAGCAAATTTAATTCCCCGCATGTAAATGGAAGCCGCAAACCCAGTAATATCAGTAACTACGCCACCTCCAACTCCAACAATAAATGTTTGGCGATCGGCTTGTAAATCTATTAACTGATTGATAACTTCATCAACTGTTTTTTGATTTTTAAATTGCTCGCCGGCCTTTATCACAATTGTTTTCCATCCGGAAAATTTTTCTTTTTGCTTCGCAAAAATATTTTCATCGGTAATGAAAATTGCGTTTTCTTTTTTTACTAAACTTTTAATCATAGAAAATTCAGCATCAAAATAACAGTCAATTATTTTACCGGAAAATTGATATTTTTTGGAAACCATTTCTCTGTTAATCATTCATTATTTTATTCTGGTGGCCGATGCTTTCCAGGTGAATTGCATCAAAATATTTTGTGATAAAATCCTTGCTCAAACCAAGAAGATCGCCTTTTACAAAAGCCTTTGCTAATATTTCATTCCATCGATGAGTTTGCAATATTGTAATGTTATTTTCTCTTTTATACACACCAATTCTATCAGCGATCTTCATGCGCTGGCCAATCAAAGCCAGCAACTCATCGTCGATCTGGTTAATCTGCTCTCTTAATGTAGCCAACGCTGTTATAAATTCTTTTTCATCAGAATTTTCAAAACGCCATATAAGATCATCAAGCATTTCAGATAGTCGCTCAGGAGTTATTTGTTGTTTGGCATCGCTCCATGCATTATCCGGATCAATATGAGATTCGATCATCAATCCTCCAAAATCAAGGTCAATACTTTTTTGTGAGATACTCTGTAATCCTGTCCTGTTGCCGCAGATATGCGATGGGTCACAAATGATCAGCATTTCCGGGAATCTTCTTTTCATTTCGATCGGCAAATGCCACATCGGTGCATTTCGAAATTCAGTATTGCCATAATTTGAAAATCCGCGATGAATCATTCCTACGTCTTTTACGCCCACTTTTTGCAATCGCTCAATTCCACCACACCACAATTCAAGATCGGGATTGATAGGATTTTTTATCAACACCGGCACATCCACGCCGCGCAATGCATCACACACTTCCTGCACACTAAAAGGATTCACCGTTGTTCTTGCTCCAATCCACAGCATATCGACATCAAATTGCAAAGCATTCTCCACATGTTTTGCTGTGGCCACCTCAACTGTGATAGGTAAGCCGGTAGCTTTTTTTGCATTCGCCATCCATGATAAAGCTTTTGTGCCGATTCCTTCAAACATGCCGGGCTTGGTTCTTGGCTTCCAAATTCCTGCGCGAAGCATATCCACTTTTCCGGTTGCAGCCAACCTGGTAGCGGTTTCCAGCACTTGCTCCTCAGTTTCCGCGCTGCAAGGCCCGCTGATAATTATTGGGCGTTTACTCCAAATTTTTTGCATTGAATCGTTCATTGTTTTTGCTTATTTATAGTTTAATACAGATCAAAATTTACAAATGTACTTTCACAAGTCCCCTCCTTTGGAGGGGATTTA
The DNA here is from genome assembly GCA_030853195.1 of Bacteroidota bacterium. GTDB lineage: Bacteria > Bacteroidota > Bacteroidia > Chitinophagales > Chitinophagaceae > Ginsengibacter. The sequence continues at coordinate 10,380 of JALYVO010000052.1, read as the reverse complement.
GGGGAGGCCAGTCTTTATTTTAAAATTCTTTTTATCTTATTCGCATTCTCCATTAATTCAGTCAAATATTGCAGATTCTCTTTCTCCAGGCTCGATTTAAATTTTCTTAATTGCGAAATATGTTCATTCAAAACATCTAAAACATTTTCCCTGTTTTGCATAAAAATAGGCGCCCACATTGAAGGATTACTTTTCGCCAGGCGGACCGTACTTTCAAAGCCACCACCCGCCAGTTCAAAAATTGCATCTTCTTCTTTTTCTTTTTCCAAAACAGTATTGGCCAGTGCAAACGATGTTATATGAGATATGTGACTTACATATGCCGCATGTATATCGTGATTTTTGGGATCCATATAAGTGATATGCATACCGAGCATTTTATAGATATCTTCAACAATATTAACGGCGTCTTCATCGCTTTTCTCCTTCTCACAAATTACACATGATCTATCTTTGAAAGCTCCTCTCACAGCGGCCTCAGGGCCACTATATTCTGTTCCCCACATAGGATGCGTTGCTACAAAGCGTTTGCGCATAGGATGATTTGCCAAAGATTCACACAAAACCGATTTTGTAGAGCCTGCATCCGCCACAATTTGTTTATCAGTTATCATGTCCATGATCTGCTTCATAACAGGTATGGTAGCGTCTACAGGAATAGCAACGTAAATAAAATCACTTTGCCTTACTGCTTCTTCCAAAGGCAATCCTTCGTCTATTATACCAAGTTCTTTCGCTTTATCAAGGCTTGATCGTGTTCTGCTAACGCCGATAATTTTTTTTGCAATTCCATTCTCTTTCAAAGCAAGTGCAAACGAACCACTTATTAAACCAACACCAACTATCGTAAATACGGCCTCCCCTAAATCCCCTCCAGGGGAGGGGACTTTTGGAGTCTTCAATTCAATAGTGTCTTTAATTTTATTGGCCTTAATTTTCATTGATCTCTTATTCTAATCTTAATTCGTAATTCGTAATCCTCAACTTTTAATTCTATTCACTGCTTCCGCAATTTTTTCCTCAGTTGCGCACAAGCTCACTCTGATATATTTATCGCCCGCATCTCCAAAAATCCCTCCGGGTGTTATGAACACATTGGAGTCTTTTAAAACTTTATCACTTAATTCATATCCATCCTGATATTGTTGTGGAATTTCTGCCCATACAAATAAGCCAGCCTGGCTTTCATCGTATTCACAATTCAATAAGCGCAACAAGTTAAAAACTAGTTTTCTTCGTTTTTTGTAAATAGCATTTATCGAATCATGCCAATCCCGGCCAAGCTCTAAAGTCTTTGCTGCAGCGAGTTGCATGGGTAAAAACATTCCACTGTCCATATTGCTTTTAAACCGAAGCACTTCTTCAATTCTTTCTTTTGCTCCGCAAAGCATTCCAATTCTCCAGCCTGCCATATTGTGGCCTTTACTTAAAGAATTTAATTCAATCACTACATCTTTTGCACCTTCAAAGCTTAATAAGCTCATTGGGTTATCATTTAAAATAAAACTATAAGGATTATCATGGCAAATAAGAATATGATGTTTTTTTGCGAAGGCGATCAGCTCTTCAAACATTTTTTTTGTGGGCAATTGTCCGGTAGGCATTTGCGGATAATTCACAAACATCAAACTAACTTTTTCCAAATCTATTTTTTCTAATTCGTCAAAGTCAGGGAACCAATTGTTTTCCTTCTTTAGCGTGTAGGCATGCACGTTAGCTCCTGCAATTTTCGCCGCACTTTTATAAGTAGGATAACCAGGGTTAGGAATTAAAACGATATCACCCTCATTAATGTAAGTCATGCAAGCATGCATAATACCTTCTTTACTTCCAATCAAAGGGAGAATCTCTGTGTCAGCATTCAAATCAACACCATACCATTTTTTATACCATTTTGAAATCGCATTTCTAAGCACCGGGCTTCCTTTGTAATTCTGATATCCATGCTGGTTGGGCTTTACAGATTCTTCCTGCAATGTTTTAATGACATCAGGATGCGGAGGAAGATCCGGGCTGCCAATACCCAGATTGATTACCTGCTTTCCAGCCTTGTTCATCTCATCAATCTGCCTTAATTTTTTAGAAAAATAATATTCATCAATTCCTAAAAGACGATCTGCTATCTTATACTTTTTGTTGCTATTTATTTCAATTGGATTCATATAAATTTTCCTGACTTTAAGAATGAATGTTTTTTCCGTTTTTATAAACTCCATACACTTTCACATCTGCAGTAAATGGTTTAATATTTTTCAATACTTTATTCAACTGTTCAAGGCTTGTGAATTCGCAATCTGCGTGAAAAGAATATTTCCAATCGCTCCCCGGAATCGGCATTGACTGGAGCTTGCTCAAATTTATATCGCCTTCAGAAATTTTTGTGAGCACTTTTGCGAGACTTCCCTTTGAATGATCTGTTTCAAAAATCAAAGATGCCTTATCTGCATCAATAATTTCTTCGATAGAATCCGCATTTTGCAAAACCCAAAACCTTGTGTAATTATTCTTTTGTGTATGAATATTTGGCGCAATCATATTCAGTCCAAAAAGTTTGGCAGCCAGCTCGCCTGCAATTGCTGCGATATGTTTGCTTTTATGTTGATGAATATGCTGCGCACTAAGAGCGGTATCTTCGGTTTCAATTAATTTCCAATTATGTTTTTCAAGAAAATCCATGCACTGCAGCAGAGCCATTGGATGTGAATGCACTTCACGAATATCGGCGAGAGAAACGCCGGGATTAACTAAAAGATTTTGATCAATCTGAAGATAAATTTCCCCGATAATTTTCAAATTACTTTTTTGCAGCAAGTTGTAATTAGGCAAAATACTCCCGGCAATTGAATTTTCTATAGCCATTAAACCGCCATCGCTTTTGTTTTTATCACCAGAAATTTTTATAACATCTCTAAAGGTGGAGCAGCAAATTACTTTTACATCATTTCCAAAAAATTGGCGGGCGGCTGCCTGGTGAAAGCTGCCTTCAAAACCCTGTATGGCTATTTTCTTAATCATATAAAATAAAAAAACCGGTCATTTCTGCCGGGATTCTTTTTATCGTTATCTGTTTAAATCAGTGTTAACAAAGGCATCCCGGACTATTTCTAAAATAGTAGCTAAAATAAAAAAAACCGGTATTTGCTTTTGCGAATGTCATTATTTTTCAAAAGTAATACATGGCAATGAAACCAACAAAGTAATTTTATATTTTTCTAAAATTTTATTTGGTTCTATTAAAAAATAATGTTGTCAACCTTATAAGTCAAAAAGTAGAAAACTGATATTATTGAAAACTGAAAATTATAGGAAATCTAATTATAGAAAATCAATTATAGAAAAAAACCGTCTCTTAAATGAAACGGTTTATAGATTGCCAGCCAATAAAATATTTTCGTGAAAAACGGTAATAAAATACAATTATTTATTTAATGATGAACAGAATCCATACTCATTTTATGAGTAGTATCCATGCTCATTTTATTTGATGTATCCATTGATGAAGGCGCTGTAGTAGCTGGAGTCATTGCTGAATCATGTGTAACAGTGGTGTTTGTTGTGTCTTTAGTGGCATCTGTACTTGAAGTAGATCCGCTGTTGCATGCTACAAAAAAAGCACAAACTGTAAAAACAAGCAATAATTTTTTCATTTCGTTTAATTTTAGATTTTGATTGATATTTAACTGTTTATTCCTTTATTTAAAAAAAGTAACCCAATTTGAAAAAGTTTTTTTCGATTTCAAATTGGGTTACTTTTCCACATTATTAGTATTAATTATAGCTGAGTGAAAACGTATGACCAGGAAAAGGCATTGCTGGAAGGATTAGCCTCTCATGATAGCGATGCGATCGAGACCATTTATCGTGAAAATTATGCGGCAATACAGGCATTTATTATAAAAAATAATGGATATCCTGATGATGCGAGAGATATATTTCAGGAAGCGATGATTGTTCTTTTTGAAAAAGCAAAGTCAAGTTCTTTTATATTAAGCTGCCAGATAAAAACTTATTTATATTCTGTTTGCAGGCGGCTTTGGTTAAAAAAACTTCAGAAACAAAACCGTTACAATCCTTCCATCGAAACGATTGAGGAAACCATTTCTGTAGAAGATGAAATTAATTCGCATGAAAAAAGAAATAATGATTTTATCCTAATGGAAAGTGCATTGCTCAAAATTGGAGAACCTTGCAAAAGCCTTTTAGAAGCTTTCTACATTAAAAAAAAATCAATGCCCGAAATAGCGTCTTCGTTTGGATACACAAATGCGGATAATGCCAAAACGCAGAAGTATAAATGCCTGGTAAGATTGAAAAAAATATTCTTTGCACAATATAAAAATACAGATTAATGGAAGAAAATTTACTTTTAGACGCCATTGAAAGATACAGAAATGGAGAAATGGATGCTCAGGAGAAAATCTTTTTTACAGAATTAAGGAAAAATAATCCGGATATAGACCAGATAACAGTTGAGCATAATTTTTTGCTAAGCCAGCTTGAAAAAATGAGCGGCCAAAGAACTTTGATAAATCAACTCAATGAGGTAGAAAGCAAGCTGGTGAATGAAGGAATTATTTCGCGCAGAGAAGGAAAAACACAAGCGAAAATCGCATACTTATGGAATCGCTATCGTCGTACAATAGCTGTAGCGGCTTGTATTGCAGGTTTAGTTTCCATTTCCACCGCTACTTTTGTTTCTAAATATTCTGAAAATAAAAATGTTGCAGTTATTACTCCTTTAGTAGATAATAAATTGAATCAACTGGAGCATAAGGTTAACCAAATTGAAACTAAGCTAAATGAGACTAAAGTAATTTCCAGCCGGCCAAAATTTGAAGCAAATTTCAGGGCGACAGGTTTTTTAGCGGATGGCAACGGATATATTATTACCAATTCTCACGTAGTGGATAATGCGAAAAACCTTATTGTTGAAAACAAAAAAGGAGAACAGTTTCTTGCAAAAGCAGTTTATTCCAATCCCATAACTGATCTTGCGATTTTGAAAATTACCGACACGTCATTTAAGAAAGTGAACGGGCTTCCATATACATTTCCAAAATCTTCTGCTGAGCTTGCAGAGCCAATTTTTACATTGGGCTACCCCCGCGAAGAGGTCGTTTATGGTGAAGGTTACTTAAGCGCCAAATCAGGATATTATGGCGATACAACATCTTACCAAATAAGCATTTCAGTAAATCCGGGAAACAGTGGCGGCCCTGTTATTAATAAAAATGGTGAAGTGATTGGAATTATTAGCAGCAAAGAAACCAATGCTGACGGTGTAGTTTTTGCTATAAAATCAAAAAATATTGCTGACGCTCTCAAAGAAGTAAAGAATGATAATAATGAAATCATCAAACTTCCGTCAGTAAATTATTTAAAAGGCCTTGACCGCGTTCAGCAAATTAAAAAGCTTGAAGATTTTATCTATAAAGTAAAGGGCAATTAGAATTATTCAGTTAATAAGTTTTCCGGATATTCCCCTTTTTCGATAAGTGAATGAATATTTTCTTTTACCCCTGCTGCATCTTCCCGGTAAGTAACTCCGAACCATTGGGATGAAGTTGCAATCACCTTTATTTCTCCTTTATTTTCTTTGATAAATGCGTCGCCGATGATAGGAATAAAAAATTCTGCTTTTGGGTTTTGTGTATTTTCTTTCAAAAATTTGATGAATAATTGCTGGATAAAATCAAAAACGTTTGGGTCAAATCCCCAGAAATTCATACTGACTGAAGTATCTGCCGGTAGCGGCACCCTCAGGGAGTTCTCTATATAATAAATTTTACCATCTTCAGGAAAAATTTTTATTCGCTCATTAATACTTACCAGGTTTCCATTTGCATCCACATCGCACACCCCGCGGCTCACCGAGCCATTTTCCGAAAGTGTTTTTGAAAGTGCATATCCGATGATACAGTATTTTTTTGGCGACACTTCATTTGTTAGAAATTTAGCCGCTTTTTCAAAAGCATCTCTTCCATAAAAATCATCCGCATTGATCACTGCAAATGGCTCTTTAATTACATCTTTAGCACAAAGAACCGCATGCGCAGTGCCCCAGGGTTTTGTGCGTGGTTCCAAGGATTGAAAACCTTCTGTAAAGGAATCCATCTCCTGCATTACATATTCGGTTTCTATTTTCCCTTTTAACTTTGACTCAAAAAGATTTTTGAAGTGCTCAGCGAAATCTTTGCGGATAATAAAAACAACTTTACCAAATCCACTTCTTATTGCGTCATAAATAGAATAATCAATAATCGTTTCCCCGGAAGGACCAAAAGAATCCATCTGCTTAATACCGCCATAGCGGCTACCCATGCCTGCTGCCAAAATTAAAAGTGTAGGTTTCATTTCGCAAAATGTGTTTAGAGTGAATGCTAATAATTAAATTGCTGCGAAAGTAAGAAAGAAGTTTTATGCAACAATCTTTGATGTTAGATATCATACCCGGCTTTGCTTTCGAAAATCCATCCATTTATGTATTAATGGATGAATTATATAAAGAAAAAAGTATTGAAATCTCCATGTTGCGGCTTGATGAAATTCATCCAATTATTTCTGGAAATAAATTATTCAAACTATATTATTTTCTAAATGAAGCAAAAAATTCCACACACAAAACCGTGATCACTTTTGGAGGAGCATATTCTAATCATCTCGCCGCAACAGCTTTTGCGTGTAAAAAAAATAATTTTAAATGTATCGGGATTATTCGCGGTGAAAAACCTTCTGCTCTCTCTCCTACTCTATCTTTTTGTATCGAAAATGAAATGAAACTTAAATTTCTAACCCGGGAATCTTACAAAAAAATTAATGGAAATGGTTTTTTACAAGAATTAAAAGAAGAATATGGAGAATATATTTTGATACCGGAAGGCGGATTTTCTATACAAGGAGCAAAAGGCGCATCTTTAATTACACAATTTTTTAAAGAAAAAGATTACACGCACATTTGCCTCGCCGTAGGCACTGCTACTACCTTTGCCGGAATTATCAATGGCAGTAGAAATAATTGCAAAATTATTGGATTCAGTGTTTTAAAAAACATGCATGATATTGATGAAAGGCTGAAAGATTTAAAAATTGATTGCGCAAAAACCTATTCTTTCATAAACGATTATCATTTTGGAGGATACGCAAAGAAAACAAACGAATTGATCTCTTTCATCAATACATTTTATGATCAACACAAAATTCCGTTGGATTTTGTTTATACCGGCAAAATGATGTTTGGTGTAAATGATTTAATTCGGAAAAATTATTTTCCGCAAGATTCAAAAATATTATGCATACATACAGGTGGCTTACAGGGAAATAATTCTTTGCCAGAAGGTATGCTACAATTTTAATCTGCAAATTATTTTACAAAAATCGAATCTTTATTTTCACCGCAATTCAGCATGGCTGATTTATATTCAGGATTATTTTTACCAAGATAAGGATTGATGATTTCCGATGTGTTGCTTAGCCAGTTAGCCGGTTTATCATCACCAAATGCCATAGGGCAATTTTGCCAATAAAGTTTTTCTCCCTCATAACCTATCGTCTTTATAAAAGGATACAGGTTTTCTGAAACCATACTGAAATCCTGGCGCATTTGCTTAATATCTGCATCCTGCAGAATCGGTATGGCATTGGCTTTCAGCTCGCTCACCTGTTGCCGGGCGGCCTGTAGTATTGAAGAATCATCTTTTTGAAGATCACTAAGTTGCATACTGTCAACTGAAGTTATGAATTTAGCAGCCTGAGTTTTGATCATTGCAGTATCCCCATCTACGAAAGCATTTTTCATATCAAGATAAGAATTCATTGCATTGGCAATCTTCTGATTGAAAATTTCGGAATGTTTTTTCACAGACAAGGCCTCTACTTTTGGTTCAGTGGTTTTCACTTTTTCAGTTCTGAAAAACAACCACCATGCACCCAATACAATGATGACTAAAAAAACTATGGCTAAAACTCTTTTCATATTCCTGATTATTTTTTGCAAAGTTATGAATAAACTTTATGCCGTATTTTAACATTGGTTACATAAATCATTTTATAGCTTTTCACATTTTCAAAGAGATCAATAAAATGCATTCTATGATTGGGAACTAATACAATGTTGAATCAAATTTAGTTTTAGATTATAATGGGAATGCTATATAAGTTATTTTATAGGTTTTAGGAATTTTGGCATCATATATTCATCAGGATTAAAAACCGATAAAAGAAAATCAGGCAGGTTATTTGTAAATTTATTTTTCATGCCCCACCTGATCTCGTTTACTGATAAAGGACTTTTCTGCGAAGCAGGAAATTTTTATATTGACCCATGGAAACCTGTTGAGCGCGCGATCATAACACATGGGCATAGCGACCATGCATATTTCGGCCATAAATTTTATTTGTGCCATCAATTCACAAAACCAATACTTCAATTGCGTCTTGGCGATAATAATTATCAAACAGCAGAGTGGAACGAAACCATCAACATTCAGGGAGTGAAAGTGTCTCTGCATCCCGCCGGCCATATAATTGGTTCTTCTCAAATTCGCATAGAACATGATAATGAAGTATGGGTAGTAAGCGGCGATTACAAAACGGAAGATGACGGTTTAAGCGGAAAATTCGAACCATTAAAATGCAATTCTTTCATAACGGAATCTACATTTGGATTACCTATTTATAAATGGAAACCACAATCAGTAATTTATAATGATATTATCAACTGGATTTCAAAAAATAAAGAAAACGGAAAAACGAGTATTTTACTAGCTTATAGCTTAGGCAAAGCCCAGCGTGTGTTACAGGCTATCAAAGAAACTACACAAACGATATTCGCGCATGGCGCTATTTTTAATATGCAGCAAACGCTTATTGAAGCCGGATGGAATTTAAAACCAGTGGTAAGAATAACTCCTGAAACTCCAAAAGAATTATTGAAGGAAACAGTTATCATAGCGCCACCTGGTGCAGAAAGCACTTCGTGGATGAAAAAATTTCATCCTTACTCTATTGGAGTGTGCAGCGGATGGATGCAGGTTAGAGGGAATGCAAGAAGAAGAAACGTTGACGCAGGCTTTGCCTTGAGCGATCATGCAGACTGGAACGGACTTTTAGAAACAGTAAAAACAACTGGAGCTGAAAAGGTTTTTGTTACACATGGCTTTCAGTCAGCATTCAGCAGGTATTTGAATGAAGAAAATATTGCCATGGCAGACGAAGTAAAAACACAATACGGAAATGAAGATGAAGAAACAGCTTCACCTCTTGAAATTAAAATCGAAGAAAAGTAAAGTGTATGAATGAAGAAATGCAAATAATAACGGATCAGGAACCAATTGCAATCATGAATATCTCAGGCTTGCAATTATTTGCGCAATTGATAAATGAATTGAACTCTTCAACAAAAACGAACGATAAACTGCAAAGCCTAATCAATTATTTTGCAGTTGCGCCTGATGATGATAAAGTTTGGGTAATTGCCATCTTCAGCGGGCGCAGACCGAGACGTGCAGTGAATTCCAGGCTAATGCGTGATTGGTGCGGTACAATTACCGGTTTACCAGATTGGCTTTTCGATGAATGTTATCATACTGTTGGTGATCTCGCAGAAACCCTGGCTTTACTTCTTCCGGAAACAAAAAATACTGATAAAGAAAATAAAAGCCTTTCTTATTATTTAGAAGAATTTGTCTCTCTTGAGAAACAGGACGAGAGCATAAAGGAAAAATTTATAATTGATAATTGGGAACAAATGAATCGCGATGAAAGATTTGTTTTCAATAAATTGATTACAGGAAGTTTTCGGATTGGTATTTCACAAAAAATGATCGTAAATGCACTCGCTAAAATTGTAAATATTTCTTCTTCAGTAATCGCGCACCGCATTAGTGGAAACTGGGATCCATCAACAACTGCATTTGATGAATTGCTAAGCCAGTCAGCTTCTGTTTCAGACTATTCAAAGCCTTATCCATTTTACCTTGCTTACGCATTAGATGAAAATATTGAAAGCCTGGCAGATACAGAACTATGGCAGGCAGAATGGAAATGGGATGGTATCCGGGGTCAGATCATAAAAAGGAATAATGAATTATTTGTTTGGAGCCGCGGCGAAGAATTAATGACGGATAAATTTCCGGAATATTTTATTTTAAAAGATCTGTTACCCGACGGTGTTGTGCTTGACGGGGAAATAATTCCTTCGGTTGGTGGCAAACCTTTGCCATTTGCAATTTTGCAAACACGAATTGGCAGGAAGAATATTGGCAAGAAACAATTGAATGATGCGCCGATCAGCTTTTATGTTTACGATATTTTAGAATATAATTATGAAGACTGGCGTGAAAAGCCGTTATCAGAACGAAGAAAAAAGCTAGAAGAAATTAT